>NZ_JBSGHB010000026.1:0-91066 GCF_053604195.1 Actinokineospora sp. NPDC004072 | reverse complement strand
CCCGCCTTCACCGCCTTCACGCCCAAGCGGCGTTTCGCTTAGGGGTCCCCGCGAATGCGAGTTCACCCCATCGGACCACCCACCCAAGCCGCGCACCCACCGGCCACAGCCGCGCAACCAGCCGCTGCCCCCACCGCCGGAAGCCGCGAGACCACCCGACCCACCCGTCAGCAGGGCAGCGAGGTCACCCCCCGAGCAGCAGCCAGAAACCGCCGCACAGCCCCCACCTGCCCAGCCGGATGCGTATGCAGATACGACGCATGCACACCCCCCACAACAAACCCCTCCACCCCTCCACCCCACCCCCAAGCCGCCCTATCCCCCCACCCAGGCACAGTCCGAGTCCGATGAAACTCATGCCCAGTCACCCGTTCCCCCACCGCATACAGACACGACTCGGCCACAGCCACCGCATCCCGATACCCCAACACCAGCCGAGAACTCATCTCAGCCGCCACCGGCAACACCCCGCACATCTCCCACCCATCCAACCGCTTCCCCAGATACAGCAACCCCCCGCACTCCGCATGCACCACCACCCCCCGCCGCACCGCCGCCGCAACCTCCTCCCGCAGCCGCGCATTCGCGGCCAACGCCTCAGCATGCTGCTCCGGAAACCCGCCAGGCAGCACCAGCCCGGCCACCCCAGCAGGCAGCTCCGCATCCCGCACCGGATCCACCACCACAACCTCAGCCCCACCAGCCGCCAGCAACTCCACATGCTCGGCATACCCGAACGTGAACGCAGGCCCGCCAGCCACCGCGACCACCACCGACGACCCCCGCTCCACCTCCCGCTCAGCCGCCCACACCGAACCCCCCACCGGCGCCGCATCCGAAGCCGCCGCCACCACCGCGGCCAAGTCCACTGAGGACGCCACCAGCTCCGCCATCGCCTCCACAGCACGCACCGCCGACGCCCCCCGTTCCGCAGCAGGAACCAACCCCAGATGCCGCGACGGCACGTCCACCGCCCCAGCGCGCCGCAGCGCCCCCAGCACCGGCAGCCCGACGTCCTCGCACGCCGCCCGCAAGACCTCCTCGTGCCGCTCGGACCCCACCTGGTTCAGCACCACCCCCACCAGCCGCACACCCGGCCGGTACGACCGGAACCCGTGCAGCAGCGCGGCGATGCTGCTGCTCTGCCCGCGCGCGTCGACCACCAGCACCACCGGCGCGTCCAGCAGGCCTGCGACGTGCGCGGTGGAGCCGAAGCCGTTCTCGATGCGGCCGTCGAACAGCCCCATGACGCCCTCGACGACCGCGATGTCCGCCCCGGCCGAGCCGTGCCGGAACAGCGGGGCGATCCGGTCCTCGCCGACCAGGTTCGGGTCGAGGTTGCGCCCCGGCCGCCCGGTGGCCAGCGCGTGGTAGCCGGGGTCGATGTAATCCGGCCCCACCTTGAACGGCGCGACCCGGTGGCCGCGGGCGCGCAGGGCGGCCATCAGGCCGGTGGCGACCGTCGTCTTGCCGCTGCCGGACGCGGGCGCGGCGATGACCAGCCGGGCTACCACTCGATGCCCTTCTGCCCCTTCTGCCCGGCGTCCATCGGGTGCTTGACCTTGGTCATGCTCACCACGAGGTCGGCGGCCTCCACCAGGGCGGCGGGCGCGTCCCGGCCGGTGATCACCACGTGCTGGTGCCCCGGCCGCCCGGCCAGGGCGGCGACGACCTCGTCCACGTCGATCCAGCCCCACTTGAGCGGGTAGGTGAACTCGTCGAGCACGTAGAGGTCGTGCTGCTGCGCGGCGAGCCTGCGGGCGATCTCCCGCCAGCCCTCGCGCGCGGCCTCGGCGTGGTCGACCTCGGTGCCCTGCTTGCGCGACCACGACCAGCCCGAGCCCATCTTGTGCCACTGCACCGGGCCGCCCTCGCCGGTCTGCTCGTGCAGCCTGCCCAGGGCCAGCAGCGCCGACTCCTCGCCCACGCGCCACTTGGCCGACTTGACGAACTGGAACACCCCGATGTCCCAGCCCTGGTTCCAGCCGCGCAGCGCCAGGCCGAACGCGGCGGTGGACTTGCCCTTCATCTCCCCGGTGTGCACCAGCAGCAGCGGCCGGTTGCGCCGCTGCCGGGTGGTCATGCCGTCCTGCGGGACGACCTCGGGCTTGCCTTGGGGCATCGCGTCCTCCCTACGCCGCGCGGGCCGCGCGCACCACGCCCGCGACCGCGTCCGCCGACAGGTCCGCCAGCCGGACCCCGGTGCCGCCGATGGCGGTGGTCAGCCGGTCGGCGAGGCCGAGGCGGACCGGGCCGCCCTCGCAGTCGACCACGACCGCGGCCACGCCGTCACCGGCGAGCAGGGCGGCCGCGCGCTCGGCGTCGGCCAGCGGGTCGCCGCCCGGCCGGGCCGCCACGGTCGCCCGGCCGTCGGTGACCAGCACGAGCAGCGCCCGGCGGCGCGGGTCGCGCAGGCGCTCGGCGGCCAGCGTGCGGCGGGCGGTCAGCAGGCCGTGGGCCAGCGGCGTCCGGCCGCCGGTGCGCAGGTCGCGCAGCCGGGCGACGGCGGCCTCCACCGACGAGGTGGGCGGCAGGGCCAGCGTCGACTCCTTGCCGCGCAGGGTGATCAGCCCGACCTTGTCGCGCCGCTGGTAGGCGTCGCGGAGCAGGGACACCACGGCGCCGGTCACCGCGGTCATCCGCTTGCGGGCGGCCATCGAGCCGGAGGCGTCGACCACGAACAGCACGAGGTTGGCCTCCCGGCCCTCCCGCACCGTCCGGCGCAGGTCGTCCGGCCGCAGCTCCAGGGCCGTGCCGGTGCGCCCCCGCGCCCGCTGGTGCGGGGCGGCGGCGGTCACCGTGCCGACGATGTGCACGCCCGTGCCCCGGCTCGCGGCGCGCAGCGTGCGCCCGCCGCCCGCGCGGGAGCGGGAGCGGCGGCCGGGCGCGCCCTCGCCGACGCCCGCGATCTCCAGCCTGCGGGCCTTGAACGCCGGGTCGGGGGCGCCTGCCCGCTTGCCCTCGCCGTCGCCCTGCGGGGCGGGCGGGGCCTCCGTCTCCTGTGGACCGCCGTCCTCGTCGGGCCGGGGGGCGCCTGCGGGCGGGTCGGGGTCCGGCTCGGGCTCGGGGTCGTCCGCCGCCTCGGCCGCATCGCGCATGGCCTGGTCGAGCTGCTTGTCGTCGAGGCCGGGCTCGTCGAACGGGTCGCGCCTGCGCCGGTGCGGCAGGGCCAGCCGGGCGGCCACCTCGACGTCGGCCGCGGTCACCCGGTCCCCGCCGCGCCAGGCCGCGTGCGCGGTCGCCGTGCGGGCGACCACCAGGTCGGCGCGCATGCCGTCGACGTCGAACGCGGCGCACACGGCGGCGATCCGGCGCAGCTCGGCGTCGGGCAGGGCGATGCCGGGCAGGGCGGCGCGGGCGGCGGCGATGCGGTCGGCCAGCTCGGCGTCGGCGGCGGCCCAGGACCGCGCGAAGGCCACCGGGTCGGCCTCGTAGGCGAGCCTGCGCCGGATGACCTCGGCGCGGGTGTCGACGTCGCGGGCGGCGCGCACCTCCACGGTCAGCCCGAAGCGGTCCAGCAGCTGCGGGCGCAGCTCGCCCTCCTCGGGGTTCATGGTGCCGACCAGCAGGAACGCCGCCGCGTGGGAGACCGACACGCCCTCGCGCTCGACGTGGGCGCGGCCCATCGCCGCGGCGTCGAGCAGCAGGTCGACCAGGTGGTCGTGCAGCAGGTTGACCTCGTCGACGTAGAGCACGCCCCGGTGCGCGGCGGCGAGCAGGCCGGGCTGGAAGGCGCGCACGCCCTCGCGCAGCGCGCGTTCGAGGTCCAGCGAGCCGACCAGCCGGTCCTCGCCCGCGCCCACCGGCAGCTCGACCAGCCGGGCGGCGCGCTCGGCCCGGCCTGCGTGCGGGGCGTCGGGGCAGCGCGGGTCGGGGGCGTCGGGGTCGCAGGCGAAGCGGCAGTCCGGCACGACGGCGATCGCGGGGAGCAGGGCGGCCAGCGCCCGCACGACCGTCGACTTCGCCGTGCCCTTCTCGCCCCGCACGAGCACCCCGCCGATCCCGGGGTGGACGGCGTTGAGCAGCAACGCGGTGCGCAGGTCGTCGTGGCCGACGACGGCCGAGAACGGGTACCCGGCAGCGGGCATGCGGCAGTCCTCACTCCTCCGGGTCCGCGCCCGGTTCGTGATCACGCAGGGCCGAGTGTCCTGGCTCCCGGATCGCCGCGCCCGCTCCGGCCTTCCCGGTCGCCCGGTGGCACGCGGGGGAGGGGCGCTCCCCGGTCACAGTGGCGGGACCGCACCGGATTCGCACCGGTTTCCTCGCACACCCTGCTCGTTCGCAAGGCATCGTGTCAGACCGGGCGGGGGTGGGCCAAGCCACGTGGCGTGGATCTCCGGCCGCCGGTTAGCGTGTGCGCCCGTGGTGACGGTGGTGGGGATCGGCGCGGACGGGTGGGCGGGGCTCTCGGCCGCGGCCCGCGAGGCCGTGCTGGGGGCCGAGGTGGTCGTCGGGTCGGCGCGGCAGCTCGGGCTGCTGCCCGCCGCGGTCACCGCGGAGCGGGTGCCGTGGCCCTCGCCGCTGCTGCCCGCGCTGCCGGGGCTGGTCGAGGCCAACGCGCACCGCAGGCTGTGCGTGCTGGCCAGCGGCGACCCCATGTGGTATGGCATCGGCGTCGAGCTGAGCGCGCTGATCCCGGTGGACGTCCTGCCGCACCCGTCGTCGGCGTCGCTGGCGTGCGCGCGGCTGGGCTGGGCGCTGCAGGACGTCGAGGTGGTCAGCGCCGTGGGCCGCCCGGTCGAGCGGCTGCACGCCGCCGTGCACCCCGGTCGGCGGGTGCTGGTGCTCAGCGCCTCCGGGGAGACCCCCGCCGCCGTGGCCGCGCTGCTGCGCGAGCGCGGGTTCGGCCCCAGCGCGCTGACGGTGCTGTCCGACCTCGGCGGGCCGTCGGAATCGGTCGTCGAGGCGACCGCGGACACCTACTCGGGCACCGCGCCCGCCCTGAACGTCGTGGCGGTGCGGTGCGTGGCGACCGCGGGCGCGCGGCGGCTGCCCCGGGTCCCCGGCCTGCCCGACGACGCCTACGAGCACGACGGCCAGATCACCAAGCGCGAGGTGCGGGCGGTGACGCTGGCCGCGCTCGGCCCGGAGCCGGGCGAGCTGCTGTGGGACATCGGCGCGGGCTCGGGCAGCGTCGGCATCGAGTGGCTGCGCAGCCACCCCGCCTGCCGTGCGGTGGCGGTCGAGCCGCGGCCCGACCGCGCGGCCCGCGCCGCGCGCAACGCCGCCGCCTTCGGCGTGCCCGGGCTCGACCTGGTGATCGGCTCGGCCCCGGACGTCCTCGCCGGGCTGCCCCGGCCGGACGCGATCTTCGTCGGTGGCGGGGTGACGGCCCCGGGCGTGCTGGGGGCGTGCTGGTCGGCGCTGCCCGTCGGCGGGCGGCTGGTGGTCAACGCGGTGACGCTGGAGTCCGAGGCGCTGCTGGCGCGCTGGCGGGGCGAGGTCGGCGGGACGCTGACCCGGATCGCCGTGGAGCGGGCGGGGCGGCTGGGCGGGTTCACGGCGTGGCAGCCGCAGCGCGCGGTCACCCAGTGGCGCGTGGTCAAGGAGGAGATGTGACCGTTCACTTCGTCGGCGCCGGGCCCGGCGCAGCCGACCTGATCACGGTGCGTGGGCGGGACATCATCGCCGCGTCCCCGGTGTGCCTGTACGCCGGGGCGCTGGTGCCGGTGGAGCTGCTCGACGCCTGCCCGCCCGGCGCCCGCAAGGTCGACACGGCCAACCTGACCCTGGATGAGATCGTCGCCGAGATGGTCGCCGCCCACGCCGCCGGGCACGACGTGGCCCGGCTGCACTCCGGCGACCCGTCGGTGTTCAGCGCGATGGCCGAGCAGATGCGCAGGCTCGACGCCGCGGGCGTGCCCTACGACGTGTGCCCCGGCGTGCCCGCCTTCGCCGCCGCGGCGGCCGCGCTGGGCCGGGAGCTGACCGTGCCGGGGGTCGGCCAGACCGTGGTGCTGACCCGCACGGCGGCCCGCGCGACGCCGATGCCGCCGGGGGAGGACCTGGCCACCCTGGGCCGCAGCCGCGCCACGATGGTGCTGCACCTGGCCGTGCAGCGGATCGAGGAGGTCGTGGCCGAGCTGATCCCCCACTACGGCGCGGACTGCCCGGTCGCCGTGGTCGCGCGGGCGTCCCGCCCCGATGAGCTGGTGCTGCGGGGCACGCTGGGCACGATCGCGGCCGCGGTCACCGCCGCGGGCATCCGGCGCACCGCGGTGATCATGGTCGGCCGGGCGCTCGCCGCTGGCGACTTCTGCGACAGCCACCTGTACTCCGCCGCCCGGGACCGCGGGTGAGGGTGCTCGTCCTCGGCGGCACCGGCGAGGGCCGCGCGCTCGCGGCCGCGCTGCACCCCGACCACCACGTGATCACCTCGCTCGCCGGCCGGGTGCGCAACCCGAAGCTCCCGGTGGGGGAGGTGCGCGTCGGCGGCTTCGGCGGTCCTTCGGCGCTGGCCGAGTGGCTGCGCCGGGAGTCCGTCGACGCGGTGGTCGACGCGACCCACCCGTTCGCCGAGCGGATCAGCGCGTCGGCGGCCGCGGCGTCGGCCGCGGCCGGGGTGCCGCTCGTCCTGCTGCGCCGACCGGGCTGGACCGAGGGACCGGGCGACGTGTGGCACCGGGCGCCCGACCTGCCCGCCGCCGCCCACCTCCTCGGCGACCTCGGCGACCGCGTCTTCCTGACCAGCGGCCGCCAGGGCATCGCCGCCTTCGCCGCCAACCCCCAGTGGTTCCTCATCCGCTGCGTCGACCCACCCGACCCGCCACTGCCGCCCCGCTCCTCGGTCATCCTCGCCCGCGGACCGTACACAGTGGACGGCGAGCTGGCGCTCCTGCGCGACCACCGCATCGACGTGCTGGTGACGAAGGACAGCGGCGGCCCCCTCACCGCAGCCAAACTCGCCGCCGCCCGCGAACTGCGCATCCCGGTGGTCGTCGTAGACCGCCCCCTCCCCCCGGACGTCCCCGTCGTCCCCACTGTCGCCGACGCCCTGCGCTGGCTGGGCGTAGGCAGCGGGCCGAGCTGACAGGCCACTGAGGACGCCCAAGGAGGGGGCCCGGCTCGGGTGCTGAGCCGGGCCCCCTGGGCGGGCGCGCGGGCGGTGCCTCAGCCGCAGAGCGCGCCGTTGAGCTTGTGGTTGGTCGTCGTCGGGATTGGGCCGGTGCCGTTGTAGCCGAGGGTCACGGTGGCGCCTGCGGCGAGGTTTCCGTTCCACGCGGCATTGGTGACGCGGATGGTGTCGCCGGACTTGGACCACGTGCCGTTCCAGCCGTTGCTGAGGGACACGCCCGGGGCGGTGAACTCCGCCGTCCACGAGCTGACCGCGCTGCCGCCGTTGGTGATGACGACCTCCGCGGTGAAGCCGCCGGACCAGGAGTTGACGATCCGGTGCGTGATGCTGCACGAGCCCACCGGCGGGTTCGAGGTCGTCGTCGTGGTGGTCGGGTTCGTGGTGGTCGGGGGTGCGGCCTGGGCCAGTTCGTAGGCGCGCTGCGGGACGAACTGGCCTGCGCTGGCGATGCAGCCGTCGGCCTCGCCGGGCAGCTTCACCCACAGGAAGGCCGCGATCTTCGGGTCGCCGGTCTGGGTCGTGCTCGGCACGCCGATCGCGCGGCCCGGCGGGTCGCACCACTCGTCGCCCGCGGGGCCGTTGCCGTTGCGGCTGGTGTCGATGACCGCGGTGAGCCTGCTGTCGCCGAGGTTGTTCAGCACGGCCTTGGCGAACGGGATGACCTCGGAGTTGGCGCGGTAGTTCGACACGTTGGTCGAGATGCCGTCGGCGCTGTTGGACACGTCCGCGGCGCGCAGCCGGTTGGCCGCCTCGCCGGGGGTCAGCCACGCGGAGTGGCCGATGTCGAAGAACACCTTGGCCTGCGCGGAGCCCGCCTTGAGCCGCTTGCCCGCGTACGCCATCGACGCCCGGGTCTGCGCCTGCTGCTCGGCGCTCTGGCAGCTGCTCATCAGCGGCAGCACGTCCGGTTCGAGCACGATGTAGGCCGGTCGCCCCGCCAGGCCCGCCGCCACCTGGTCGACCCAGGCGCGGTAGGCGTCGTGGCTGGGCGCGCCGCCGCCGCTGGGCCCGCCGCAGTCGCGGTTGGGGATGTTGTAGACGACCATGATCGGGATCTTGCCCGCGGCGGCGGCCGCGCCGACGAAGGCTTCGACCTGGCCCCGCACGGTGCTGGTGTTGGTGGTGGTGAACCACTTGGCCTGCGGCACCGAGGCGATCCGGTCGCGGATCACGGGGGCGCGGTGGTCGCCGGGGTTGGCCGCGACCCAGCGGGCCGCTGAGGTGTCCGGGACGACGTAGAACTCCGGCGCCGCGGCCGACGCGGTGGGTCCGACCAGGGCGGCGGCGCCTGCGACGAGCGCGGTGGCCGCGGCGACGGCGCCCGCGGCGACGGCGCTGCGCCGGGAGCGGCGGACCGGGGGTGGCACGGGGGTGGCAGGGGGCACGATCGACTCCGAGCACTCGGCGATGAGGGTTTGGGAGCGCTCCCAGCTTACGATCCCCGCTCCCGGTTTGGGAACCCCCGGTGCTGGATCGATCACTGCCCGCCGAGGTGGGCGGCGATCCCGTCCAGGACCCGGGCCAGGCCGAACTCGAAGCCGTCGGTGGCGAACGCCCCGGAAGCGGCGACCGCGGTCATGGCCGGGAACCGAGCCGGGGTGACGTAGGCGTTGACCAGCGCCTCCTTGTCGGTCCACCACTCGACCTCGCTCATCCCGCTGCGGGCTGAGGCCTGCTGGGTGTCCACCGAGATCCAGGCCAGGCCGCGCACGTAGGCGTCGACCAGCAGGTACACCCCGAGCATGTCGGGCTCGGCGAGCCCGGCCGCCGCGCCGATGGCCAGCACGGCGTCCATGCGCGCGGTCTCGTTGGGCCCGGCCAGCTCGTGGGCGATGGGGGTGCCGAGCAGCCAGGGGTGGCGGTGCATGAGCGCCCACAGGCCCCGGGCGTACCCGCTCAGCTCGGCGCGCCACTCGCCGCCGGGGTCGGGCACGTCGACCTCCCCGACGACCTGGTCGCGCATGGCGGCGATGAGGTCGGCCTTGTTCTGCACGTAGGTGTAGAGCGACATGGTGCCCACGCCGAGCCGTTCGGCGACCCGGCGCATGGACAGCTCGGCCAGGCCCGCCTCGTCGGCCAGGGCGATGCCCGCGTTGACGATCGCGTCGGCGGTCAGGCCGGGCCTGCGGCCGCGCCCCGGCTCGCCCGGCGTGCGCCAGAGCAGGGTCATGGTGCGAGCGGGATCACGTCGCTCGGTCTTCTCGGCCATGTGCGCACCACCGTTCGTATAGTGTACGGTACACTGTACGAGTCGTACGGTGTACTGATAGGGGGAGGGTATATGCGGGTTCGACGGGTGACCCTGGCGGCGCACGTGCGCGACGTGCGCGGCGGTGCCGCGTTCTACATCGACCACCTCGGCTTCCGTCCGGTCATGGTCGAGGACTCCATCGCCAAGCTGCTGCACGACGACGCCGACTTCGAGTTGGCGCTGCTGCCCGGGACGCCGGGGGCCACCGGGTTGATCATCGCATTCGAGGTGGCCGACGTGCGCGCCGAGGCCGACCGGCTCGCGGGCGCGGGGGTCGCGGTCGGCCCGGTGGTGGATGAGAAGTGGGGGGAGCGGCTCTGCCAGGTCACCGACCCGAACGGGCTCACGGTCCAACTGGTCCAGTGGCTCGGCGAGCGACCCAACTGATCGGGAGAAGGGGAGAATCCCTGTCCGTGCAGACCATCCCGGCCGACGTGGCCGCCGCTCTGGCCCGCAGCCAGGCCGTCTTCCGCCCCGGCGACCCCGCCCGCGCGGGGGTCGTCGCCTTCGTGGGCGACGCCGCGGCGGGCAGGCCCGAGGAGCTGACCCTGCTCGACCCCGAGCCGCGCACCGTCGCGGTGGCCGTGCTGCCGGTCGCCGAGGCCGTCCCCGTGCTCACCCGCGCGCGCCGGGCCGCCGACGCCGACCCGGCCGCGGCCTTCTGGGGCGCCGCCGTGCTGCTGGCCCTGCACCTGGTCGCCCGCGGCCGGATCACCCCCGCGCTCAGCCCCGGCGGGGCGGACGTGTGGCGGGCCGGGCCGCTGGACGTCGGCGACGCCGCGCGGGTGCGCGAGCTGGCCGCCGCCATGCCGGCCAGCGCCCGCGCGCTGCCGGTGGCCGGCGACCGGCTGCCCGACGCCGAGGCGCTGGTCCGGCAGTTCCTGGACGCCGTGGTCGACGGCATGCCGCGCACGGCCGCGGCGGTCAAGGTCGCGGGCGGTCCCCTCTACGCCGCCCGCTCGGCCCACCGCGCGCCGCGGCTGCGGAAGTGGGCCGACGAGGTGGCAGGCGGGCTCGACGCGGGTCTGCGGGTGTCCCTGCGGGCCGAGGTGCCGGGCGGGGACTACGCGGCGGGCGCCTTCCACGCCGTCGTGCAGGCGCACTCGCTGGCCGACCCCTCGGTCGTGGTCGACGCCGCCCAGGTGTGGGCGGGGGCGGACCTCGGCCGCACCGCGCGCGTCGAGGTGACCACGGCGCTGCGCCGCGCCGCCCGGGAGTGGCCGCCGCTGGCCCGGCTGCTCGGCCAGCCCGTCCCCGACCGGCTGGTGCTCGACGACGCCGAGATCGACGAGCTGATGGCCGCCGCCCCCCGGCTGGCCGCGGCCGGGGTGGACGTGCACTGGCCGCGCGAGCTGCTGGGCGGGCTGACGGCCCGGGTCGCCGTCGGGCGGGCGTCGGGCGGGCTGGGGTCGTCGGTCGGCATGGACTGGCGCATCGCCCTCGACGGGCGCGCGCTCACCCCCGAGGAGCTCGACCGCATCGCCGAGGCCCACCGCCCGGTCGTGCGCCTGCGCGACGGCTGGGTGCTGGTCGACGCGCAGACGCAGCGGCGGGCCAGGGAGCGCGAGCTCAAGCCGGTCGACGGCATGGCCGCGCTCGGCATGGCGCTGACCGGGACCGCCGAGGTCGACGGCGAGCACGTCGAGGTCGAGCCCGCCGCCTGGCTGGACGAGCTGCGCGCCCGCATCGCCGACCCGGACTCCGGGGCCGAGCCGGTGCCCGCCCCCGACGGCCTGGCCGCCACGCTGCGCGACTACCAGCTGCGCGGGCTGCGGTGGCTGGCCAGGATGACCTCGCTGGGCCTGGGCGCCTGCCTGGCCGACGACATGGGCCTGGGCAAGACGATCACCCTCATCGCCCTGCACCTGCACCGCGGCAGCGGGCCGACGCTGGTGGTCTGCCCGGCGTCGCTGCTGGGCAACTGGGAGCGGGAGATCCGCCGCTTCGCCCCGGGCGTCCCGGTGCGCCGCTACCACGGCGCGGCCCGGGAGACCGCCGACGAGGGCTTCGTCCTGACCACCTACGGCACGCTGCGCGCCGACCTCGACCGGCTGGCCGCGCACCGCTGGGACCTGGTCGTGGCCGACGAGGCCCAGCACGCGAAGAACCCGGCGTCGGCCACGGCGAAGGCGCTGCGCGCGCTGCGCCCGACCGCGCGGGTGGCGCTGACCGGCACGCCGGTGGAGAACAACCTCTCGGAGCTGTGGTCCATCCTGGACTGGACGACCCCCGGCCTGCTCGGCACCCAGGCGGCGTTCCGGGCCCGCTGGGCCGACCGGATCGAGCGCGACCGCGACCCGGCGGCCGCGCGCCGCTTCGCCCGGCTGATCGCCCCGTTCCTGCTGCGGCGGCGCAAGTCCGACCCGGGCATCGCCCCGGAGCTGCCGCCCAAGACCGAGACCGACCGGCCGGTGCCGCTCTCGGCCGAGCAGGCGGGCCTCTACACCGCGCTGGTCCGCGAGGCGATGGCCGAGATCGGCGGGGCGCAGGGGATGGCCCGCCGCGGGCTGGTGATGAAGCTGATCACCGGGCTCAAGCAGATCTGCAACCACCCCGCGCACTACCTCAAGGACACCGCGGGCGGGCTGGCCGGGCGCTCGGGCAAGCTCGACCTGCTCGACGAGCTGGTGGACACGATCCGCGCCGAGGACGGGGCCGTGCTGGTGTTCACCCAGTACGTGGCGATGGCGCGGCTGATCGAGCGGCGCATGCGCGAGCGCGGCGTGCCCACCGGCTTCCTGCACGGCGGCACGCCGGTGGCGCGCCGCGAGGAGCTGGTCGCGGCGTTCGGCCGCGGCGAGTTCGGGGTGTTCCTGCTCTCGCTCAAGGCCGCGGGCACCGGGCTCAACCTGACCCGCGCCGACCACGTCGTCCACTTCGACCGCTGGTGGAACCCGGCGGTGGAGGACCAGGCGACCGACCGGGCGTACCGGATCGGCCAGACCCGACCGGTGCAGGTGCACCGGCTGATCGCGGAGGGCACCCTGGAAGACCGCATCGCCGCCCTGCTTGCGGGCAAGCGCGACCTCGCCGAGTCCGTGCTGTCCTCGGGCGACGCGGCGTTCACCGAGCTGTCGGACGCGGACCTGGCCGCGCTGGTGGAACTGCGGGGTGGGGCGTGAGCGAGGCCGCGCGGGGCTTCCCCGCCTTCCCGCCGGTGCCCGGCACCGGCAAGTTCGCCCGCACCTGGTGGGGCCGGGCGTGGATCGCCGGGCTGGAGGACAGCGCGCTGGACAACGACCAGCTCCGCCTCGGCAGGCGGCTGGCCCGCACCGGCCAGGTCGGACCCATCACCGCCAGCGCGGGCATGCTCTCCGCCCACGTGCACGACCCCGTGGATGACACCGGCTACCGCACGGTCCTGCGCGTGACGGTGCTGTCGGACGCCGAGTGGGACCGGTTCGCGGGCCAGGTGGCCGCCGAGTCGGGTCACCTGGCGGCGCTGCTGGACGGCGAGATGCCCGCGACCCTGGCCGACGCCGCGTCCGCGGCCGGGGTGGGCCTGCTGCCGGGCATCGGCGACTTCGACTCCGAGTGCGGCTGCCCGGGCTGGGAGCTGCCGTGCAGGCACGCCGCCGCCGTGGCCTACCAGGCGGCCTGGCTGCTCGACGCGGACCCGTTCGTGCTGCTGCTCATCCGCGGCCGGGACCGGGAGTTCCTGGTGGAGGCCCCGGAGACCGCCGAGGGCGCCCCCGCGGCGGAGGCGTTCGCGGCGACCCCGGCCCCGCTGCCCGACCCGCCCCCGGTGCCCGACGAACCGCCCGCACCCCTGTCGGTGCCCGCCGCTCCGGGGATCGATCCGGAGGCGCTGGCCCTGCTCGCGGCCGATGCGGCCGTGCGCGCCCGCGAGCTGCTGGCGGGGGAGGCGCAGGTGCTGGGAACCGCCGACGACGTGGTCCGCTTCGCCGCCGTCCACCCCGGTGCCCGCGACCGCCTGCGGCAGGCCCGCCCGGACCTCGACCGCGCGGTGGCGGCCTGGCGCCAGGGCGGCCTCCCCGCCCTGCGCACCCTGGAGGCGACCTGGCGCCCCCCGGCCGCCGACCTGGCCAGAGCCCGCGACGCCGTGGCCTCGGTGGCCGACGGGACGCCCGAGGTCAAGGCCAACCACCTCACCATCGGCCACGCCCAGGTCCGCCTGGGCCGCGACGGCCGCTGGTACCCGTACCAGGCCCGCGACGGCGAATGGTGGCCCTCCGGCTCAGCCGCCGCCGACGCCGCGACGGCCCTGCTGAACGGCTGAGCGCGCGGGACGTGGCGGTGGGGCTGGCCTGCCACTTCCCAGATGGATGGTCGGGGCGCGGCGGCGTCGCCCGCGGCAGGACCCAGGACGCGCCGACCGTGGCCGCGGGGGTCGCGGCCACGGTCGGGCTTGGGGGTTGGTCAGCGTTTGCGGTTGTCGCGCTTGGTGCGGTGGGTGTCGTCTTCGACGTCGATGCGCTCCTTGCGGACCTCGCCGCTGACCTGCTCCTGGTCGCTGACCGACTGCTTCTCCAGGCGGACGCGCTCGACCGGGCGGGCCGTCTTGTCGGCGACGACCTCCTCGCGGTGGAGGGTGATCTCGGCCTCCTCCTCGGTGAAGGCGTCCGGCTCGGCGGGCTGGCCGGGGGCGATCGGCTCGCGGACGACGCGGACCTCTTCGCGGGTCACGGGGACGCTGATGTCCTCGCGCTCGGTCACGACGTGCTTGACCAGGCGGACCCGGCCCGCTTCGACGTCGCGGACGCCCGCGTGCAGCTCCTCCTCGTGGCGGGTCATGCCGCGCCCGCGGTCCTTGCCGCGCTGCTCCTGGCCCGTCGTCGAGCCCGCGGCCTGCTCGGCCCGGCCCGTCGCCCGGCCGGTGGTCTGCTCGGCCCGGCCGGTGCGGCCAGTCGCCTGGTCCGTGCGGCCCGTCGCCTGGTCGGTGGCGCGGCCGGTCGCCTGGCCCTGGCGGCCGCCGGGGAGGCGGTCGTGCTCGCCGGTGCTGGCCGTGGGGATCATGCCGTAGTAGCGGTACAGCTCGTCCTGCTGGGCGTCGGACATGTGCCCGCCCTGGACGTCGATGTGCGGTGAGTCCTTGATCTGCTTCTTGTCCATCGGCACGATGACCTGCCCCTGGCCCATCCGGGCCTCCTGGATGGGCACGAACGTGTCCTTCATGCCGAACAGGCCGGTGTGCACCTCGGCCCACAGCGGCCTACCGGTGCGGTCGTCCAGCCACACCTGCTTGACCGAGCCGATCTTCTCGCCGTGCGCGTCGACCATCTCGCAGTCGAACAGCTGGTTGACCTGGGCCTGGTCGATCATCGCTCACTCCCTTCATCCGGTTCCGCGGGCCTACCCGGGGGGCGTGGCGGGCATACGCCGATCGGGTCCGAGTCACCCGTTCCGGTGACGGTAGGTTGGGGTGTCCACAACGGGGGAGAGGCGGCATGGCCGAGGTTGTCCTGATCACCACGACGGTCGCGAGCGGACTCATCGCGGGCCTGTTCTTCGGGTTCTCCGCCGCCGTCATGCTCGCACTGGCCCAGGTGGACGACCGGGCCTTCGTCGACACCATGCAGCGCGTCAACCGGCGCATCCAGAACCCGGTGTTCGGCCTGGTGTTCCTCGCCTCGCTGGTCGGCAGCCTGGCCGTGGTGGTCCTGGAGTTCGCGGGCGACGACCCCCGGCTCACCGTCCTGGCGGGAGCGGTGCTGACCGTGGTGTCCATGCTGGTCACCTTCACGGTCAACATCCCGCTCAACACCCGCCTCGACGCCGCGGGGCCTGCCGGGTCCATCGCCGACCCGGGCGCGGTGCGGCAAGCGTTCGAGCCGCGCTGGGTGCGGTTCAACCACGTGCGCGCACTGCTGGCCACCGCCGGGTTCGCCCTCTACTGCGTGGGCCTGTAGGTGGGCAGCGACTTCGCCGCCACCGTCGGCAGGCTGCGGGCCGCCGGGTGCGTCTTCGCCGAGGACGAGGCCGCCCTGCTGCTCGACCTGCCCGACCCCGGGCCCGCCATCGCCCGGCGCGTGGCGGGCGAGCCGCTGGAGCACATCCTCGGCTGGGCGGAGTTCGCCGGGCTGCGGGTCGCCGTCGAGCCGGGGGTGTTCGTGCCCAGGCGGCGCACCGAGGCGCTGGTGCGCGCCGCCGCCGAGCTGGGCGGCTCGGTCGTGGTGGACCTGTGCTGCGGGTCGGGGGCGGTGGGCATGGCGGTCGAGGCCGCCCTGGGGCCGCTGGACCTGACCGCCGTCGACATCGACCCGCGGGCCGTCCACTGCGCACGGCGCAACCTGGGCGCCGACCGCGTCCTGCAGGGCGACCTGTACGCGCCGCTGCCCGACCGGCTGCGCGGCCAGGTCGACCTGCTGGTCGTGAACGCCCCCTACGTGCCCACCGCCGCCATCGCGACGATGCCGCCCGAGGCGCGCGACCACGAGCCGCGGGTGGCCATCGACGGCGGGGCCGACGGGCTGGACGTGCACCGCAGGGTCGCCGCGGGCGCCGCGGGCTGGCTCGCTCCCGGCGGGCGGCTGCTCATCGAGGCCCACGAGAGCCAGGCCCCGGCCGCCGCCGCGGCCTTCGCCGAGGGCGGCCTGAAGGTGGCGGTGCTCGCCGACGAGGACGTCACGATCGTCATCGGCGCGGCCTGACCTGCCCGGAAGACCACTTGCGCCGGGAAGGCCGCCGCGGCTTCGATGGCGGGGTGAACCCTGGGGACCTGCTGGCCACCACGCCCGAGCCGCCGTACTACGCCGTCATCTTCACCTCCCTGCTCACCCCCGACACCGCGGGCTACGCCGAGGCGGCGGAGCAGATGTTCGCCCTGGTCAAGGCCATGCCGGGCTACCTGGGGGCGGAGTCGGCCCGGGACGGGGTGGGCATCACCGTGTCGTACTTCCGCGACGAGCCCGCCATCGCGCGATGGCGCGAGCACCCCGACCACGTGGCGACCCGCGAGCGCGGCCGCGCCCAGTGGTACGAGGCGTACGAGCTGCGGGTGGCCAGGGTCGAGCGCGCCTACCGCTGGCGCAAGTCCACAGTGGACTAGCGCGGGGGTGACGCCGGTCACCCGGTCCGGATGGTGGGCCGGGGGTGGGGCGGCAGGCATACTTCCTCTCCGAGGCACGCCGAGAGAGGGGATCGATGAGCACCCAGTGGGAGGACGCCGCCCGCGCGGTCGCCCGCGCGCTGGCCGCCGACGCGGTCGAGCGCGAGGCCAAGGGCGGTGAGCCGCACGCGGAGGTGGACCTGCTGCGCGAGCACGGCCTGCTCGCCGTGCCCGCGGGCGACTGGGACGCGGTGCACCGGGTGCTCGCCGAGGTCGCGGCGGCCGACGCCTCCGTCGGCCACCTGCTGGGCTACCACTACCTGCACGTCTGGCGGCTGGGCCTGTTCGGCAGGCCCGAGTACGCCGCCGAGGCCCGCCGGGCCACCGCCGAGCGCGGCTGGTTCTGGGCCGGGGTGGCCAACCCGCGCGACGAGGCCCTGGTGATGTCCGAAGTGGACGGCGGCTTCCTGGTCAGCGGGCGCAAGATGTTCGCCACCGGGGCGAGCGTGGCCGACCGGCTGGTCGTCAGCGCCGCCCACGGCCAGCGCAAGCTCACCTTCGTCTGCCCCGGCGACGCCCCGGGCCTGCGCCCGCTCGGCGACTGGGACAACCTCGGCCAGCGCCGCTCGGCCAGCGGCGGCGTGGAGTTCACCGACGTCTTCGTGCCCGCCGACGACGTGCTCGGCGCGCACCCCGAGCCCGGCGACCCGACCTACCCGCAGGCCAACCTGCCCGCGCTGGCCTTCCAGCTCGTCCTGAGCCGCGTGCTCACCGCGACCGCCCGCGGCGCGCTGGCCACCGCCGCCGAGTACACCCGCCAGTTCACCCGCGCCTGGCCCGCCTCCGGCGTCGAGCGCGCCGTGGACGACCCGCACACCCTCGCCGCCTACGGCACGCTGACCGCCCGCACCGACGCCGCCGACCTGCTGGTCGACCGGGCCGCAGCGGCCTTCGCCGCCGCCGACGCCGCGGGCGCGGCGCTGACCCCGCAGCAGCGCGGGGCCGCAGGCCTGGCGATCGCCGCGGCCAAGGCGCTGGCCTCCGAGGTCGCCGTCGAGGTCAGCGGCCGCGTCTTCGAGCTGACCGGCGCGCGGGCCACGGCCAACCGCTACGGCCTGGACCGCTTCTGGCGCAACGCCCGCACGCTGACCCTGCACGACCCGGCCGTCTACAAGGCCGCCGAGGTGGGCAGGCACCTGCTGACCGGCGAGCTGCCCACGCCCACCGGCTACAGCTGATGGAGCCGATGGAGCCCACCCTGGCCCGCAGCGTCCGGCTGGACGCCGACGGCGTGCACATCCTCGACCGCCGCCGCTTCCCGTTCGAGCGCGTGTGGGTCCGCTGCACCACCGCGGCCGAGGTGGCCAAGGCCATCGCGGACATGGTCACCCAGTCCTCCGGGCCGTACTTCGCCGCCTTGCAGGCGATGGTGCTCTCGGCCAGGGCGGCGGCGGACCTGCCCGACCCGCTGGCGGCGATGGCGGCCGACGCCGCCGCGATCGTCGCCGCGCGCCCGACCAACGACCACCTGGCCAAGGCCGTCGCGTTCGTCCTCGACGCCTACGACCCCGACGACGTGGTGGGCGCGGCCGAGCGCGGCGCGGCCCGCGGCGACGCGGCCTACCGCGACCGCAGCCGCGCCCTCGGCGAGCACACCGCGGCCCTGCTGCCCGACGGCGCGCGGGTGCTGACGCACTGCTGGGCCGACCTGTACCTGACCGAGACCGTGGCCGCCGCCCAGCGCGCGGGCAAGGCGCTGTCGTTCGTCTGCACCGAGACGCGGCCCTACCTGCAGGGCGCGCGCCTGACCGCGGAGACGCTGGCGGAGATGGGCGTGGACACCACGCTGATCACCGACGGCATGGGCGCGGCCGTCATCGCGGGCGGCGAGGTCGACGCGCTGGTCACCGCCGCCGACCGGGTCGCCGCGGACGGCAGCGTGGTCAACAAGGTCGGCACGCTGGGCTTGGCCGTGGCTGCCCACGCCTTCGGCGTGCCATACCTGGCGATGGTGCACACCCCCGACCGCACCGCGGCCACGGGCGCCGACGTGCCCATCGAGCACCGCGACGGCGACGACGTGCTGCACACCCTCGGCACGCGCACCGCGAGCACGCGCGTGCGCGGCCACTACCCGGCCTTCGACGTGACACCCCCGCGGTTCGTCACCGCGGTCGTCACCGACCGGGGCCCGTTCGCGCCCGACGCGCTGGACCGCTACTGGGAAGGATCGCAGTGACCGACACGATTGACTGGGTCGTGCTCGACATCGAGGGCACGATCATGCCCACCAGCGGGGTCCACGTGGTGCTCTACGACTACGCCCGCCCCCGGCTCGGCCCGTGGATCGACGCGCACCCGGACGACCCCGCCGTCGCCGCCGCGGTCGCCGAGGTCCGCGCCGAGGCCGGGCTGCTCGAGTCCGCTGGCACCGACGAGGTCGTCGCGGTGTTGCACGGCTGGATGGACGCCGACCGCAAGGCCACCCCGCTCAAGACCCTCCAGGGCCTGATCTGGCAGCAGGGCTACGCCCGCGGCGATCTGGTGTCGGAGTACTTCCCGGACGTGGTGCCCCGGCTGCGCGCCTGGCACGCGGCAGGCGTGCCGATGGCGATCTTCTCCTCCGGCTCGGTCGCTGGCCAGATCGCCTCCTTCTCCAGCACCACCGAGGGCGACCTGACCGGGCTGTTCCGCCACCACTTCGACACGGTGAACGCGGGCCCCAAGCGCGAGTCCGCCTCCTACGCCGCCATCGCCGAGGGCCTGGGCGGGCCCGCGCCCGAGCGGGTGCTGTTCCTCTCCGACGTGCCCGCCGAGCTGGACGCGGCGGCCGAGGCCGGTTGGCGCACCGTCGGCGTGGCCCGGCCGGGGGAGCCCTACGCCGACGCCGACTTCGGCGCGCACCGCGTGGTGTCCTCCCTGGACGAGGTCGAGGTGCGGCGTGGTTGATCCGGTGGCCGCCGGGGCCGCGCTGGCGGCCGAGAGCGCGCGGTACGCGGGCCTGGGCTGGATGCGCGGCACCTCGGGCAACCTGTCGGTGACCCTGTCCCGGGAGCCGCTGCGGCTGGCGGTCACCGCCTCCGGCCTGGACAAGGGGGAGCTGGCGGCGACGGACTTCGTCGTGGTCGACGCCGCGGGCGCGCCGGTGGCCGAGCAGCCGGGCGGGCCGGGCCTGCGGCCCTCGGCCGAGGCCGGGCTGCACGCGCGCATCGCCGGGGTGTCCGGCGCAGGCGCCGTCGTGCACCTGCACATGCTGGCCCCGGTGGTGGCCGCCGAGCTGTGGCCGGACGGAATCGTCCTGCGCGACCTGGAGATGCTCAAGGGGTTCGGCCGCTCGGCCGAGGACGACGAGGTCCGGATCCCCGTGGTGCCCAACAGCCAGGACATGCGCGTGCTCGGCGACGCCTTCGAGCGCGGCTTCGACCCGACCACCCCCGCCCTGGTCGTCGCCCGCCACGGGGTGTACGTGTGGGGGGATGACCTGCTGACCGCCCGCCACCGGGCCGAGTGCCTGGAATGGCTGCTGCGCTTCGCCACGGAGGTGGCCCGATGACCCTGCTGACCGTGTGGCCGGACACCGACCCCGGCACCGTGCTGACCCGCACCGACGACCTGGCCGAGATCACCGCGGTGCTCTCCGGCATCGGCGTGCGCCTGGCCCGCTGGCCCGTGGTGGACCTGCCCGCCGACCCCACCTCGGATGAGGTGCTGGCCGCCTACCGGGCGGAGGTGGACGCCGTCATCGCCGCCGAGGGCTACATCCACGTCGACGCGGTGGCGATGACCCCGCAGGACACCCCCGAGTGGCGCGAGAAGGCCGCGGCGGCCCGGGGCAAGTTCCTCGCCGAGCACACCCACGACGACGACGAGGACCGCTTCTTCGCCCGCGGCTCCGGCATCTTCTACCTGCACGTCGACGGCAAGGTCCACGCCGTGCTGTGCGAGGCGGGCGACCTGCTCAGCGTCCCGGCCAAGACGACCCACTGGTTCGACATGGGCACCACGCCGGACTACGTGTCGATCCGCTTCTTCCACGACGACGACGGGTGGGTCGCGTCCTTCCTGGAGGACTCCATCGCCCACCGGTTCCCCACCTACGACGAGCTCACCCGCTGAACCAGTCCGGGTGCAGCGCGGCGACCAGCGCCTCCTGCGCCCAGTTGAACCAGACCAGCTCGGTGGCCTCGCCGCGGTGCCCGGTGCGCGGGAAGGCCAGGAAGCGGACCATGCCCAGCACGCCCACCCACTCGTCGGCCTCGGCGGGCGGCAGGACGTGCTGGCTGGCCGCGGTGCAGCGCTGGACGAACCGGCGGGCGGGCCCGCTGTCGCCGAGCGCGGCGGTGTGCCGGGCGCGGAAGGCGTCGGACTCGCCGCGGTCGGGGTAGGCGTCGGGGAACATCCGCCGCACGACCTCCTCGGCCGTGGTCTGCTTGCGGAACAGACCGCCGGGGGCCGGGTCGAGCGCGCCGGTCTCCAGGAAGCGGGCCAGCTTCTCGACGTGGTGGGCGAGGGTGGCGGCGACGTTGTCCGACATCCGGACGACGACGCCGTCGGCGGCCACCGCGGCGTCGAAGTAGTCCGCCGAGACATCGGGATTCACGCCAGCACCGCCGCGTGGATGCCGTAGCGCTAGAGCCGGACCACCACGGCCTCGGCGGACTCGCGGTCGGGCAGGGCCGCGACCTGGGCGCGCCCGGCGCGGTCGGCCTGCTGGACGGCCGCGGCGGCCTGCTCGAACGGCAGGCCGCAGACGGCGGTCAGGGCGTGCGCCACCACGGCGACGGAGGTGGTGTCGTCGTTGACGATGGAGACGGGCCAGGTCACGTCCGGCAGTATGCCGTCAGCCCGCGCTGATGTTGAGCAGGGCGCTGATCTGGCCGGTGCGGGACTGCACCACCTTGTCGGCGAACTTCTTCACCTCGGGGCTCACCCCGTCGGTCAGCTCCTGGCGGGCCATCTCCACCGCGTTGTGCTGGTGGCCGGTGAGCACGCTGATGAACTGCTGCTCGAACTCCGCGTCCGGGATCGCGGCCAGCTCGGCCAGCGACTGGGGGTCGGTGATGGGCATGCCGCCGTGGTGGGCGTGCGCGTCGGGGTTGGTGTCGACCTCGACGGGCTGCTCCCAGCCCTTGAGCCAGGCGGTCATCTGGTCAACCTCGGTGCGCTGGGTGGCGCCGATGGCGGCGGCCAGCTGGGCGACCTCGGGGCGCACGGCGCGCTTCTCGGCCAGGGCGACCAGCTCGATGCCCTGCTTGTGGTTGGCGATCGCCATCTGCAGGTACATCACATCGGCGAGGTTGTAGTCGCCCACGGCGGGCTTGGGGGGCGGGGTCGACACCGGGGAGGTCGACACCGGGGCGTGCTGCGCGTGCCCCAGGGCCGCGCCGGAGGTCGGGGCGAACTCGGCGGGCATCGGGCCAGCGCACCCCGCAAGCGCCAAGACCAGGGCGAACAGCGCGCATCGGCGCATGGGGGACTCCTGGGGGAACGCCGGTGGAGCCCGCCGCGCCGCGGGCTCCACCGGGGGTGGTCAGATCCGGGACCAGAGCGCCGGGGTGCTGTCCGGCTCCCAGCCAGCCAGGGCCGTGTGGGCCTGGAGGCAGCGGTACGAGGCGCCGTTGTAGGTCACCGTGGATCCGGCCGAGTACGCGGTCCCGATCGCCCACGTGCCCGTGGCAGGCGGGGTGGTGGTGGTCGGGGGCGTGGTGGGCGGGGTGGTGGGGTCGGTGGTGGGCGGGATGGTCCCGCCGCCGCCGACCTGCAGGTCGACGCAGTTGTAGAAGGCCATCGCGGTGTCGGCGATGTTCCACACGGCCAGCAGCTTCTGGCGGCCGCTGTAGCCGCCCAGGTTCACCGTGTGCGACACGCGCGAGCCCGGCTGCGCGCCGTTGTCGTTGAACAGCGCGACCCGGGTGTTGCCGATGTAGTACTCCCACGTCGTGGTGCGGTGGCGGGCGGTGATGATCCAGTTGAACGTCACCGACGAGCCGACCGAGGTGGCGCGCCACGGCTTGGAGTCGTCGTTGAGGTCGGCGAACCGGCCGACGCCGCCGTGGCAGTTGCGCTGGCCCTTGGGGCCTTCCACGCTCTGCGGCTCGTACTTGATCGACCCGCAGGACACCGTGCCCGCCGCGCACTGGGCCTGCCTGCTGGGCGGGGTGGAGATGTAGCCGTGCGCCGCGGCGGGCGACGCGGGCAGGGCGACCATGATGAGCGGGCTGATGCCCACACCTGCGGCGATCGCGGCGAGCTTGCGCTTGTGCTTCATTGTCTGCTCCTCCACGGGGGCGGACTGCGTTTCCGCCGGGCCGGTGCCCGGCGCAGGGGGTGGAAACGGGCAAGCAGTGGGACGCCTGCCTCCCGGAAGTACAGCTTTGGTCTAGACCATAACCAGCCTGCTGATCACCCGTCAAGACCAGCGCGGGTACTCCGGCTTGCCGTTCTTACCAGGGGGTGGCGGCGAACGGCCCATATCGGTTGGCCATATGCCGGGGGCTGTGGTTCGGCGAGGCTGCGAGCCGCTGTCGGGGCAGTCGGGTAGTTTGGACACCTGTTCGACCAGCGAGCCATTTCCCCGGGGAGCGACGAAAGTGACAGCCGAGACCCTCTACGGCGCCGACGACCTCACGCATCTGGAGGGGTTGGAGGCGGTCCGCAAGCGGCCCGGCATGTACATCGGCTCCACCGACAGCCGGGGCGTGCGGCACCTGTTCACCGAGATCGTGGACAACTCCACCGACGAGGGCGTCGCGGGCGAGGCGGACAAGGTCGTGGTCACCCTGCACGCCGACGGCAGCGTCCAGGTCGACGACAACGGCCGCGGCATCCCCACCGGCGTGCACGCCAAGTCCGGCCTCTCGGGCGTCGAGCTGGTGCTGACCAGGCTGCACGCGGGCGGCAAGTTCGGCGGCTCGGGGTACAAGACCTCCGGCGGCCTGCACGGCGTCGGCGCCTCCGCGGTCAACGCCCTGTCGCTGCGCTTCGACGTG
This sequence comes from Actinokineospora sp. NPDC004072, assembly GCF_053604195.1. NCBI lineage: Bacteria > Bacillati > Actinomycetota > Actinomycetes > Pseudonocardiales > Pseudonocardiaceae > Actinokineospora > Actinokineospora sp. NPDC004072. The sequence goes on along the minus strand of NZ_JBSGHB010000026.1, from coordinate 67,742 downwards.
CAGGTCAAGCGCGACGGCAAGGTGCACGAGATGTCCTTCGCGCACGGCGTGCCCGGGGTGTTCGACGGGCCGGGCCCCAACGCGCGGTTCACCCACCAGTCGGGGCTGCGCGTCACCGGCAAGATGAAGCGCGGGGAGCCCACCGGGACGTCCATCCGGTACTGGCACGACGCCCGCTACTTCGAGAACGGCGCGGTGCTGGACACCGAGAGCGTGCGCGCCAAGCTCCGCAACACCGCCTTCCTCGTCCCCGGCGTGACCTATGTGCTGCGCGACGCCACCGACGGCGCGATCTCCGAGGAGGTCTTCCACTTCCCGGGCGGGCTGACCGACATGGTCGCCTTCCTGGCCCCCGACAGCGAGCGCGCGGTCTCCGGCACGCTGCTGATCACCGGCGAGGGCGTCTACCACGAGAACGCCGCCGACGAGAACGGCGTCATGCGCTCCAAAGTGGAGCGGCGGGCCGAGGTCGAGGTCGCGCTGCGGTGGGGCACCGGCTACGAGCGCACGGTGGAGTGCTTCACCAACACCATCCGCAACATGCACGGCGGCACCCACCGCAGGGGTTTCGAGCGCGGCGCGGTCAAGGCCCTGCAGGACGCGATCTCCAAGACCCGCGGCCTGCTCAAGCCCAAAGAGGACCTGCCGACGCTGGAGGACGTGCTGGAGGGCATGACCGCGGTCGTGCACGTGCGCATCCCCGAGCCGCAGTTCACCTCCCAGACCAAGGACGAGCTGTCCACCGCGGGCATCACCAAGGTGGTCCAGGGCGTGGTGGAGAAGCACCTGCGCGCGTGGACCGAGGACCGCAGGACCAAGTCCGAGGCCAAGGTGGTCCTGCAGAAGATCGTCGACGCGGGCCGCGTGCGCATCGCCCAGAAGCAGCAGAAGGACGCCGCCCGGCGCAAGACCGCGCTGGAGGGCGCGGCCATGCCCGCCAAGCTGGTCGACTGCCGCACCACCGGGGTGGCCCGCAGCGAGCTGTTCCTGGTCGAGGGCGACAGCGCGCTCGGCTCGGCGCGCATGGCCAGGGTCTCGGAGTACCAGGCGCTGCTGCCGCTGCGCGGCAAGATCCTCAACGTGCAGAAGGCCAGCCTGGCCGACACGCTGCGCAACGTCGAGATCGCCTCGATCGTGCAGGTCCTCGGCGCGGGCACCGGCCGCACCTTCGACCTGGCCGCCATGCGCTACGGCCGGGTCATCCTGATGGCCGACGCCGACGTCGACGGCTCGCACATCCGCACCCTGCTGATCACCCTGTTCGCCAAGTACATGCGCCCGGTGATCGAGGACGGCAGGCTCTACGCGGCGATGCCGCCGCTGCACAAGGTGCAGACGCGCGGGCGCAACCCGCAGACCTACTTCACCTTCACCCAGCGCGAGATGGAGCAGAAGGTCGCCGCGCTGACCAAGGCGGGCAAGCAGGTCGTCACCCCGGTCCCCCGGTTCAAGGGCCTCGGCGAGATGGACGCCGACGAGCTGTGGGAGACCACGATGAACCCCGCGACCCGCTCGGTGCGCCGCATCACCCTCGACGACGCCGACGCCGCCGAAGCCGCCCTGGAGCTGCTGATGGGCGAGAAGGTCGAGCCCCGGCGCAACTGGCTGGTCGAGTCGGCCGCCCGCGTCGACACCGACGCCATCGATATCTGATCCGCCCCCACCTGAAGGAAGTCGCAGTCATGGCACGCCGCAAGGCCGTCTCGACCAAGGTCGACCCCGCCGCCTTCGACCAGGCGGGGGCCCAGGTCTTCGAGAACCCGGTGAAGACGGAGATCGAGGACTCGTACCTGGAGTACGCCTACTCCGTCATCCACTCCCGAGCCCTCCCGGACGCCCGCGACGGCTTGAAGCCGGTGCACCGGCGGATCCTGTTCTCGATGAACGAGCAGGGCTACCGGCCGACCCACGCCTACGTGAAGTCCTCGCGCGTGGTCGGCGACTGCTTCGTCCGCGGGGCGCTGGTGTCCACGCCGGGCGGGCTGCGCCCGATCGAGGACGTCGAGATCGGCGACCAGGTGCTCGACGGCGCCGGGAACCCGGTGCCGGTGACCGCGGTGTACGAGAACCCGGTGTCCGAGCTGGTCCGGCTCACCTGGGCCAACGGCCACACCATGCTCGTCACCCCCGGCCAGCGGTTCCGCGTGCTCGACGCGGACGGCTCGACGCGCTGGGTCGCCGCGCGCGACCTGCCCGGGCATCGCACGGTCGGCTACGGCGCTTCCCGCCCGGTGCCCGCGAGCACCCGGGACACCGCGCCCTACGTCCTCGGGCTGCTGCTCGCGGCCGGTCGCGGCCAGGCCGACGGCGGCGTCAGCCTCGCCATGCGCGACCACGAGCCGGTGGACATCGCGCACGGATGGGGCATCGGCGCCGGGCTGGCGGTGCGCCGGGCCAAGCGGGAGGCCCGCCAGCCGCACCACCGCGACCTCCACATCCTCACCTTCCCCGCCCCGGTCAGCGGCGACGGGCTGGTGCCCGCCGCGGTCCTGGCGGATCGCGCGCAGTGGGCGCCGTTCCTGGCCGGTCTCCTCGACGGCCGGGGCCGCGTCCGCCGCCGCGACCACGAGGTGGTCCTGACCGCGACGGGCGAGGCGCTGGCCCGGCAGGTCTACGCCGTGCTGGCCGACCTCGGCATCGCCGCCCGGCAGCGCGCCACCGTCCTCTCGATCGCGGGGGCCGACGCCGCGCGCCTGGCCGCCCTGCTCGTCCCGTTCAGCGCGGTCGCGCACAAGCAGGACGGCCTGCGGCGGATCGCCCAGGCCGGTGGCGGGCCGCTGGACGGCATGGCGGCCAGCGAGGTCGTCTCGGTGGTCGAGGTCGCGCCGGACACCACCTACGACATCCAGGTCGGCACCGACGAGCACGCCTTCGTCGTCGAGGGCTATGTCGTGCACAACTGCATGGGCAAGTACCACCCGCACGGCGACGTGGCCATCTACGACGCGATGGTCCGCATGGCGCAGGACTTCTCCCTCAACGCCCCGCTGGTCGACGGGCACGGCAACTTCGGCAGCCCCGACGACGGCCCCGCGGCCAGCCGCTACACCGAAGCGCGGATGTCGCAGGCGGCGATGCTGCTGGTCGGCGAGCTGGACGAGGACACCGTCGACTTCCGGCCCAACTACGACGGCTCGCTGCACGAGCCGTCGGTGCTGCCAGCGGCGTTCCCGAACCTGCTGGTCAACGGCTCGTCCGGGATCGCGGTCGGGATGGCGACCAACATGATCCCGCACAACCTCGGCGAGGTCGTCGCGGCGGCGCGGCACCTGGTGAACCACCCCGACGCCGACCTCGACAAGCTGATGGAGTTCATCCCCGGCCCCGACCTGCCCACCGGCGGCATGCTGCTGGGGCTCGACGAGGTGCGCAAGGCGTACGAGACCGGGCGCGGGATCGTGCGGATGCGGGCGCGCACCGAGATCGGGCCGCTGGAGGGGTCGCGGGGCAGGCAGGCGATCACCGTCACCGAGCTGCCCTACCAGGTGGGCGCCGAGAAGATCATCGAGAAGATCACCGACGAGGTGACCAAGACCAAGCGGCTGGCCGGGATCGCCGACGTCAAGGACCTGACCGACCGGGAGAACGGGACGCGGCTGGTCATCGAGTGCAAGGTGGGGGTCAACCCGCAGGCGCTGCTGGCCGACCTCTACCGGCTGACCCCGATGGAGCAGTCCTTCGGCATCAACAACCTGGTGCTGGTCGACGGCCAGCCCCGCACGCTGGGGCTCAAGGCGCTGCTGGAGGTCTACCTCAAGCACCGCTACGAGGTCGTCACCCGCCGCACGCGGTTCCGCCGCAAGAAGCGGGAGGACCGGCTGCACCTGGTCGAGGGCCTGCTGACCGCGCTGCTCGACATCGACAAGGTCATCGCCCTGATCCGCGCCAGCGAGAACGCCGGGGCGGCCAAGGACGGGCTGATGAAGCGGTTCAAGCTCTCCGACATCCAGGCCACCTACATCCTCGACACCCCGCTGCGGCGGCTGACCAAGTACGACCGCATCGAGCTGGAGGCCGAGCAGGACAAGCTGCGCAAGGAGATCGCCGAGCTGTCGGCGATCCTCGACGACGAGCGCGTCCTGCGCAGGGTCGTCTCCGGCGAGCTGGCCAAGGTCGCCAAGGAGCTCGGCGAGGAGCGCCGCACCGCGCTGATCGACGGCGACCTCAAGGAGGTCCTGGCCGCCAGCAAGCCCGCGGGCCCGCTGGAGGTCGCCGACGACCCGTGCCAGGTGCTGCTGTCGGCGACCGGCCTGGTGGCCCGCACCGCGGCGGAGTCCGAGGAGGCCAGCGAGGCCCGCAGGCGCAACGGCCGGGCCAAGCACGACGCGGTGTCCGCCGTGGTGCACACGACCGCGCGCGGGCAGGTGCTGCTGGTGACCAACCGCGGCCGGGCGTTCAAGGTCGACGTGCTGCCGCTGCCGGTGCTGCCCGAGCACAGCGGCACGGTCTCGCTCTCCGGCGGCATGTCGGCCGGGGAGCTGGTGCCGCTGGAGAAGGGGGAGCGGGTCGTCGGGATCGCCCCGCTGGGCGAGTCGAGCTCCCCGGGCCTGGCGCTGGGCACCCGCCAGGGCGTGGTCAAGGTCTGCGCCCCCGACTGGCCGGTGCGCTCGGACGAGTTCGAGGTCATCTCCCTGCGCGACGGCGACGAGATCATCGGCGCGACCTGGCTGACCGACGGCGCGGAGACCCTGGCGTTCGTCACCTCGGATGCGTCCCTGCTGCACTACCCGGCCGGTCTGGTCCGCCCGCAGGGCCTCAAGGGCGGCGGCATGGCGGGCATCAACCTCGGCAAGGACGCCCACGCCGTCTTCTTCGGCGCGATCCGCACCGACGACCCCGACCACGGCGAACCGATGGTCGTCACCGCCACCGGCACGACGGTCAAGGTCACCCCGCTGGCCAAGTACCCGGGCAAGGGCCGGGCCACCGGCGGCGTCCGCGCCCACCGCTTCCTCAAGGGCGAACACGCCATCACCCTCGCCTGGATCGGCCCCCGCCCCGCAGGCATCAGCCGCACCGGCTCCGCCGTCGAACTCCCCGCCCCCGACCCCCGCCGCGACGGCAGCGGCTCCGCCCACCCCGGCCCCGACATGATCGGCCACCTGATCGAACGCGACTGACCACCTGTCTCGACCGGTGGTGGGGATGACCCCCGCCGCCGGTCGAGTCATGGCTGGACCGCTCGACTCGTGGGTGAGGAGTCGCGTGTCACCGGTTGGTGCGGGTTCGGCGTCCGGCAGTTCAGCCGGACCCTCTGCCACCGCCGCGTGCGGGCGGGACGCAACCACACCCCTTGCCGCGATGCAGCAGTCCACCCCACCGTCGCCAAACCCAGATTAGCCACCTGACAGGCCATGTGGACGCGCGGGAGCAGCGGCCCGGTAGGGCCGTCGGCTCCTGAAGTCAGCTCTCGTCGCTGGTCGTGGATCGAGGGCAGGCGGTTGGTCGAGTGGCGGGCCTAGGCGGTTGGTGGGGGAGTGGTTCCGGTGTCGGGTTGGGTGGTGGATTGGAGGGCGATTCCGTCGAGGAGGGTGGACAGGCCGACGTGGAAGCTGCGGCGGGCGTCCCATTCCAGGTAGGGGGTGCAGTCCTGCGGGGGTGGTTCCGGGTTGGACTCCAGCCAGGTCGTCATCGGGAAGCGGGTGGCGAAGTCGGGGGCGGCGGCGTCGAGCAGGGGGGAGCGGGCGTACCACCAGTCGGCGTCGGATTGGCCGGTGGCGGCTGCGGCGGAGCGGGCGTCGGCGATGGTGCGGGCGGCGCCGCGGACGTAGTGGAACAGGGCGCTGATGGCGCCGCGGGCGGTGCGGGCGGGTAGGCCGGTTCGGTAGACGATCTCGGTGACCGCCTCCAGGGATTGGAATTCGTTGGGGCCGAGCACCGGGCGGGCCTGGGAGATGTGCAGCAGCCACGGGTGGCGCAGGTGGAAGGCCACCATGTCGTCCGCCCACCGCACCAGCGCGTCCCGCCACGGCAGGTCCTGCGGGTAGGACGCGGGCAGCTCGGCCAAGGCCCGGTCGTGCATCAGCTCCAGCAGCTCGGCCTTCCCCGGCACGTACGTGTAGAGCGCCATCGCCGTGCGCCCCAGGCGTTCGCCGACCGCGCGCATCGAGACGGCGGGCAGGCCGGACTCGTCGGCCACGGCGATGGCGGTGTCCACGATCAGGTCGACCGTGAGGCCGGGGCGGGGGCCGGGGCGCTGCGGCGGGTCCGCCGAGCGCCACAGCAGGGGGACCGAGCGGGCGGGGTCGCCCTGGGCGGCGTACACGACCAACGAGCCACTCCTTATGCTGTAAAGTGCCGAACTCCTTACAGCATAAACCCCAGGGGGAAGCATGACGGTGACCGCCGACAGCCACGACGTGATCGAGGTGCGGGGCGCCAGGGAGAACAACCTGACCGGCATCGACGTGGACATCCCCAAGCGCAGGCTGACCGTCTTCACCGGCGTGTCCGGCTCGGGCAAGTCGTCGCTGGTCTTCGGCACGATCGCCGCCGAGTCGCAGCGGATGATCAACGAGACCTACACCGCGTTCCTGCAGTCGTTCATGCCCACCATCGGCAGGCCGGACGTGGACTCGCTGCGCAACCTCAGCGCGGCGATCGTGGTCGACCAGGAGCGGATGGGGGCCAACGCCCGCTCGACGGTGGGCACCGCCACCGACGCCCACACCATGCTGCGGATCGTGTTCAGCAGGCTGGGCAAGCCCCACGTCGGCACGTCGGGCGCGTTCAGCTTCAACCTCGCCGAGGGCATGTGCCTGGCCTGCGAGGGCCTGGGCAAGGTTTCCGACATCGACATCGATGAGCTGGTCGACCGGGACAAGTCGCTCAACGAGGGCGCGATCACGGTGCCGAACTTCGGCGTGGGCACCTGGTACTGGCAGACGATGGCGGGCTCGGGGTTCTACGACCCGGACAAGAAGCTGCGCGACTACACCGAGCAGGAGTGGGAGGACCTGCTGCACAAGCCCGGCACGAAGATGAAGGCGGGCGGCATCAACATCACCTACGAGGGCCTGGTGGTGAAGGTCCAGCGCCTCTACCTGCAGAAGGACCGCGGGTCGATGCAGCCGCACATCCGCGAGTTCGTCGACCGGGCCGCCACCTTCCGGACCTGCCGGGAGTGCGGCGGCGCCCGGCTCAACGCCGCGGCGCTGTCGTCGCGGATCGCCGGGCTCAACATCGCCGAGTGCTCGGCCATGCAGATCAGCGACCTGGCCGACTTCATCTCCAAGCTGGACGAGCCGTCGGTCGCGCCGCTGCTGGCCAGCCTGCGCGAGACGCTGGACTCGCTGGTCGGGATCGGCCTGGGCTACCTGAGCCTGGACCGGGAGTCCGGGACGCTCTCCGGCGGCGAGGCGCAGCGGGTCAAGATGGTCCGCCACCTCGGCTCCAGCCTCACCGACGTCACCTACGTCTTCGACGAGCCGACCATCGGCCTGCACCCGCACGACATCCAGCGGATGAACGAGCTGCTGCTCCTGCTCCGCGACAAGGGGAACACGGTGCTGGTGGTCGAGCACAAGCCGGAGGTCATCGCGATCGCCGACCACGTGGTCGACCTCGGCCCCGGCGCGGGCGTCAATGGCGGGCAGCTCTGCTACGCAGGCGACGTCGCCGGGCTGCGCGCCTCGGGCACGCTCACCGGCCGCCACCTCGACCACCGGGCGAAGCTGCGCGAGGTGGTCCGCCAGCCCACCGGCCAGATCCCGATCAAGGGGGCGAACCTGCACAACCTGCGCGATGTCAGCGTGGACGTGCCGACCGGGGTGCTGACGGTGGTGACCGGGGTGGCCGGGTCGGGCAAGAGCTCGCTGATCCACGGCTCGCTGGCCAAGCGCCCGGGCGTCGTGGTGGTGGACCAGTCGGCGATCCGCGGGTCGCGGCGCAGCAACCCGGCGACCTACACCGGCATGCTCGACTCGATCCGCACCGCCTTCGCCAAGGCCAACGGGGTGAAGGCGGCGCTGTTCAGCGCCAACTCCGAGGGCGCGTGCCCGAACTGCAAGGGCATCGGGCTGGTCTACACCGACCTGGCGATGATGGCCGGGGTGGCGTCGGTGTGCGAGAAGTGCGACGGCAAGCGGTTCACCGCCGAGGTGCTCACCCACAAGCTGCGCGGCAAGGACATCAGCGAGGTGCTGGCGATGTCGGTGGCGCAGGCGCAGGAGTTCTTCCCGTCCGGGCCCGCGCGGGCGATCCTGGACCGCCTGGTCGACGTCGGCCTGTCGTACCTGAGCCTGGGGCAGCCGCTGACCACGCTCTCCGGCGGCGAGCGCCAGCGGCTCAAGCTGGCGATCCGGATGGCCGACAAGGGCGCGGTCTACATCCTCGACGAGCCCACCACCGGCCTGCACCTGGCCGACGTCGACCAGCTCCTCGGGCTGTTGGACCGTCTGGTGGACGACGGCAACACCGTCATCGTCATCGAGCACCACCAGGCGGTGATGGCGCACGCGGACTGGATCATCGACCTGGGGCCGGGCGCAGGCCACGACGGCGGGCAGGTCGTGTTCGCCGGGCCGCCCGCCGACCTGGTCGCCCACGCCGAGACCCACACCGCCCGGCACCTGCGGGATTACGTGGGCATTATGGCCCGGTGATCGCCGGTTAACGGGTGGCCGCTATTGTGTCGGCCGCGGGTGCGGGCCCCGTCGAATTACCCGCCTTACGCCCCGAGGGGGCGGGGCCCGTGCCCGCCCCGGTATTTCACCGCAGGCTGGGGCTTCACAGTTAACAGAGCGCTGCCGTGGCCTTCTGTAGCGGCCCTGAGCTGCACGAATGGCCTAATCTCAATTCACAGTATCGTTTGCGTGATACGTGAAGAACGCGCCCTTGCCAGCCGGGGGGCAGCCGACGATATTCAACGGCAGCGGCCGATTCGCCCCATCCGGTGAGGCGGGTGGGGGGAGAATCGGCGGCAATTCGACCGAGCCCGGTGCGGCCGTCGAATGGCCGGTCGCGCTGCGCGCGATTCGTTCCCCTGCACCCGATCCCCCTGGAGATCGACAGTGAAACGCAGTCTCACCGCGGTGGCCGTGCTCGCCGCAGCCACCACCGCCGTCGCCACCCCCGGCGCCGCGACCGCCGCCCCCGAAGTCGCCCCCGAGGTCCTGGCCGCCATGCAGCGCGACCTCGGCCTGACCGCCGAGGCCGCGCTGGACCGGCTGGCCGCCGAGGCCGAGGCCACCCGCACCGAGCAGCGGCTGGCCGCCGCCCTGCCGGACACCTTCGGCGGGGCGTGGTTCGACGCGAGCCGCAACGTCCTCGTCGTCGGCGTCACCGACGCCGCCCGCGCGGGCGCCGTGCGCGCCGACGGCGCGGTCCCGCAGGTCGTGCGGCACAGCGCGCGCACGCTCGACGCCACCGCGGCCCGCCTCGACGCCGCCAAGGCGCCCGCGGGCGTCACCGGCTGGTACGTCGACGTGCGGGCCAACACCGTCACGATCACCACCGCCAAGGGCACGGCCGCCGCGGCCGAGGCGTTCGCCGCGCGGGCGGGCGTCGCCGACACCACCACCGTGGTCGAGTCGGCCGAGTCCCCGCGGCCGCTGTACGACGTGCGCGGCGGCGACGCCTACTACCCGGGCAGCAGCCGCTGCTCGATCGGCTTCTCGGTCCAGGGCGGCTTCGTCACCGCGGGCCACTGCGGCCGGGTGGGCACCAGCACCAGCGGCTACAACCGGGTCGCCCAGGGCAGCGTGCGCGGCTCGTCCTTCCCCGGCGACGACATGGGCTGGGTGCAGGTGAACTCCTCCTGGACCCCGACCGGCGTCGTCAACCGCTACAACGGCGGCACCGTCGCGGTGCGCGGCTCCGCGGAGGCCGCGGTCGGCGCGTCGGTGTGCCGCTCCGGCTCCACCACCGGCTGGCGCTGCGGCACCATCCAGGCCAAGAACCAGACCGTGCGCTACTCCCAGGGCGCGGTCTACGGCCTGACCCGCACCAACGCCTGCGCCGAGCCGGGTGACTCCGGCGGCTCGTGGATCTCCGGCGACCAGGCCCAGGGCGTGACCTCCGGCGGCTCGGGCAACTGCAGCTCCGGCGGCACGACGTACTTTCAGCCGGTGAACGAGATCCTCAGCCGCTACGGCCTGCGGCTGGTCACCAGCTAGCCCCCGGGGGCGTGCCAGGGGGGTGCCACCCAGGTCCCGGGTGGCGCCCCCTCGGCTCATGCCCGGGTGTCGCGCGCGAGCAGGACCGACCCGCGCAGGGCGATCTCCAGCGCCAGCCGCTCACCCGGGTCTTCGAGCCGCTCGCCCAGCAGCTCCTCCAGCTGGTGCATGCGGTAGCGCACCGTCTGCGGGTGCACGGCCAGGCGGGTGGCGATCTCGTTGACGCCGCCGCGGGTCTCCAGCCAGGCCAGCAGGGTGGCGGTCAGCCGGTCGCGCTGCTTGGCGGTCAGCTCGTCGAACGGGGCCAGCGCCTGCTCGACGATCTGGGCGAGCAGGTACTCGTCGGCCATCAGCACCAGCGCGGGCAGGTGGTCGGCGCAGCGCAGCACCGGGGTCGCGGGCAGCGCGCCGCGCTGGACCAGCCCCAGGGCGCGGCGGGCCACGGCGAGCGAGTGCGCGGCGCGCTCGACCGGGACGGCGGGGCCGACGGCGATGCGGCGGCCGGGCAGCGCGGCCGCCACCGCGTCCGTCCACTCCGGAACGACCAGGCACGGCGCCGGGCCGCCCAGGTCGGCGAGGACGTCCGGGCCGAGGTCGGCGGGGTCGTCGTCGGCGGGCTCCAGCGCGACGGCCACGACCTCGGCGGGCAGCGGCCAGTCCGCGGACCCGGCCAGCTCGCGCACCGCGTGCGGGGAGACCGGCGGGTCGGCCATGAGCATCTTGAGCAGCTGCTTGCGCCTGCGCTCCAGCGCCCCGCCCGCGGCCGCCTGCGCCTCGGCGTACCCGGCGATGGCCACCGCGCACAGCTCGTCGACGTAGGCGAAGATCCGATCGGCGAGCACCAGCAGCGTCTCCGTCGGTACGCCGAGGTCGGCGGCCGCCACCCGGATCCGCCGCCAGGCCGCGCGGGCCCCGACGCGGACGGCGGACTGCAGCGCGTCCGTCGTGCGGCCCTGGGCGAACTCCAGCCTGCCTGCCTCGCGGAAGACCTGCTCCCAGCGCGTCTGGTCGGCGTTCTCGGGGTGCTGGAGGCAGAACATGATGGCCGCGTCGACGTTGCGCACCACGATGAAGGTCGGGTCGCGCTCGGGGTCGGGGTCCGGGCGGTAGGCGGGCACGGCAGCCTGCACCTCGGCGACGACCTCGCGCACCACCTGCGCGCTCATCGCCCGCATGTGACGGGCGAGCGCCGGGGGCAGCGAGGCGATCACCTGTCGGACCGTCCCGCGCGGGGGCGGCGGGGCGGACCGCGGGCGGGGCAGCCCGCCCATCCGTGCCACCTGACCGGGCGTCGCCGTCATGCCCTCACCCCGTTTCTGACAAGTTCGGCCCCGCCGTTCCCCCCGCGTTCGGCCGGATTGCTCCGCCGACGATAAGTTTGCTCGCAGCGGGTGTCAACGAGTTCTCCGGAGAACGGGTTCCTGACCTGTGCCATCGCGGCGGGCCGTTGCCTGGTTATCACGTCCGATACAAAGCATGAGCGGTGTCTTGTGGGTGGATGACAAAGTTTCTCGGCGTGGTCTGCGCAGGTCACGACTGGTGTGTCGAAGTGATAAGGCGATGGCGGGAAATTGTGCCGATTAGTGGGTGGCGATTTCTTTCTAGACGTTCGTGAGTATTGCATCCCGTCGTTACCGGCCGGTAGTTTCGGCGTATTCCGGGACGGAAAGAGGACTGATGAGCACTCGCGTGAAATCGCGGCACGCGCTGGCGGCGGTATCCGCTGCCGCGGTTGCCGGACTCGTCTTCGGCGGCCTGCTCGCGGCCGCCGGGTCCGGCGCCGCCGCGACCGTCGAGGTGGACAGGACGCTGGCCTACTCGTGCCCCTTCCCGCTGATCGGCACGCAGCAGCTCGCGGTGCGCATCCGCGCCGTGGTCGACGTGCCCGCCGCCGAGGGCGGGGCGATCGTGACCACCGGCTTCTCCGCCACCGCGACCGTGCCGCCGACGGCGACCCAGGGGCTGGCGCTGGTCGGTGCGAAGACCGTCGAGGGCAGCGCGGAAGCGGCCATCACGATGGAGAACGCAGGCCAATCCCTGCCGATCGCACTGCCCGGGCTGACGATCCCGACCACCGAGGTCCCCGCCACCGGACCATTCGACACCGTGGCGACCGGGCCGGTGCCGCCCGCCCACCCGAAGGCGGGCCCGACGGCCATCGTCGTCGGCAACTTCAGCACCACGCTGACCCCACGCCGCGCCGACGGCTCCGAGACGGGCCTGGGCACCTTCACCGCACCCTGCACCCTCGCCCCCAACCAGAACACAACCCTCCTCACCTTCACCGTCGCCCCACCGACAACCCAGCCACCCACCACCGAGCCGCCCGCCACGACCCAGCCGACGACCACGACCGCCCCACCCACCACGACCGAGCCGACGAGCACGACCCAGCCGACGACCACGACCCAACCGACGGGCACGACCGAGCCGCCCACCACTACCGAGCCGACGGGCACGACCGGGCCCACGGGCACGACCCAGCCGACCAGCACCCAGCCGTCCGCCACGACCCCGCCGACGACCACCACCCGCCCGCCCAGCACGACCTACCCACCCACCACGACCCGGCCGACGGGCACCACCCAACCCACGACCACGAGCCGTCCGCCCAGCACGACCCCGCCGAGCACGAGCCGCCCGACCGCCACGACTCGCCCGACCGCCACGACTCGCCCGACCACCACGACCCGTCCGACCGGCACGACTCAGCCGACCGGCACGACTCAGCCGCCCAGCACGACCCGCCCGCCCACCACATCGGCGACTCCCACGACCCAGCCCACGACCGGCCCCTCCACCACCAACCCTCCACACCCCACAACCACGGAACCGACGGCAACCACGACCGCCAGTCCCACCACCGAACCGACCGCCCCACCCACCCAGCAGCCATCGGACGGCCCGAGCGGAACCTCCGATCCCGGCATCCTTCCCCCGCCCACCGGCAACCTCCCCGACACCGGCGCCCCGATCCTGCTCCCCTGGGCATCGGCGCGACCCTCGTAGCTGCAGGCGCCGCCTTGCTCCTCCACCGCAAGCGCTCCACCCGCCGCTGACGAACCTGCGCGGAGGCCGAGCGCCGCAGCAACCGACACCCCGATCGGGCTGCTCGGCTGGCGAACCTCGACCAACGCTTCGAGCGCCTGCGCATTCCACTGAAGCGCCTGCGCATTCCACTGTTTGTCCCGCCGGCGACGTGCGTCCCGGTGCAGCGAAAGGGTTTGCAGTGTTGACCACGACCAACCGCCCGCGGTGGCTGGGTGCGGCGTGTGCCGTCCTGGTTGCCGTGCTGGGCATCGGCCTCGCCCCCGCCGGGCACGCGCAGCCCGTGGCGCAGGACGACTCCTTCTACGTGCCGCCCTCGCCGTTGCCCCCGGGCGGGCCGGGGGACGTCATCCGCAGCAGGCCCACCACCGCGGCCGCCGTCGCGGAGCGGGTCGAGGCGTGGCAGGTGATGTATCGGTCGACGGATGCGTTGGGGCAGGCGATGGCGGTCGTGGGGACCGTGTTGGTGCCCAAGGGGGTTGATCCGGGCACCGCGCCGGTCGTCAGCTTCGCCGCGGGGACGCACGGGCCTGCGTTCCGGTGCCGCGTCTCGCACATGTCGCAGATCGGCGCGTTCTACGAGCAGCCTGCGATCAACGACATGCTGGCCCAGGGGTGGGTCGTCGTCATGACCGACTACGAGGGGTACCAGCCGCAGCCGCGCACGACCTACGTCACCGGCCGCTCCGAGGGGCACGCGGTGCTCGACGTGGTGCGCGCTGCGCGGCGGGTGCCCGAGATCGGGCTCGGCGCGTCGGCGCCCGTCATGCTGCGCGGGTACTCCCAGGGCGGCGGCGCGGCGATGTGGGCGGCCGAGCTGGCCCCGGCGTACGCGCCCGAACTCGACCTCATCGGCGTTGTGGCGGGCGGGGTGCCTGCCGACCTCGTGCAGGTGACCCTGTTCCTCGAAGGCAAGTTCGGGTTCGGCTTCCTCCTCTACGCCCTCGCCGGCCTCGACAACGCCTACCCGGAGCTGGACCTGGAGAAGTACCTCAACGACGCCGGCCGGGCCGCGCTCGCCGAGATGGTCGCGGGGGACTGCACGCTGGAGCTGCTCGTGAAGTACCAGGGCAAGCGGCTCGGCGAGTTCACGACCGCCAGCCCGGTGCTGACCCCGGAGTGGCTGGCCAGGGTGCAGGAGAACAAGCTGGGCAGCGGGAGCATCGGCGTCCCGGTGCTCCAATACCACGGAACCGAGGACAACATCGTCGCCTACCGCCAGGCGAAGCAGCTCAGCGCCGATTATTGCGCCAAAGGTGTCAAAGTCACGTGGAAAGAACTGCCCAAGGACCACATCGCGATGGTGTACCACGGCAACAAGGACGCCCTCGCCTTCATGAAGGACCGGGTCGCGGGCGTTCCTGCGTCGTCGAACTGCGCATAAGTCGAGCTCAGGAGCACCCCGTGCCGCCCAGGCGCGGGGTGCTCCTCGTTTTCCGGCCGACTAAACTGCTCACCGCCCCACAATGGCCGAGCGCTTCGCCTTGGGGCTGCGCCGATATTCCTCGGCGTTGCTTGACGCTGCCGCGAACGCGGTTCTAACTTCGGCCGACAGCCAGCGGAGAAAGCGGTCGGAGGAATGGCGTGGCAATAGCCGGGAAAGCGGTGCTGGTCACCGGGGCGGGCGCCGGAATCGGCGCGGCGCTCGCGCTCGCGGCGGCCTCGGCGGGCGCGTCCGCGGTGATCGCCGCCGACATCGACGCCACCGCCGCCGAGACGACCGCCGCCGCCATCCGCGCCCGGGGCACGACCGCCGCAGCGGCCGGGGTGGACGTCGCCGACGCCACCGCCGTGCGCGCCCTCGTCGCCGCGGTGCGCGCCGAACACGGCCCGATCGGCGTGGTGTTCTCCAACGCGGGCGTGGCGGTCGGCCTCGGCCTGCACGCGCCCGCGTCGCTGTGGGAGAAGGCGTGGGCGGTCAACGTCCGCGCCCACGTCCACCTGGCCCAGGCGGCGCTGCCCGGGATGGTGCGCGACGGCGGGGGCCACTTCATGATCACCGCCTCGGCCGCGGGCCTGCTCGGCCTGCCCGGCGACGCGCCCTACGCGGTCACCAAGCAGGCGGCCGTCGCCCTGGCCGAGTGGCTGGCCACCGCCTACGCCCGCGACGGGATCGCGGTGAGCGCCCTGTGCCCCCTGGGGGTGCGCACCGGCCTGCTCATGCCCGCGATCGAGTCCGGCCACCCCGCAGGCCTCGCCGTCGCCCGCCTCGGCCCGATCCTGGACCCCGCCGACGTCGCCGCCTGCGCCCTCGCCGCCCTGTCCGACGGCCGCTTCCTGGTGCTGCCCCACCCCGAGGTCGCCCACCTGTACGCCCAGAAGGCCGCCAACCCCGACACCTGGATCCATACCCACGCGAGCCCGCGATGACCGGAGGACTGATGCGGAACCAGCGCATGCAGCCGACTGCCTCCGCCGCGGCGGGTGGCGAGCGCCTGGCGTACGTGCGAGCCGTCGATGTGGCGCTGAGGGCCGGAACCCGCACCCAGGTGCACCCGACTGCCGGAGGAGCCCTGCGGAACCGGCCCGAGGACACGCAGCCGACACCCCAACGACGCGGTGGGCAGCGAGCGCTTGGCGTGGATGCCAGTCGCCGGTCCGGCGTTGAGGGCCGCCTTCCGCACGCGATGGGCCGGCGACTGCTCGCCGCACGTGCGGGCCGTTGGTCTGCCGCTGAGAGCCGGACTCTGCGCAACTGTGGGCCCGCGATGGCCGGAGCAGCGATGCGGACCTGGCACATGCAGCCGAGCGCCCGCCGACGCGATGGGCGGCGAGTGCCTGCGTGTGTTGGTCGTCGGTCTGGCGCTGAGGGTTGGAGTCCGCGCCCAAACGAGCCTGCGATGACCGGAGGACCTATGCGGAGGCAGAAGCACACGCAGCCGACGGTCGGTGAGGGCCTGGGGCGTGTCTGGGCCGTAGTTCGCATCTACGTGAGCACCCGATGACCGGAGGAGCAATGGGCGACGAGCGGCCCGAGTACGTGTTGGGCATTGGTCCGGCTGGGCAGAGCTGCGCCAGCCTGTGCGCCGCCGTTGCGGCGGCCGGGGGGCTTGGTGTGCTGGATCTGGGTGACGGCGGTAGGCGGGCGCGGGCGGCCTTGGTGAAGGCGGCGCGGGCGGCGGTTGGGGGTGGGCGGCGGTTTGGGCTGCGGGTGCCGCAGGGGTGTGCGTTGTCCTTTGCCGAGGTGGCTGAGCTGCTGGGGGACGCGGCGGAGCGGGTTGATGTCGTGGTGCTCGGGTGGGGGGCGCCGTGGCGGGTGGTTGATGTGCCGGATCGGTATGTCGTGTTGGTGGAGGTCGTCTCGGTTGGTGAGGCGGTGGTGGCGGGAGAGCAGGGGGCGGACGGGGTGCTGGCGCGGGGGGCGGAGTCCGGGGTGCGGGCGGCGGAGTCTGGGGTGCGTGGGGCGGAGTCTGGGGTGCGTGGGGCGGAGTCCGGGGGGCGGGTGTCGGAGTCCGGGGGGCGGGTGTCGGAGACCGGGGCGTTCGTGCTGTTGCAGCAGATCATCGCGGGCACCTCGCTGCCGGTGTGGCTGGCGGGCGGCATCGGGCCGGACACCGCGGCCGCCGCGATCGTCGGTGGGGCGGCGGGGGTCGTGCTGGACTCGCAGCTCGCGCTGCTGGCCGAGACCGACGAGATGGTCCTGGATGGACAATCCCTCGGCGAGGATGCCGCCCTGGCCGAGGAGTTCCGCCGCCGCTTCGGCACGGTCGCGCGGGCCGTGCGGGCGGTGCTGACCGCCATCGGCGGGGCCGTGCACGCCACCCGCCCGCCGGTCCTCGGCCCTGGCTCGCCCCTCGCCGCCGAGCTCGGCACGCGGTACCCGATCGCGCAGGGGCCGATGACCCGGGTCAGCGACCGCGCCGAGTTCGCCGAGGCCGTCGCGGAGGGGGGCGCGCTGCCGTTCCTCGCCCTCGCGCTCAACTCCGCCGAGCGGACCCGGGCGCTGCTGGCCGAGACCGGGGACCGGCTCGGCGGGCGGCCCTGGGGCGTCGGCCTGCTCGGGTTCGCCCCGCCGGAGCTGCGCGCGGCGCAGGTGGCGGCCGTGCTGGCGGCCCGCCCGCCGGTCGCGCTGATCGCCGGTGGCCGCCCCGACCAGGCCGAGGTGCTGGAGGCGGCGGGCATCAGCACCTTCCTGCACGTGCCGTCGCCGGGCCTGCTGCGCCAGTTCCTCGACGCGGGCGCGCGCAAGTTCGTCTTCGAGGGCAGCGAGTGCGGCGGGCACGTCGGCCCGCGCACCTCGTTCGCCCTCTGGCAGGCCCAGCTCGACGTGCTGCGCGAGCACCCGGCCGCGGGGGAGACCCGCGTGCTGTTCGCGGGCGGCATCCACGACGCGCGGTCGGCGGCGATGGTGGCGGCGCTGGCCGGGCCGCTGGCCGACCGCGGCGCGGCCGTCGGCGTCCTGATGGGCACGGCCTACCTGTTCACCGCCGAGGCCGTGGCGACCGGGGCCATCACCGACACCTTCCAGCAGCAGGTGGTCGCTGCGACGGGCACCGAGCTGCTGCACACCGCCCCCGGCCACGCGACCCGGTGCGTGGCCAGCCCGTTCACCGCCCAGTTCGCCGAGACCGCCGCCCGGCTGGCCGCCGAGGGCGTGCCCGAGCGGGAGGCGTGGGCGCGGCTGGAGGAGCTCAACGTCGGGCGGCTGCGGGTGGCCAGCAAGGGCCTGCGCCGCGAGGGCGGCGCGCTGGTCGAGGTCGACGCCGGCACCCGGGTCGCCGAGGGGCTGTTCATGGCGGGCCAGGTCGCCGCCCTGCGGTCGGAGGTGACCACGATCGCCGAACTGCACGAGGAGATCGCCGTGGGCGCGGGGGAGCACCTGCGCGAGCGGGCCGCGCGCGTGCGCGGCGGCCTGCCCGGCGCCCGCCCGCCCCGGCCCCGGTCCACCCCGGCCGACATCGCGGTGGTGGGCATGGCCTGCGTGTACCCGGGCGCGCCGGACCTGGCGGCGTTCTGGGCGAACGTCGTGGGCAACCGCGACAGCGTCACCGAGGTGCCGCCGACGCGCTGGGACACCGGGACCTACTTCGGCGACGGCGAGGGCAAGACCCGCTCCAAGTGGGGCGGGTTCCTCGACCCGGTCCCCTTCGACCCGCTGCGCTACGGCATCCCGCCCGCCGCGCTCGGCGCGATCGAGCCGGTGCAGCTGCTGGCGCTGGAGGTGGCCCAGCGGGCGCTGGCCGACGCGGGCTACGGCGACGGCGGCTTCGACCGCGAGCGCGCGGGCGTGGTGTTCGGCGCGGAGGCGGGCAGCGACCTGGCCAAGGCCGAGGACCTGCGGATGCTCCTGCCGTCCTACACCGACCCCCCGGAGGAGCTGCTGGCGCAGTTGCCCGCGCTGACCGGCGACAGCTTCCCGGGCAGGCTGGTGAACGTCATCGCAGGCCGCATCGCCAACCGGCTCGACCTCGGCGGCGCGAACTACGTGGTCGACGCGGCGTGCGGGTCGTCGCTGGCCGCCGTCGACGCCGCGTGCAAGGAGCTGGTGACCGGCGGGGCGGACCTGATGCTGGCCGGTGGCGCCGACCTGCACAACGCGATCGGCGACTTCCTGCTGTTCTCCTCCGTCGGCGCGCTCTCGCCGACTGGCCGCTGCCGCACCTTCGACGGGTCGGCCGACGGCATCGCGCTGGGCGAGGGCGTGGCGTGCCTGGTGCTCAAGCGCCTGGCCGACGCCGAGCACGACGGCGACCGGGTCTACGCGGTGATCAAGGGCGTCGGCGCGGGCAGCGACGGCCGGGCGCTGGGCCTGACCGCCCCGCGCCGCGAGGGCCAGCTGCGGGCGCTGGAGCGCGCCTACGCCGAGGCCGGGGTCCCGCCCGCCGCCGTGGGGCTGGTCGAGGCGCACGGCACCGGGACGGTCCTGGGCGACCGGACCGAGCTGGCCACGCTGACCGAGGTGTTCACCGGGGCGGAGCCGGGGTCGGTGGTGCTGGGGTCGGTGAAGTCGCAGATCGGGCACACCAAGTGCGCGGCGGGCCTGGCCGGGCTGATCAAGGCCGCGCTGGCCGTCCACACCGGCGTCCGCCCGCCGACCCTGCACCTCGCCGAACCCAACCCGGCCTGGGACGCCGACACCAGCCCGTTCGCGTTCCGGTCGACGGCCGCGCCGTGGCCGGGCGAGCCGCCCGCGCGGGTCGCCGCGGTGAGCGCGTTCGGCTTCGGCGGCACGAACTTCCACGTCGTGCTGGCAGGTCACACGCGCGCCCGCCGGGGCTTGGCGCAGTGGCCCGCGGAGCTGTTCGTCTTCCGCGGCGAGTCCGACGAGGCGGCCGTGGCGCAGGTGCGCGCCCTGCTGGCCATCGCCGACGGCCCGGTCCGCCTGCGCGACCTGGCGCGCACGGCCGCCCTGCGCTCCGACCGCGACCCCGCCCCGGTGCGGATCGCCGTGGTGGCCCGCGATGTCGCCGAGCTGGTCACCCTCCTGGGAAAGGCGATCGCGGGCGAGGCCGACCCGGGGATCTACCGGGCGGGCGGGGCGCAGGGGAAGCTGGCGGTGCTGTTCCCCGGGCAGGGCAGCCAGCGGCCGGGCATGCTGGCCGAGCTGTTCGTGGCCATGCCCGAGCTGCTGTCGGCCGACCCCGCGGTGGTGGCGGCGCTCTTCCCGGCCGATGCGTTCTCCGCGGAGGCGGCCGACGCGGCGGTCGGGCGGCTGCGGGACACCCGGATGGCGCAGCCCGCGCTGGGCGTCACCGGCCTGGCCGTGCACGAGGTGCTGACCCGGTTGGGCGTGCAGCCGGACATGTACGCCGGGCACAGCTACGGCGAACTCGTGGCGCTGGCCGCCGCGGGCGCGATCGACCCCGCCGACCTGCTCCCGCTGAGCACCGCCCGCGCCGAGGCGATCCTCGCCGCGGCGGGCGCCGACCCGGGCGCGATGGCGGCCGCGACCGCCGACTACGCCCGCGTCCAGCAGGTGCTGGCCGAGGCGATGCTCGCCGGGCGGGTCGTGGTGGCCAACCACAACGCGCCCTCGCAGGTGGTCCTGTCGGGGCCGACGGCGTTGGTGGCCGAGGCGGTGTCGGCGCTGCGGGCGGCGGGGGTGCCTGCGCGGGAGCTGCCGGTGGCGTGCGCGTTCCACAGCCCGGTCGTCGCCGCGGCAGCGGAGTCCTTCGCCGACGAACTCGCCCTGCACCGCGTCGAGCAGCCCAGGACCCCGGTGTGGGCCAACCGGACCGCGCGGCCATACGTGTCCGATGTGGACGGCATCCGGGCCGAGCTGGCGGCCCAGGTCGCCTCGCCGGTGCTGTTCGCCACCCAGATCGAGAACATGTACGCCGACGGCGCGCGGGTCTTCTTCGAGGCAGGCCCCGGCCACGTCCTGACCAACCTGGTCCGCGCGACCCTCGGCGAGCGCCCGCACACGGTGGTCTCCTGCGAGCCGGGCAACCGGACCGGCCTGACGGGCCTCCTGCACGCCCTGGCCGCCCTCGCCGCGGCGGGCGTGCCCATGCGCACCGGGTGGCTGACCGCAGGCCGCGACGCCGCCGAGCTGACCGCCCCGGCCCCGACCCCCGGGTGGACGGTCGACGGCCACCTCGTGCGCACCGCCGACGGCACGCCGGTCGCAGGCGGCCTGACCTCGGCCCGCCGCATTACCGCGTCCCCGCCCGCGACCGACCGGGACACCGTGGTCTCCACCTTCCTCCGCACCACCCGGGACCTGATCACCGCCCAACGCGACGTCCTGCTCGGCTACCTCGGCACACCCCCGCCCGAACAGCCCACTGCTCCGCCTGCCCTTCCCGAGCCACCCGCTGCGCCACTCCCGGTCGCGCCGGAACAGCCCTCCGTCCTCACCACCATCGCCACCGTCGTCGCCGAACGCACGGGCTACCCGGTGGACATGATCGAGCCGGGGCTGGACCTGGAAGCCGACCTCAGCATCGACTCGATCAAGCGCACCGAGATCGTCGGCGAGCTGGTGTCGCGGCTGGGCAGCGCGGTCCCGGTGGACGACCTGGTGCAGGCCCGCACCGCCCTCGACCTGGCCGCGCTGCTGGGCGGGGAGCGCGCGGAGGGGGTCGTGCCGACCCGGCAGGAGATGGTCCTCGTGCCCGCGGCCGGGCAGCCGGTGGACGACCCCGCGGCGTTGTTCGGGGCCACCATCCTCATCCTCGGCGGCACGCCCGGAGCTGTGGAAGCCCTCGCCGGGCGGGTCTCCGCGCATGGCGGGCTGGCCGTTCCGCTGCCGTCGGCGGTGGAGTTGCCCGAGTGGGTCGAGCGGGTCGACGGGCTGGTGTGCCTGCCTGCGGACGAGCCCGTGCTGCCGGGCGCGTTCGGCCTCATCCGGTCCGTGCTCGCCCGCCGCCCGCGGTGGCTGCTCGCCGTCGCCGGGGTGGACGAGGCGCTCGGCCTGTCCGGGTTCATGCGGACGGTCCGCCGGGAGCAGCCGGAGACCGCGGCGCGGCTGGTGGAGCTCGACGAGCCGCCCGCCGACGACGAGGCCCTCGCCGACATCGTCCTCGCCGAGCTGCTCACCCCCGGCCCTGAGCCGGTCATCCGCCGCGGCGTCGAGCGGCAGGTCTACGCGCTCGCGCCCCGGCCGCTGACCGCCGCCGCGGACCTCGACCTCGGGCCGGGCAGCGTCGTCCTGCTCATCGGCGGCGCCCGGGGGATCACCGCCCGGGTCGCGGCCCGGCTCGCCCGCACCGGGTGCACGCTGGAGCTGGCCGGGCGCACCAGCCCGCCCGAGGGGCCGGAGGACGCCGAGACCGCGGCGGCCGCCGACCTCGCCGCGCTGCGCGGGGTCCTGGCCCGCCGCGGCGGCACGCCCGCCGAGGTCGACCGGACCGCCAAGGCGATCATCGCGGGCCGGGAGGTCGCCGCGACGCTCGCCGAGGTCCGCGCCGCCGGGGCGACCGCCGTGCACCGCAAGGTCGACGTGGGCGACCCGCACGCGGTGGGCAAGCTGGTCAAGCAGGTGCACGCCGAGCGCGGCCGCATCGACGGGGTGGTGTTCGCGGCGGGCGTCATCGAGGACCGGCTCATCGCCGACAAGGACCCCCACTCCTTCCGCCGCGTCTACGCGACCAAGGTCGACGGCATGGCCGCCCTGCTCGACGGCCTCGACGACGCCGCCGTCGCGCCCCGGTTCGTCGTCGCCTTCGGCAGCATCGCCGCCGTGCTCGGCAACCGCGGCCAGGCCGACTACGCCGCGGCCAACGCCGCCATCGATACCCTCGCCGCGCGGTGGTCGCGGCAGACCGGCAACCGCGCCCTGACCGTCCACTGGGGACCGTGGGCGCCCAGCGCAGGCGGCATGGTCACCCCCGAACTGGGCCGCGCGTACGCCGACCGCGGCATCGAGCTGATCGACCCCGACGCGGGCGTCGACGCCCTCATCGCCGAGCTGGCCAACGGCGGCGCCCGCTCCGTCCTCTACGCCGGGGAGGGCTGGTGATCCTGCGCATCGCCGCGCCGACCCCGGACGCCCTGCGCGACCGCCTCGACCGCGAGGAGCCGAGAATCGGACCCACCGGGACCGGGCCGACCCGCCTGGCCATCGCCGACCCCACCGAGGAGCGGATCGGCCTGGCGCGCCGGGTCGTGGCCGCGGGCAAGCCGTGGCGGGGCAGGCGGGAGCTGTGGTTCACCCCGCAGGCCGTCCCCGGCCCGGTCGCCTTCCTGTTCCCCGGCCTCGAAGCCGACTTCGCCCCGGAGGTCGCCGACGTGGCGGCCTGGCTGGGCCTGCCGTGCCCGGACCTGGACACCAGCAGCCTCGGCAGGCACGGCGCCGCGGTCATCGCCGTCGGCCGCCTGCTCGACGCGGCCCTGCGCAGGCTGCGCATCACCCCGGTCGCCGTCGCCGGGCACAGCGTGGGCGAGTGGACGGCGATGATCACCGGCGGGCTGTTCGCCGCGGCCGACTTCGAGGCCATGCTCGCCGCCGCCGACCTCGACGCGCTGCGCGTGCCCGGGGTCGAGTTCGCCGTGCTCGGCTGCCCGGTCGAGCCCGCGCGCCAGGCCATCGCGGCCCACCCCGAGGTGGTCGTCTCGCACGAGAACTCCACCAACCAGACGGTGGTCTGCGGCCCGGCCGAGCAGGTCGCCGAGGTCGTCGCCCGGCTGCGCGCCCAGCACGTCATCTGCCAGGTGATGCCGTTCCGCTCCGGCTTCCACACCCCGATGCTCGCGCCCTACCTCGACCAGTTCCGCCGCACCGGCGTGCCCAGCCTGCCGCTGCACCCGCCGACGACCCCGGTCTGGTCGGCCACCACCGCCCGCCCGTTCCCCGGCGACCCGGCCGCCGCGCGCGAGCTGTGCCTGCGGCACCTGCTGGAGCCGGTCCGCTTCCGCCAGCTCACCACCGCCCTGCGCGCCACCGGCATCCGCTCGTTCGTGCAGATGGGCTCCGGCCAGCTCGCCTCCCTCGTCTCGGACACCCTGCGCGGGGTCGACCACCTCGCCGTCGCCGCGGGCAGCGACCGCATCCCCGGCCTCGCCCAGCTCCACCGCGCCGCCGCCGCCCTGTGGGTCGACGGCGCGGACCCGGATTTCACCGCCTTCGACCCGGACGGGCCGGTGATCACCCTGGCCCACGCCCCTGAACCCGCCGGTCCGCGCGGCTCGCTGACGGAGGCGGTCCACCGCTACCCGGCCCTCGCCGAGCTGCCGCCGCTCCTGCGCGAGATCGAGGACGCCGTGCAGGCCG
Organism: Actinokineospora sp. NPDC004072; assembly: GCF_053604195.1. NCBI lineage: Bacteria > Bacillati > Actinomycetota > Actinomycetes > Pseudonocardiales > Pseudonocardiaceae > Actinokineospora > Actinokineospora sp. NPDC004072. The sequence goes on along the minus strand of NZ_JBSGHB010000026.1, from coordinate 43,925 downwards.
TGCTGGCCGCCGCCGACCCGCGGCCGACCACGCTGGCCGTGTCCACAGCGGACATGCCCTGGCTTGCCGACCACTGCTTCGTCCGCCAGCGCCCCGGCTGGCCGGACGAGACCGACCTGCGCCCGGTCGTCCCGGCCACCACGATCCTGCACCACCTGGTGGAGGCCGCCGCGCGGCCCGGCATGGTCGCGGTCGGCGTGGACGAGCTGAAGCTGCACCGCTGGCTGGTCGCCGCCCCCGCCACCGAGGTCGACGTCCACGTCCGCGCCGAGGGCCAGGACCGCATCGCCGTCCGGCTCGGGGACTACGCCGAGGGCACCGTGCTGCTCGCCCCCGCCCACCCCGCCGGACCGACCCCCTGGCAGCCCAGCCCCGACGAGCGCAAGCCCGCGATCACCGCCGAGCGCCTGTACTTCGAGCGCTGGATGTTCCACGGCCCCCGCTACCGCGGGATCACCCGCACCCTCGGCGTCGGCGACCGGTCCGCCCGCGCCGAGATCACCGTCCCGGCCGCGCCAGGCGCGCTGCTGGACAACGTCGGCCAGGTCATCGGCGTTTGGCTGGCCGAGCGGCACCCGGACCGCGCGATCGCCTTCCCGGCGGCCATCCGCCGCGTGCGCTTCCACGGCCCCGAACCCGCCCCCGGCACGACGGTCACCTGCGACCTGCGCATCACCTCCGCCGACGACCGCCGCATCACCGCCGACGCCCAGGTCACCCTCGGCGGGCGCACGGTGGTCACCGTCGAGGGCTGGACCGACCACCGCTTCGACAGCGACGCCCGCGCAGGCGCGATCCACCGCTTCCCGGAGACCTCGACCCTCTCCCGCAGGCACGACGCGGGCTGGTGGCTGACCGAGGACCGCTGGCCGACGCTGGCCTCCCGGGAGTTCTTCCTGCGCAAGTACCTCGCCGCCGCCGAGCGCGCCGAGCACGACCGGGTGCCGCCGCGGCAGCGCCGGGACTGGCTGGTCGGCCGCTTCGCCGCCAAGGACGCCGTGCGGGCGGCGCTGTGGGACCGCGGCTTCGGCCCGCTGTTCCCCGCCGAGATCACCATCACGGGCGGCGCGCAGGGCCTGCTCCGCGTCGACGGCGCGCACGGGCTGGTGATCCCGCCGCTGGCCGTCGCCGTGGCCGTCCGCCACGGGGTCGCCGCCGCCCTGGCCGCCGACGCGGCCGCCCACCCGGCCGTCGCGCTGGTGCCGGTCGGACCGGACGGGCGCGAGGCGGCCATCGCCGAGGCGTCGGCGGCGATCGGGTCCGGCGCCGCCGATGTGGTCGCGGTCGACGGGCCGCACGAGTACGCCGTGGCCTGGACCCCGGCCCGGCACACCGAGAGGGAGAGCGCGTGAGCACCATCCAGCCCCTGACCCAGCGGCCGTCTCGGGCCGCCGTCCTGGCCGACCTGCGCGGCATCATCGCCGAGGTCCTCGACCAGTACGGCGCCGACGCCGTCGAGCTGGCCGAGATCGGCGAGGACACCCTGTTCCACGACGACCTCGGCCTGGAGAGCATCGACCTGGTCGCCGTCGGCGCGCTGCTGGCCGAGCGCTACGGCGAGCACGTCAACCTCGCCGCGCACCTGGCCGAGCTCGACCTCGACGAGGTGATCGGGCTGCGCATCGGCCTGCTGGTGGACTTCGTCGTCGCGCGGACGGGGCGTTGACCGGTGGCGATGGTGCAGGTCAACGGCGTCCGCACGCACTACCAGCTGCTCCCGGCGCGCGACCCCGGGCCGGGCGAGCCGCCGGTGGTGGTGTTCGTGCACGGCCTCGGCTACGACAGCCTGGCCAGCTTCTACCTCACCCTCTGCCCGCCGGTCGCCGCGGCCGGGATGACCGCCCTGGCCTACGACCTGCGCGCCCACGGCCGCACCGAGCGGCCTGCCGCGGGCTACCGGCTGAGCGACTTCGTCGCCGACCTGCGCGCGCTGCTGGACCTGCTCGGCATCCACCGACCGGTGCACCTGGTGGGCAACAGCTTCGGCGGCACCGTGGCGTTCAGCTTCGCCGCCCAGCACCCGCACCGCGTGGCGGGCATCGTCGCCGTCGAAGCCGAGCCCGCCACCGCGTCGTGGGCCGAGAAGATGGGCCGCACGCTGGGCAACGTGGTGGACGGGCTGGCCAAGGAGGAGTACCTGGCCTGGGTGGCGGCGACCTTCGGCGCCCACCACGCCCGCCTCACCCGGGCCGCCCACGCCCTGATCCGCGCCACCACGATCGTCGAGGACGTTCCCGCAGGCCCCCTGCTGTCCCCGCCCGACCTGGCGCGCATCACCTGCCCGGTCCTGTCCATCCTCGGCGACCACGGGTTCCAGAGCGACGACCCGTTCGCGGTGCAACGCCTGCTGCCGGACTGCCGAACCGAGGTCATCGAAGGCCAGAACCACTCGGTCCTGGTCGAGCGCCACCGCACGGTCCGCACGCTGGTCCTGGACTTCGTGGCCGCACTGGCCGGGCGGGCTGCTGCGTGAAGTCGGCCCGGTCGTCGGGAGAGGGGCCGGGTGCGGGGCTGGCCGGGCGGGCGGCGGGTGAAGTCGGCGCGGTGGTCGGGAGAGGGGTGCGAGGTGCGGGGTGAGGTCAGCGCGGTGGTCGGGAGGGGTGCGGGGGGAGGTCGGCGCGGTGGTCGGGAGGGGTGCGGGGGGAGGTCGGCGCGGTGGTCGGGAGAGGGGTGCGGAGTGAGGGGGCAGGTCGGCTCGGTGGTCGGGAGCGGGGTGCGGAGTGAGGGGGGAGGTCGGCTCGGTGGTCGGGAGCGGGGTGCGGAGTGAGGGGGGAGGTCGGCTCGGTGGTCGGGAGCGGGGTGCGGGTGCGGGGTGTGGGGTAGGTCGGCTCGGTGGTTGGGAGAGGAGGGGCGGGGTGCGGGTTCTGGTTGTTGTGCCGCCGTTCGCGGGGCATGTCAACCCGGTGATCGGGGTGGCGGCGGAGCTGGGCGCGCGGGGGCACCGGGTGGCGTGGGCGGGGGACGCCGCCCTGCTGGGCGCGCTCCTGCCCGCCGGGTCGACCGTCCACCCCTGCGCCGGGCTGGACGTCGCCCGCCCCGCCGGTCTCCGCGGGTTCGCGGCGCTGAAGCACCTGTGGGAGCAGGTGCTCCTGCCGCTGGCCGACGTGATGGCCCCCGGGGTCGAGGCGGCGCTTGCGGCGGAGCGGCCGGATGTGGTCCTGGTGGACCAGCAGGCGTTCGCGGGGGCGTTCGCCGCCGAGCGGTGGGGGCTGCCGTGGGTGACCTCGGCGACGACCTCGTCGGAGCTGGTGGACCCGCTCGCGGGGATGCCTGCGGTGGCGGGGTGGATCCGCGAACGGCTGGGGGAGCGGTCCGCGGTCGACCCGCGGTTTTCGCCGCTGCTCACCCTCGCCTTCACCGCACCGGCGCTCGCCCCGGCAGCCGCCGCCCCGACGGTCCGCTTCGTCGGCCACACCGCCCGACCGAGCGAGCCGCACCCCTTCGACTTCGCCCTCCTGGACCCCGACCGCCCCCTCGTCTACGTCTCCCTGGGCACCGTCAACGCCGACACCGGCGCCCGCTTCCTCACCGAATGCGCCACCGCCCTCGCCCGCCGCCCCCACCTCCAAGCCGTCATCGCCGACCCCGCCGGCGCCGTCACCGCCGCGAGGCCGCACCTTGCCTTCGACGCGGCGCACATCGTCGCCGGATCACCACAGCCTGGCCTCGCCCCGGAACCGGCCGTCGACGCCCCGCTCATCGTCGCCGCATCAAGCCCGCCACAGCCTGGCCTCGCCCCGGAACCGGCCGTCGACGCCCCGCTCATCGTCACCGCGCCGCGGGTGCCGCAGCTGGCCCTCCTCGACCGGGCCTCGGTCGTCGTCTGCCACGGCGGGCACAACACCGTGTGCGAGGCGCTCGCCCGCGGGGTGCCGCTCGTCGTCGCGCCCATACGGGACGACCAGCCGGTCATCGCCGAGCAGGTGACCGCCGCGGGGGCGGGGATCCGCCTGCGCTTCACCCACGCCGCGGCCGAGCACATCGGCGCGGCCATCGACCGCCTCATCGCCGATCCCGCCTACCGCGCCGCCGCCGCCCGCGTCCGGGACTCCTTCGCCGCCGCGGGCGGTGCGGCCGCGGCCGCCGACGCGCTGGAAGCGCTGGTCTGATTGTCCGTCAGCGCGGCTCGAAGATCGGCGTTTGCGCGCGCTGGCAACACTTTTCCGCCATCTCACCCGCGTCCTTGACCGGTCGCCGAACCGGGTGCTTCATTCGATGGACCGGGGTGGAGGGAGCATGCGTCATGGTGGACGACTGCGTGGTCTACGAGACCACTGTGGACCATCCGCGGGCGGCGCTGTGGGCGGTGCTCGGCGAACCCGCCCGCTACCCCCGGTTCTTCCGCGGGATCAGCGGGTGCGACAAGCTCGCCCCGGCCCACTACGGCGCCCAGCCCGAGTACGCCATGCGGGCCTGCCTCGGCCCCGGCGAGGTGCTCGACCACCGGCTGCGCACGGTCATCCGCCGCGCGGAGGACCAGCTCGTGCTCGCGGGCGTGCCGGACACCGGCGGCTGGGTCTCGATCAAGCTGCAGGACGCCGACCGCGGCCGCACCCAGATCAAGATCGTCTTCTTCAAGCCCATGCTGCGCCACCGCCTCGGCGTGAGCTGGACGCAGGCGCAGATCAAGCGGTGGGCGCGCGACGGCATCCGGAGGGTGTGCGAGCACCTCGCGGGTGCCCCGGAAGCGCTGCCCGAGCGCGCGGGCGGCAGGCTGACCGCGCTGCGGGTGCTCGCCGCGGCGGGCGTCTTCACCCCCAGCCGCCCCGACCGCACCTACCGCCAGCTTCGGGAGCTGGCCAAGTGGGGCGCGACCGTCGCGGGCGGGTACGCCGCGGCCGCCGCGCGCTCGGCCAACCGGGCCGCGGTGGTGGACGAGCGCGGGGTGAGCACCTTCGGCGACCTCGACGCCGCCAGCACCCGGCTGGCCCGCGGCCTCGGCGGGCTCGGCGTGCGCTCGCGCGCCAAGGTCGCCGTCCTGGCCCGCAACCACGCCGACCTGGTCCGCGCGCTGGCCGCCTGCGCCAAGCTCGGCGCGGACACCCTCCTGCTCAACACCGGCCTGGCAGGCGCCCAGATCGCCGACCTGCTGCGCGTCCACCGCGTCACCGCGCTCATCGTCGACGACGAGTTCGCCCCGCTGCTGCGCGAGATCCCGCCGGAGGTGGCGCTGGTCGGCACCGGCCGGGTCGCCGACGTGGACTTCGACGCCACCCTGGCCGACCTCGCCGCCGACCAGCCCGCCGACCCGCTGCCCGCGCCGCGCAGGCCGGGCAGGCTGGTCGTGCTCACCTCCGGCACCACCGGCCTGCCCAAGGGCGCCCGCAGGCCCACGCCCGGCCTGCTCGACGCCGCCGCCGTGCTCGCCGCGATCCCGCTGCGCGCCAACGACCGCATCTTCATCGCCGCGCCGATCTTCCACACCTGGGGGCTGACCGCGCTGCAGATCGCCATGCCGCTGCGCGCGACGGTGGTGCTGCGCAGGCGGTTCGACGCCGAGGCGACGCTGGCCGCCATCGAGGAGCACGGCTGCACCGCGCTCTTCGCCGTCCCGATCATGCTCCAGCGCATCCTCGCCCTGCCCCCGGCCGTGCGCGACCGCTACGACACCTCCAGCCTGCGCGTGGTCGCCAGCAGCGGGTCGGCGCTGCCGAGGTCGCTGGTCACCGGGTTCATGGACGTCTTCGGCGACGTCCTCCACAACTTCTACGGCTCCACCGAGGTCTCCGCGGCCACCGTCGCGAGCCCGCACGACCTGCGCGCCGCCCCGACCACCGCGGGCACGCCCCCGCCGGGCACGCGGATCGCGCTGCTCGACCGCGACGGCGGGCCGGTGCCGCCCGGGGAGGTCGGCCGCATCTTCGTCGGCAACCGCATGCTCTTCGACGGCTACCTCGACGGCGCGGGCCGCGAGGTGCGGCGCGGGCTCATGGACACCGGCGACCGCGGCTACCTCGACGCCGACGGCAGGCTGCACATCTGCGGCCGGGCCGACGAGATGATCGTCTCCGGCGGCGAGAACGTCTTCCCGCGCCCGGTCGAGGAGGTGCTGCTCGACCTGCCGCAGGTCGCGGAGGCCGCCGTGGTCGGGGTGCCCGACGCCGAGTACGGGCAGCGCCTGGCCGCCTTCATCGTCGTGCGCGACGGGTGGCGGCTGGACGAGGACGCCGTGCGCGCCTACGTCCACCAGCGATTGGCGCGCTTCGCCGTGCCGCGCGACGTGGTGTTCGTCGACGAACTCCCGCGGAACCAGACCGGAAAGGTGCTCAAGCGCCTCCTAGTCGACGGGGAAGAACCCGCGCGGCGGCTGACAAAGCCCGCGTAGGAATTGCGCCGACGGTGACAAATTCTGTTCCTCCATCCCGCGTATCGGCAGGTCGAGCGGCTGGATCGACCACAAAGCCGATCACGGAAATGTGGCTCCGGTGATAACTGGCAAGCCGTTCGGAACGCGACGGAAAAGCGTCGTTGTCACCCTGGTAGCACGCTGGTAACGTCCGTTCGGCGAGGCCGGTCGAGGGTATCGGCCCGCATTTCCAGTCGCATTCCCGGCAGTCGAATGGGCGTCCCATGAAGATTCTCCGGTCTCGTCCGGCCCGTCGCCGCGCGCTGCTCGCCGCGGCGGTCGCGGCGGCGGTCGGCACGGCGGTCGGCGCGGTCTCCGGGATGCCCGCGGCCACCGCCCGCCAGGAGCAGGCGCCGCCGGGCTTCCGCTGCGCCCTGCCCGCGGGCGGCCAGGTCGACACCCCGGTCGAGGTCGGCCTGGCCGTCCCCGCGGCGGTGACCGCGGGCGAGCCGCTGGCCGCCCGGCCCACCGCGGCGATCGCCCTGCCCGCCGACGCCGTGGCCGCCCTGCGCGCGGCAGGCGCGCAGACCGTCGCGGGCGACGCGACCGCGGAGCTGGTCCTGCGCCAGGGCGGCGTGGACACCCCGCTCGCCCCGGCCGAGCTGACCGCGGCCCCCGCCCCGCTGGCCGACGGCCTGGTCCTGCGCCTGACCGGCCCCGTAGTCACCGCCACACCCGAAGCAGGCCCGGCCGAGGTGGTCCTCACCGGACTCACCGCCCGGCTGCGCGCAGGCGCGCCCGGCGCGGCCGACCAGGCCGTCGACTGCGGCGCCTACACCGGCGGCGACGTCCTCGGCAGCGCGACGGTCACCGCAGCCGCGGAGCGCGTCCCGGTCACCCCGCTGGCCGACCCCGCCGCCCCCGCGGGCCTCAAGGTGACCTTCGACGTCGCCGCGGTGAACACCATCGCCAAGGTGGGCGTGGACATCGAGATCAGCGGCGACCTGGTGACCTACCTCGACCCGTTCGCGCCGCCGCCGTCCCCGGTCACCGGCACCCTCGCGCTGGACCCGGTCGTGGACGCCTACCTGGTGGTCTTCCGCTTCATGCCGGTGCGCAACGACATCGACTTCAAGCCGGGCCCGGTCACCGGCACCGCCGCCATCGACATCACCGGCCAGCCGTGGGTCGCCAAGATCGACACGGTGTCCGACGTCGCGCTGAGGCTGCACCGGGTCCGCCAGGACGGGGTGGACCTGCGGGTCGGCGACAACTGCTGGACCGCGGGCCCGATGAAGGTCCCGCTCAAGGGCGACATCGTCCTGGTGCCCGGCCGGACCTCGACGTTCACGACCAAGGCCGACCTGCCCGCCTTCACCGGCTGCGGCACGCGCGAGGACCTCGACCCGCTGATCACCGGCCTGGTCTCCGGACCGGGCAACCCGATGTCGGTCGAGCTGACCCTCAAGTGCATCGAGACCAACTGCGGGTAGCCGAACCCCCTGTTCGCTGGAGGTGTGATGGGCGTCGAGGTGGCCGTCGAGGGGCTGAGCAAGTCCTTCGGCAGGCAGGCGATCTGGCGCGATGTGACGCTGACCCTGCCCGCAGGCGAGGTGAGCGTGCTGCTCGGCCCGTCCGGCACCGGCAAGTCGGTGTTCCTCAAGTGCCTGATCGGCCTGCTGCGCCCCGAGCGGGGCAGCGTCGTCATCGACGGGGTGGACCTGTGCGCGTGCGCCGAGCGCGACATGTACGAGATCCGCAAGCTCTTCGGCGTGCTGTTCCAGGACGGCGCGCTGTTCGGCTCGATGAGCATCTTCGACAACGTGGCGTTCCCGCTGCGCGAGCACACCCGCAAGTCCGAGACCGAGATCCGCCAGATCGTGATGTCCAAGATGGACATGGTGGGCATGCTCGGCGCGGAGCACAAGCTGCCCGGGGAGATCTCCGGCGGCATGCGCAAGCGCGCCGGGCTGGCCCGCGCGCTGGTGCTCGACCCGCAGATCATCCTCTGCGACGAGCCCGACTCCGGCCTGGACCCGGTCCGCACCGCCTACCTCAGCCAGCTCCTCATCGACCTCAACGCCCAGATCGACGCGACGATCCTCATCGTCACCCACAACATCAACGTGGCCAGGACGGTGCCGGACAACCTGGGCATGCTCTTCCGCAAGGAGCTGGTCATGTTCGGGCCGCGGGAGGTGCTGCTGACCAGCGACGAGCCCGTGGTCGCCCAGTTCCTCAACGGCCGCAGGATCGGCCCGATCGGCATGTCGGAGGAGAAGGACTCCGCGACGATGGCCGCCGAGCTGGCCCACCAGGCCGCGGGCCACGGCGACGGCAGCCCGGAGGAGGACCTGCGCGGCCTGGTGCCGCAGCTGGAGCCGACCCCGGGCCTGCCCGCCCGCCAGGCCGTGCGGCGCAGGCGGGCGCGGGTGCTCCAGGTCATCGACACGCTGCCCGACGCGGCCAGGAACGGCATCCTGGCCGAGCTGTCCCTTGAGGACTACGAGCGCTACCAGGACTGGCGCAGGCGCACCACCGGCATGGCGGTGCCGCAGACCCTGCCGCAAACCTTGCCCCAGTCCATGCCGCAGCCGATGCCGCAGTCCATGCCCCGGCCCACGCCCCGCAGACCGCTCCCACCCGGCCCGCCGCAACCCGGCCCGCCCCGGCCCGATCCGGCGACCGGGCCGATCCAGCACGTCCAAGGCGCGCCGCTGCCGCCCGCCCGCAAACCGCGCCCGTGGCGGCGCGACGACCAGGGGCGGCGCGGATGAGCGCGCCCACCAAGATCCTCGCGCCGGAGGACGTCGAACCCGGGCCGCTGGCCCGTGCGAAGGCCAAGGCCGTCGGCGCGCTGCGGGAGTTCGGCGACCTGTTCGCCATGGGCCTGGACGTGCTCTTCGGCCTGTTCAAGCGGCCGTTCCAGGTGCGGGAGTTCATCCAGCAGTTCTGGTTCATCGCCAGCGTCTCGATCATGCCCGCGGCGCTGGTGTCGATCCCGTTCGGCGCGGTGCTGACCCTGCAGCTGGGCTCGCTGACCGAGCAGATCGGGGCGGAGTCGTTCAACGGCGCGGCCAGCGTGCTGGCCGTCATCCAGCAGGCCAGCCCGGTGGTGACCACGCTGATCGTCGCGGGCGCTGGCGGCAGCGCCATCTGCGCCGACCTCGGCGCCCGCACCATCCGCGAGGAGATCGACGCCATGCGGGTGCTCGGCGTCTCGCCGATCCACCGGCTGGTGGTGCCCAGGGTGCTCGCCGCGATGGGTGTCGCCGCCCTGCTCAACGGCATGGTCAGCGTCGTGGGCGTGGCGGGCGGCTACTTCTTCAACGTCATCGTCCAGGGCGGCACGCCCGGCGCGTTCCTGGCCAGCTTCTCCGCCCTGGCCCAGCAGTCGGACCTGTGGGTCAGCGAGCTCAAGGCGCTGATCTTCGGCTTCCTGGCCGGGCTGGTCGCCGCCTACCGCGGCCTCAACCCCAAGGGCGGCCCGAAGGGCGTCGGGGATGTGGTGAACCAGTCGGTGGTCATCACGTTCCTGCTGCTGTTCTTCGTCAACTTCGTGATCAGCGTGTTCTACCTGCAGCTCGTCCCGGCGAAGGGAGCATGAGGTGACGACGCTCAACCGGGCGCGCGCGGCCGTCGCCAGACCGGGCACCGCGCTGGAGCGCCTCGGCGACCAGCTCGGCTTCTACCTGCGGGCGCTGGCGTGGATCCCGTTCACCGCCACCCGCTACGCCCGCGAGGTCGTCCGGCTGCTGGCCGAGGTCAGCTTCGGCAGCGGGGCGCTGGCGGTCATCGGCGGCACCATCGGCGTGATGCTGGGCATCTCGGTGTTCACCGGCACCGTCGTGGGCCTGCAGGGCTTCGCGGCGCTGGACCAGATCGGCACGTCGGCGCTGGCGGGGTTCCTCTCGGCCTACTTCAACACCCGGGAGATCTCGCCGCTGGTCGCGGGCCTGGCGCTGTCGTCGACGGTCGGCTGCGGCTTCACCGCGCAGCTGGGCGCGATGCGCATCTCCGAGGAGATCGACGCGCTGGAGGTCATGGCCGTGCGGTCCATGCCCTACCTGGTCACCACCCGGATCATCGCGGGCTTCATCGCGATCATCCCGCTCTACACGATCGGCCTGCTCACCTCCTACCTCGCCGCCCGGATGACGACGGTGTGGGTGTACGGGCAGTCGGCGGGCACCTACGACCACTACTTCTCCCTGTTCCTGCCGCCGGAGGACGTGGTCTGGTCGTTCGTCAAGGTGCTGGTGTTCAGCGTGGCGATCATCCTGTCGCACTGCTTCTACGGCTACCGCGCCGCGGGCGGCCCGGCGGGCGTGGGCGTCGCGGTCGGGCGGTCGGTGCGCACGGCGATCGTCGTCACGATGGTGCTGGACTTCTTCCTCAGCCTGGCGATCTGGGGCGCGACCACGACGGTGCGGGTGGCCGGATGAGGCGGCGCAGGAGCACCAGGCGGCGCAACCAGGCGCTCGGCGTGGTCTTCATCGTCCTGCTGGGCGCGCTCGGCTGGCTGACCGTGGCGATCTACGACCGGGCGTTCACCGCCACCGACGCGGTGACGCTGCGCGCGGACCGGGCGGGCACCCAGCTGCGGCCCAACGCCGACGTCAAGGTGCGCGGGATGGTGGTCGGCAGCGTCCGCGCCATTCGCACCGACGGCGACGGGGTGGCCGTCGAGCTGGCGCTGGACCCCGACCACACCGACCTGCTGCCCGCCAACGTGACCGCCCGGCTGCTGCCCAAGACCCTCTTCGGCCAGCGCTACGTCAGCCTGGTCCTGCCCGAGGACCCGGAGGGGGTGCTCGACGGCGGCGCGACGATCCACCAGGACACCAGCGAGCGGGCCATTGAGATCGAGAAGGCGCTGCGCGACCTGCTGCCGGTGCTCCAGGCGGTGCAGCCGCAGAAGCTCGCGAGCACCCTCGGCGCGGTGTCCCAGGCGTTGGAGGGGCGCGGCGCGCGGCTCGGCGAGACGCTGTCCCTGCTGGACGACTACCTCGCCGGGATCAACCCGCAGCTGCCCGGGATCAGGGCCGACATCACCAAGCTCGCCGACACCCTGGCCGTCTACCAGGAGGCGGCCCCGGACATCGTCGACGCCCTCACCGGCCTGACGACGACCTCGGCGACGCTGGTGGAGCAGCGCGACCAGCTCTCCGCCCTCTTCTCGACCCTCACCACCGCGGCCGGGGACCTCGACCGGTTCCTGCGCGGCAACCGGAAGACGCTGATCGGGCTGGTGGGCGCCAGCCGCCCGACGCTGGAGCTGCTGGCCGAGTACGCCCCGGAGTTCCCCTGCCTGGCCCAGGCCGCCGTGGCGCTCAAGCCGGACCTGGAGAAGGCGTTCGGCGTCGGCACGAACGAGGCCGGCCTGCACGTCAAGCTGCACGTCAAGGAATCGCGCGGGGCCTACAAGCCGGGCGCGGACCGCCCGCGCTACACCGCGGGCGGCGGACCGCGCTGCTACCCGGGCGGGCTGGCCGCGGGCGCCACCGCGGCCGTTCCCGCCGCCTACACCGAGGACGGTCTGGGGTTGCCCAACTCACCGCAGGAGAACGCCTTCGTCGGCGAGCTGGTCGCGGCCGCGGCCGGTGCGCCCCCCGCCGAGGTCGGCGGGTTCGGATCGCTGCTGGTCGGTCCGCTGCTGCGCGGGGCGGAGGTGGAGCTGTCGTGACCAGCATCCTCCGGCCGCTGCTCAAGTCCCTCGTCTTCACCGTGGTCACGGTCCTGGCCACCGGGCTGCTGGCCGTCACGATCGCCAACGACGGCGACGGCGACGCGGCCACCTACCTGGCCAGGTTCACCGACGTCACCTCGCTCAACCCCGGCGACGACGTGCGCATGTCCGGCGTCCGCATCGGCCAGGTCGAGGACATCGAGGTGGTGGAGGGCAACGTCGCCGAGGTAGAGTTCACCGCCGACCGGCGCTGGCCGCTGAACGCCCAGGTGACCGCGACGGTGAAGTTCCGCAACCTCATCGGCCAGCGCTACATCAGCCTCGACCAGGGCCCGGCCGCGGCGGGCGGGGCCACGCTGGCCGACGGCGCCACGATCCCGCTGGAGCGCACCCGGCCCGCGCTGGACCTGACCGCCATGTTCAACGGGTTCAAACCGCTGTTTCAGGCGCTGGACCCCGAGCAGGTCAACAAGCTGTCCCTGCAGATCGTCCAAGTGCTGCAAGGCGAGGGCGGCACGGTCGACAGCCTGATCGCCCACATCGGCTCGCTGACCACCACGCTGGCGCAGAAGGACGAGGTCATCGGCCGGGTGATCACGAATCTCAACACCGTCATCGGCCGCTTCGACGAGCGCGGCGACGAGCTGTCCAAGCTCATCCAGACCACCCAGCAGCTGGTGTCCGGCCTGGCCAAGGACGCCGTGCCGATCGGCGAGGCCATCGAGGGCTTGGCCGACCTGACGACGGCCACCGCCGGGCTGCTGGCCGAGGGCCGCGAGCCGCTGCGGCGCGACATCCAGGCCCTCGGCGCGCTGTCGAAGGCGCTCGCCGACAACACCCCGGCGTTCGAGGCGTTCCTGGCGAACCTGCCGGTCAAGTACGAGACCATCGGCCGCACCGCCTCCTACGGGTCGTGGCTGAACCTCTTCCTCTGCTCGATCAGCACCGACGTCCCCCCGGCCCCCGGCCAGGCGCCCGGCGACATCGGCCTGCCCGTCACCGAGGCGAGGTGCCGCCCGTGAAGCCCTTCCGCGAACGCGACACCGTCAAGGTCGGCCTGGTCGGCGCGGCCGTCATGGCGGTGGTCGGCCTGCTGCTGTTCACCTGGGAGAGCCTGCCGGTCATCGGCGGCACCACCTACGTCGCGCACTTCCGCGAGGCCGCGGGGCTGAGCCCGGACGACGAGGTCCGGGTGGCCGGGGTCAAGGTCGGCGAGGTGACCGACGTGGAGCTGGAGAACTCCTACGTCAAGGTCTCCTTCCGCTCCCGCGGCGTGTGGCTGGGCGACCGCACCGTGGCCGCCATCCGCATCAAGACGCTGCTGGGCCAGAAGATGCTGGCCCTGGAGCCCGCGGGCGGGGCGGAGCTGGACCCGGGCACCCCCATCCCGCTGGAGCGCACGATCATCGCCTACGACGTCACCGAGGCGTTCGAGGACCTGGCGGGCACCGTCGGCGACATCGACGCCGAGGGCCTGGCGGCGAGCTTCGACACCCTCGCGCAGACGTTCTCGGCGACCACCCCGCAGGAGGTGCGCACCGCGCTGGAGGGCATGTCGGCGCTCTCGCGCACCGTCGCCACGCGCGACGAGGAGCTGCGCAAGCTGCTGGCGCACTCGGCGGGCGTCGGCAAGATCCTCGCCGAGCGCACCGACCAGTTCACCGCGCTGCTGGACGACGGAGCCGTGCTGCTGGCCGAGTTCGCCCGCCGCCGCGACGCCATCGGCCAGCTGTTGCGCGGCACCCGCGATCTCTCCGCCCAGCTGACGGCGCTGGTGCAGGAGAACCAGGCGCAGATCGGGCCCGCGCTGACCCAGCTGGAGCGGGTCGCCACCGTGCTCCAGCGCAACCAGGCCAACCTGGACAAGGCGCTGAAGCTGGCGGGCCCGTTCTACCGGCTGGTGGGCAACGCGGTCGGCAACGGCCGCTGGATCGACACCTACCTCTGCGGCCTCATCCCGGCCGCCGACGGATCCGCGGGCTGCGTCCCGCCGAGGCGGTGATGGGCATGGCGAAGAAGACCAACCGGATTCGCGTCCGCAGGCCGTGGCTGGGCCGTGTTGCGCTGCTCGTGGTCGTGGCGCTCGTCGTCGCGGGGACGTGGGCGATCGCGGGCCGCGGCGACGTGCGCCGGGTGACGGCCTACTTCACCGCGGCCGTCGGCCTCTACCCGGGCTCGGACGTGCGGGTGCTCGGGGTGCGGGTGGGCGGCGTCGACGCCGTGACCCCGCAGGGCGCGTCGGTGCGGGTGGACATGACCATCGACGCCGATGCCCCCGTGCCCGCCGACGCCACCGCCCTGGTCGTCACCCCCAGCCTGGTCTCCGACCGCTACGTCCAGCTCGCGCCGGTGTGGACGGCCGGGCAGAAGATCGCCGACGGCGCGGTCATCCCGGTGCCCCGCACGCAGGTGCCCGTCGAGCTGGACGAGCTGTTCGCCAGTCTGGACCGGCTGACCACCGCGCTCGGCCCGGACGGGGCCAACGCCGACGGCGCGCTCAGCGACCTGCTGCGCACGGGCGCGGAGCACCTGGGCGGCAACGGCGCGGCCACCGGCCAGACCATCCGCGACCTCGGCGACCTCGCCCGCACGCTCAACGGCTCGCAGGAGGACCTGTTCGCCACCATCGACGGCCTGCACAAGTTCACCGAGATGCTGGCCGACAACGACGCGCAGGTGCGCGAGGTCAACGAGCAGCTGGCGGTCGTCACCGGGTTCCTGGCCGACGAGCGCGCCGCGTTCGACCAGGCGCTGACCGAGCTGGCGTCGGCGCTGGCGGTCGTCGAGGCGTTCATCCGGGACAACCGCGCGCTGCTCAAGTCCAATGTGGCCAAGCTGACCGGGGTGACCCAGGTGCTGGTCGACCAGCGGGCCTCGCTGGCCGAGGCGCTGGACACCGTGCCCAACGCGCTGACCAACCTGGTCGGCGCCTACGACCCGGCCACCCGCACCATCGACGGCCGGGCCAACCTGACCGAGTTCACCGCGCTCCCGCTGCCCGCCACCGACGACCCGGGAGGCCGCTGATGCGCGCGCCGCGGCTGACCGCCGCCCTGCTGGCCTGCCTCGCCGCCACCGGCTGCGGCGCCGGGCTCTACGACGTCGACCTGCCCGGCGGCGCCGACCTCGGCGACCACCCGTACCAGGTCACCGTCCACTTCCGCGACGTGCTGGACCTGGTCCCGCAGTCGGCGGTCAAGGTGGAGGACGTGCCGGTCGGCCGGGTCGAGGCGATCACCCTGTCCGCCGACGGCCGCACCGCCGTGGTCCGGCTGTCGGTCAACGGCGGGGTCCGGCTCGCGGGCAACGCCTACGCCCGGCTGCGCCAGTCCAGCGTCCTGGGCGAGAAGTTCGTCGAGCTGGACGACCCCGACGACGCCGCCAGGGTCGGCGCGCTGGTCGACGGCGCGGTCATCCCGGTCGAGCGCACCAACCGCAACCCGGAGGTCGAGGAGGTCTTCGGCGCGCTGTCGCTGCTGCTCAACGGCGGCGGCATCGGGCAGCTCCAGCTGATCACCAAGGAGCTCAACGCCGCGCTCGGCGGGCGCGGTGCCGACATCAAGTCGCTGCTGAAGAACCTCGACACGTTCGCGGGGCAGTTGGACGCCCACCGCGGCGAGATCGTCCGCGCGATCGAGGGAATGGACCGGCTGGCCGCCGACCTCGGCCCGCGCGGCGACCAGATCACCGCGCTGCTGGAGGGCCTGGGACCGGGCATCGAGGTGCTGGCCGCCCAGCGCGAGCAGTTCGTGGCGATGCTCAAGTCGCTCGACGGGCTGTCCGGGGTCGCCGTGGACGTGGTGAACCGGACCAGGGACGACCTCGTCGCCGACCTGCGGGCGCTGGAGCCGATCCTGCGCGAGCTGGCCGAGGCCGGTCAGCAGCTCCCCCAGGCGATGGAGGTGCTGTTCACCTTCCCCTTCACCGACAAGGCGATGGCGGCGGTGCGCGGCGACTACATCAACTCCTACCTGTCGTTCAGCGCCCGGTCGCCGGTCCCGCGCCCGGCCGCGCTGCCGCTTCCCCCGGTCGATGGCGGTGAGGGCTGATGCTGACCAGGCGCGTTCGGGTCCAAGTCGTGCTGTTCGTGGTCATCGCCCTGGTGGGGGTGTCCTACGTGGGCGCGCGGTACGTCGGCATCGACCGCCTCTTCGGCGGCGCCGGGTACACCGTGCACCTGCGGCTGGCGCACTCCGGCGGCATCTTCACCAACGCCGAGGTCACCTACCGCGGGGTGGCCGTCGGCCGGGTCGGGAACCTGACCCTGGTCGGCGACGGCATCGAGGTCGAGCTGCTGATCGAGCCGAACGCCCCGGTGATCCCCGGCAGCGTGCAGGCCGTGGTGGCCAACCGCTCCGCGGTGGGGGAGCAGTACGTCGACCTGCGCCCGACCCGCGACGGCGAGCCGTACCTCGCGGACGGGTCGATCATCGCCCAGGACCGGGCCGTGCTGCCGCTGCCCACCGAGACCGTCCTGCGCAACCTGGACCGGCTGGTGGAGTCGGTGCCGCGCGAGGAGCTGCGCACGGTCGTCGACGAGCTGTACCTGGCCACCGAGGGCGCTGGCCCGGCGCTGCAGGCGCTGCTGGACTCCGCCGCCGCGTTCACCGAGCTGGCGACCGAGCACCTGCCGCAGACCACGGCGCTGATCACCGACGCCGGGGTCGTGCTGGGCACCCAGGTGGAGACCTCCGCGGCGATCAAGGGCTTCGCCGAGGGCAGCAAGCAGATCGCAGAGCAGCTGGTGGCCTCCGACGGCGACCTCAGGGCGGTGCTGCGGTCGGCGCCCGGGGCCGCCGCCCAGATCAGCGGGCTGCTCGCCGAGACCGGGCCGGACCTGGGCGTCGTGCTGGCCAACCTGCTGACGACGGCGAACGTCCTGGTCACCCGGCAGGCGGGCATCGAGCAGGCGCTCGTGGTGACCCCGCGCGCGGTGGCCGCGGCGCGCGATGTGATCCGGCCGGACGGGGCGCACTTCGGCCTGGTGACGACGTTCTTCACGCCGCTGCCGTGCACCGCGGGCTACGGCGGGACGCGGTACCGCAACGGCCTGGACACCTCCGGCGCGCCGCTGAACACCGGGGCCAGGTGCACCGTCGCGCCCGGTTCCGGGAACGTGCGCGGCTCGCAGAACGCGCCCCGGGGCGGCGTGCCGCCCGCGCTGCCGCCGTTCACCTACGACGCGGCCGCGCCCGCGGGGCTGGGCGGACTACTCGGAGTGGAGGGGACACCATGAACCGGTTCCGGGTGCTGGCCGCGGCGGTCTTCGCCGTCGCGCTGGCGTTCGCGGTGTACGGGGGAGCGCGGTGGTGGTCGGCGGCGACCAGCTCCTCCGCCGACGCATCCGCGCTGCGCGACGAAGCCCTGCGCAGCGCGACCGCGGCGGTGGAGACCTTCAACACCCTCGACCACCGCAGCGTGGACGAGGGCCTGGACCGCTGGCTGGCCGCGGCGACCGGCCCGCTGGCCGACGAGCTGCGCTCCACCCGCGACACCAGCCGCGCCCGCATCGTCGAGGCGCGCACGGTCACCGAGGGCACGGTCGTCGACGCCGCGGTGACCGAACTGGACCCCACGGCGGGCACGGCCGCGGTGATCGCCTCCGTCGAGGTCGTGGTGACCCCGGAGACGGGGGCCGCGGCGACCAAGCGGGTGCGCTTCACCGCCCAGATGACCAAGACGGACCAGGGGTGGCTGCTCAGCGGCATCGCCCAGGTGCCGACCAGCCCGGTGTGAGGAGGCGTTCTCCATGCGCAGCACGCGAACCCCGGTGGCCTCCCGCCGCCCCCAGGTGGCAGGCATTCGCCGCCCCCGCCCTGCCCCAACCGAACCGGCATCGCCCGAGCTGCCACCTGCGGAGGACGGCCCGGGTGCATCCACCGCAGGCGAGTCAGCTCCAGACGAGGGTTCGGCTGAGCCCGCGGCAGGCGAGCCTGCCCGGGCCCAGAGCGCTCCGGTGGACGAGACGGGCGGGTCGGTCGCCGACGACCAGCCCGCCGCGCGTCGCGGTGTCCGCCTGCCGGTCGCCCTGCTGGTCGCCGCCGCCCTGCTCGTCGCGGCGGGCGTCCTGGCCATCGTGCGGGCAGGCGACCTCGACGCGACGGCCAACACGGCCCTCGTGGACCCCGCAGGCACCGCCGAGGTCACCCGCCAGGTCCGCGACGGCCTGGAGAAGATCTTCAGCTACCGCCACGACGACACCGCCGCCACCGAGACCGCCGCGCGCGAGGTCCTCACCGGCCCCGCCGCCGAGCAGTACGACCACCTGTTCCGGCAGGTGCGGGAGCAGGCCCCCGCCCAACGCCTGACCTTGACCACCCGCGTGGTCGCCTCCGGCGTCGTGAGCCTGCGCCAGGACACCGCCGTCCTGCTGGTCTTCCTCGACCAGAGCGCCACCCGGGCCGACACCGGCGAGACCACCACGGCAGGCGCCCAGCTCTCCATCACCGCCGTCCTGGCCGACGGCCGCTGGCGCATCAGCGACCTGGTCCCGCGGTAGCGGACCGCTAGAGCACCGGGCGGGTGGTCGGGCGACGAAGCCCGGCCACCCGCCCGGTTTCCACGCTCAGCACCGGCGCAGCGCGCGTTCGGCGCGCAGGGCCACCTCGATGTCGAAGCGCTGGTCGGGGTCGGTGAGGCCAGGGCCGAAGAGGCGTTCGAGCTGGCGGAGGCGGTAGCGGACGGTCTGCGGGTGGACGTCGAGGAGGGCGGCGATCTCCGGGGCGCTGCGGCGGGTCTGCAGCCACACCAGCAGGGTCTCGCCGAGCTTGTCGCGCTGCTTGCCGGTCAGGGCGGCCATCGGGGCCAGGGCGCGGGCGCCGATCTCGCGGACCAGGAACGGGTCGTTGAGCAGCCACAGCATCGACATGCTGCGGTCGAACCAGGTGGGGGCGCCGTCGGCGAGGGTGCCGTCGACCACCAGCGACAGGGTCCGCCGGGCCCAGCGCAACGACTGGGCGCACTCGGCGACGGGGACCGCGGGGCCGATCGCGGCCTGCCAGCCGGGCAGGTCGGCGGGCAGGTCCGCCAGCGCAGGCCGGTGCTCCTCGCCCACGACCAGGCACGGCTCGGCCGATTCCAGGTCGACCAGGTAGCGCTGGTCCAGCCCGGTGACCGGTGCCTCGGCGTCGCGCGGGCGCACCGCGACGGCCCGGACCCGCTGCGGCAGCGGCCACCGGGCCGCCTCGGCCAGGCTGGCCAGCGGGCGGCCCGGCCCGCCGCCGGGGGCGATGATGGCCTGCAGGAGCTGCCTGCGCCGCCGCTCCAGCGCGCCGACCTCCCGGGCGCGGGCCGAGGCGTGGCCCTCGACCGACAGCGCCGACAGCTCGTCGATGTAGGCGAAGATGGCCTCGGCCAGCAGGCACAGCGTCGCGCTCGACACCCCGGCCGCCTCGCCCGCGGCGGCGATCCGCCGCCACGCCACCCGCGCCCCGATCCGGTAGGCGGTCTGCAGCACGTCCAGGATGGGGCCGTCGTGGATCTCCTGGCGGCCCATGTCGCGGAAGACCTGCCTGCGCTCGTCGCGCGCCGCGCCCGGGTCTTCGAGCCGGTCGATGAACTGCGTGATGGCCTGCTGGATGCCCTCGGTGACCGCCCGGCCGACCACCCCGTCGGGGTTGCGGGCGAAGGCCGGGATGGCCTGGTTCAGCTCGCCGCGGATCTCCGCGACCAGGCGCGGGATGCTCGGCCGCAGCAGCGGGGCGAGCTGGCGGGGCAGCAGCGACCACAGGGTCGCCCCCCGCCCGCCGCCCGGGGCCAGCAGCGAATCGAAGGCGATGCGCGGCGGGGGTCCGGCTGGGTCACCCGGCTGTTCCGGCACCTGGGCCACCTCCGGCGGGATGCACTGGACAGACCGGAATGTACCGCGCCGCAGGGCGCTCTGGCCTGCGGATTCTGCGGTTCACCGCGGATTTGTCACGGCCGGACAAGGGTGGCTGCGGGAACGCGCCGCCGCTGCGCAGCCTGCGCGGCCGGTCGTCCGTCTTCTTCGGACGTCCACAGCAGACGGTGCGCGCGCAGGGCGATCTCCAGGTCGAGCCGGGAGTCCGGGTCGGTCAGCTGGTCGCCGAAGAGCTTCTCCACCTGGCGCATCCGGTAGCGCACGGTCTGCGGGTGGATGCGCAGCCGCTCGGCGATCTCCGGGGCGCTGCCCCGGCTCTCCAGCCAGGCCAGCAGCGTCTCGGCGGTGCGGGCGCGCTGCTTGGGGGTCAGGTCGGCCAGCGGGGCCAGCGTGCGGTTGAGCAGCTCGCGCACCAGGAACTCGTCGGCCAGCAGCCACAGCGTCGACAGGTGGTCGCGGCACCACGTGACCTGGCCGTCGCCGATGATGCCGCGGCGCACCAGGTTCATCGCCCGCCGTGCCCAGCGCAGCGAGGTGGCCGCGTCGCGCAGCCCCACGACCGGCCCGACGCAGGCCCGCCTGCCGCCCAGGTGCTCGCGGACGGCGCGCAGCTGCCGCTGCGGGTCGGGCAGCACCAGGCAGGGCAGGTCGCCGTCGAAGTCGGCCAGCACCTCATCGGGCAGCCCCGCGGCGCCGAGGTCGTCGGGCTCGCCGTCCGGCGCGGGCTCCACGACCACGACGACCACGGTGTCCGGCACCCGCCAGCGGGCGGTCGCGGCCAGCTTGCTGATCGAGGTCGGCGCGGCGGGCGGGTCGCTGAGCAGCAGCTCGACCAGCCTGCGGCGGCAGCGCTCGATCATCCCGGCCGACTGCGCCTGCGCGGCGGTGTAGCCCTCGATCGACAGCTTCGAGATCTCGTCGACGTAGGCGAAGATCGCCTCGGCGGCGATGGTGAGCGTCGCCGTGGGCAGCTTCTGCGCCTGGCCCCACGCCGCGACGTGCCGCCAGGCCACCCGGCCGCCGACGCGGTAGGCCGTCTGCAGGCTGTCCAGGCTGCGGCCCTCGCTGAACTCCACCCGGCCGAGCTGGCGGAAGACGTTGGCCCAGTTGTCGTCCGGGGTGCCGCCGACGCCGATGGTGTCCATGATCCGCATGATCGCCTGCTCGACGCCCGCGACCATGATCGCGCCGAAGTGGCCCTCCAGCGGCTGGGCGTAGGCGGGCACGACGCGCTGGATCTCGCGGATCATGTCCCGGGTCAGCTGCCCGACCATCGGCCGGAACCGCGGGCCGAGGTCGCGCGGCAGCGCCGCCCACAGCGCCGTGGCCTGGTCGTCCGGCCGGGCCGGGCGCGGCCGCGCGGGGAGCGGGGCCCTGGCCTGCCCCGGCCTGCGGGACGGGGGTCGGCTGCCCAGGTGAATCGCCATGTCGTCCCCTTTGTCGCTGGGCGCGCTCGCGAAGCGCGAATTCTCCCGGTTCCGGCTCGCCGCGAATCGGCGCAATTTGTGCCGACGACCATAAGTTCGGCTCGGCGGGCCTGTCAAACGGCTGGGTTGCGCGCCGCGCCGACTACCCGAACGGGTGACGGATCGGCCCGGGTATTTGCGGAATCGGGCGGGGTGCCCGGTCGAGTTCTTGCGCATCGGTGATAAAGCCGCCGGTGTCCCGTGATCGCCTGCGACGCGCGGATCAGCACGTCAGGACCAACAACCGTGCGGTGGCCCTCGACTGGGCGGACACACAAACGCAGACGGGCGGACTGTGCCGGGGTGACAAATCAGGCCGTCCACCGCGGCTGCTCCCGGGCAGTTCTTGCTCGGGCCGTCGGCGGGTCAGTAGGGTTTCGGCCAGATCGCCGCGGTCGGCGGATCGAGAGCCGGTGCGCATTCTGGCGAGCCCGCCGCGAATTACGCCGAGCAGTCGTGAGGGACGAATCCATGAAGCCTCGTTTGGTCGCCGCCGCGGTGTCCGCGGCCGCCGTTCTCGCAGTCGCCGGGGCGTGCGGCTCCGACCCGGAGGCGCCGCCGCAGCTCCCCGCGCCGGGCCAGGGCACGACCGCGGAGCAAGCCCCGCCCGCCGACCTCAGCGACCCGGCCGTCGCGTGGGCGGAGAAGGTCTGCACCGCGGTCGAGGACGGCGGCAAGGCGCTGTCCCAGTTCCCCGCGGTCGACCCGAGCGACCCGGCCAAGACCAAGCAGGCCATGCTCGACTACCTGCAGGCGATCTCCGACACCCTGGCCGAACTGGGCGCGGGGATCAGCGCCGCGGGCGAGCCGCCGGTCGACGGCGGGGCCGCTGCGGTGGACGCCGCGCTCAAGCGCGTCGAGGACCTGCGCGCCGGGCTGTCCGGGGCGCGGGCGGAGCTGGCCGCCGTCGAGACCGGCGACCCCGCGGCGTTCCAGGCCGCGCTGGCCGCGCTCGGCCCGCGGCTGGAGGGGCTCAACACCACCGAGGGCCCGACGACCGACCTCAAGGCCAACCCCGCCCTCAAGGACGCCTTCGCCCAGGCCCCGGCCTGCAGGCGCGTCGACGGCGTGTGAGCGGAGGCCCCCGATGCCCGTCTACCGCACCATCGTCGTCGGCACCGACGGCTCCCGCTCCTCGCTGCGCGCGGTCGAGCGGGCCGCCGAGGTCGCCCGCGACACCGCAGCCGCGCTGGTCGTCGCCTGCGCCTACGAACCGGCCGAGCAGCGCGCCGTCGACCGGGCCGTCGATCGGCTCGGTGATGACGTCGGCTACCAGGTGGTCGGGGCCAGCCCGGCCGAGGAGACCGTCCGCGCGGCGGCTGAGCTGGCCCTGGCGGCGGGCGCGGCCGACGTGACCACGGTCGTGGCCGAGGGCTCCCCGGTCGCCGTCCTGCGCCGAACCGTCCGCGACCACGACGCCGACCTCCTGGTCGTCGGCAACCGCGGCCTGAACACCCTGGCGGGTCGCGTCCTCGGCTCGGTGCCGGGTGAGGCGGCCCGCAAGTCCCGGGTGGACATCCTGATCGTGCACACCACCGGCTGATCCCGCGGCGCTCAGCGCGCCCGGCGGAAGGTGCGGAAGGCCCAGGCGCTGCCGCCTGCCGCCGCGGTGGCGGTCAGGGCGAGGGCGAGCAGCGGGGACCACCCGGCCGGGTGGCCCAGGGTGAGGGCGCGCACGGCGTCGACGGCGTAGGTGATCGGGTTGACGGTGCTGAACCAGCGCACCCAGGTCGGCATGGCCTCCAGGGGGAGGTAGGCGCTGGAGCCGAACATCAGCGGCACCGCCACCACGAACGAGGCCGCCTGCATCACCTCCGGCTTGGGCGCCCAGCAGGCGATGGCGATGAACAGCCAGCTCACCCCCCACCCGACCACGACCGCCAGCAGCAGCCCGAGCGCCAGGCCCGGCGCGCTGCCGGGGCGGAACCCCAGCAGCGGCACCGCGATGGCGACGGCCACCAGCAGGCTCAGCGCCAGCCGCGCGGAGTCGGCGAGCGTGCGGGCGACCAGGACCGCGCCCAGCGCCAGCGGCATCGCGCGCAGGCGGGCGATGAAGCCGGTGAAGACCTCCGCCAGCAGCCCGGCCCCCGAGCCGACCGCCGTCGTCAGCGCGATGGTGACGAGCGTGGCGGGCAGCAGGTAGTTGATGTAGCCCTGGTACCCGGCCATCCCGGGCAGCGCGCCGATCCCGCTGAACACCTGGCTGAACAGCAGCAGCAGGACGACCGGTTGCAGCAGGCCGAAGAGCAGCACCTTGCGGTCGCCGAAGGCCAGCCGCAGCGACCGTCCGGTGAGGACGGACACCTGGCGCAGCGGCGGCGCGGGCCGCCACCGGGCGGTCTGCCGGTCGGCGGCCCGGCGCGGCGCGGCGTGGCGGCTCACGACGCGCTCGCGTGGTGCAGGGCCAAGTACACGTCGTCCAGGGTCGGTTCGGTGACGGTGAGGTCGGTGATCGCCGGGCCGGTGGCGTCGAGCACGCGGACCACGGCGGTGATGTGCCCCGGCTCGGCCAGCGCGACCCGCACGACCGGTTCGACCGGGTCCGGGGTCGCGCGGATGCCCGCGTAGGCCAGCACCCCGAGGGCGTGCCGGACGCCGCGCCCGTCGGCGAAGCGCACGGCCGCGGCGCGCTGCCCGATGCCGGACTTGAGCGCGGCGGGCGTGCCCGCGGCGACGACGTGCCCGCCCGCCAGCA
The DNA here is from genome assembly GCF_053604195.1 of Actinokineospora sp. NPDC004072. NCBI lineage: Bacteria > Bacillati > Actinomycetota > Actinomycetes > Pseudonocardiales > Pseudonocardiaceae > Actinokineospora > Actinokineospora sp. NPDC004072. The sequence goes on along the minus strand of NZ_JBSGHB010000026.1, from coordinate 19,949 downwards.
CGACCACCTCGTCGGCGAGCCGGTCGGCCTCCTCCAGGTACTGCGTGGTGAGCACGACGGTCGTCCCGTCGGCGACCAGGCCGGACACCAGCGCCCACAGGCCCGCGCGGCTGACCGGGTCGAGCCCCGTGGACGGCTCGTCGAGGAAGAGCACGTCCGGGCGGCCGACCAGGCTGGCGGCCAGGTCGAGGCGGCGGCGCATGCCCCCGGAGTAGGTGCCCGCCCTGCGATCGGCGGCCTCGGCGATGCCGAAGGCGGCCAGCAGCTCCTCGGCGCGCTCGGCCGCCTGCCGCCGGGTCGCGCCGAGCAGCCGGGCCAGCAGCACCAGGTTGGCCCGGCCCGAGACCGCCTCGTCCACGCAGGCGTACTGGCTGGTCAGCCCGATGAGCCTGCGCACCTGGTGGCCGGAGCGCACCACGTCGTAGCCGCACACGCGGGCGCTGCCGGAGGTGGGCAGGGCGCGGGTGGCCAGGATGTCGATGAGCGTGGTCTTGCCCGCGCCGTTGTGGCCGAGGACGCCGAGGACCGCGCCCGCGTCGGCAGACAGGGAGACGTCGGTCAGCGCGGCCACCGGACCGTAGGTCTTGCCGAGCCGGGTGACCTCGATGCGGGGCCGGGGCATGGCCGCGACGATACCGGCGGCGCGAATTCCGGAACACCATTCCCGACGGTATTCATAAACAGATGACAAGACCTGTTCCGGCATTTGTGCGCGCCCATTCTGCAATTGCGTCGGAATGGGTCCGGCCCGCTGGCCCGACAGGTGTCGGGGTGCGGCTCGTCGCGGCGGGGCGACCGCCGGCCGCCGGCCGCTTCCGGCGATCGGCCCAGCCGGCTACCGTGCCCCAGGTGACCGAGCCGCCACCGCCTTTCGCGTCGGGTCTGCGCGCTGCCATCGATGCGGCCGGGGTGACGCTGGAGAAGCTGGCCGCCGACCTGCGGGGGCGGGGGACGCCGGTCAGCCTGGCCACCCTCAGCTACTGGTGCTCCGGGCGCAGCAGACCCGAGCGGGCCAGGTCGCTGGCCGCGCTCGCGGAGCTGGAGGACCTGCTCGGCCTGCCCAGCGGCGGCCTGCGCAGGCTGCTGCCCGAGCGCAGGCCGCGCGGGCGCGCGGCCAGGCGGGAAGTCGCGCCCATCACCGCGGGCGCGCCCTGGCACCGCGTCGAGCAGGTGCGCAGCCTGCTCGACGGCTACGACCTCAGCCGCGACGGCCAGCTCAGCAGGCTCAGCGCGCACGACCGGGTGGAGATCGACGCCGACCGGGTCAAGCGGGTGCAGCACACCCGGCAGGTGCTGCGCGCCGAGCAGGACGGCATCGACCGGATCGTGGTCGTCTCCTGGGGCGACGGACCGGACGCGCCCGCCCCCGCGGTGGTGCCGGTGCGCAACTGCTCTCTCGGCCGCACCGAGGTCGACGACGACGCCGGGCTCCTCGCCGCCGAGCTGGTGTTCGACCGGCCGCTGGCCCGGCGGGAGACGATCGTCGTCGAGCACGCCCTGCATTCCACGTCGCCGCCGACGGCCGTGAGCCACCAGCGGGCCAGCAGGCTGCCGGTGCGCGAGTACCTGGTCGAGGTCAGCTTCCATCCCGCGGCGCTGCCCCACCACTGCGTCCAGTTCTCCGAGGTCAACGGGGAGGAGCGGGTCCGCGCCGTGGAGCTGGACTCGACCTGCACCGCGCACGCCATCGGCATGGACCTGCCTCCCGGCCGCTACGGTTTGCGCTGGTCCTGGTAGTTCCGTACACTGTACGACATGACTGCCGAGATCCACGCCTGGTTCGCCGAGTACGACGCCCGCGCCGCCCGCGGCGACATCGAGGGGATGGCCGACCTCGCGGCCTTCCCGCTCAACGTGGTCACCGACATCCCCGGCGGCACCGCGGCCGCGCAGATCTGGGACCGCGCCGAGTTCATCCGGGTCATGGGCGAGGTCGTCGGCGAGGGGGCCGAGCTGACCTCCGAGCGCACCCCGCACCTGATCGGCGACAACCTCGCCGTCGTCTTCACCGACGCCGCCTACGGCGAGCACCGCATGCGCTACGCCGACGTCCTCGTCCGCACCCCCGACGGCTGGGCGTTCCAGACGATGGTCCAGCCCGGCTACGGCGCCGGGTGGACGCCCGCCCGGCGCGGATGACACCCTCGCCCCTGAGCAGAGGAGGCGCCTGGTGATCACCGTCGTTGGCGAGGCGCTGGCCGACCTGATCGCCGACCCGGACGGGCGGACCTTCCGCGCCCACCCCGGCGGCAGCCCGGCCAACGTCGCGCTCGGCCTGGCCCGGCTGGGCCTGCCCGCCCGGCTGGGCACCCGCATCGGCGACGACCTCTTCGGCCGGATGATCCGCGCCCACCTGGCCGCCGAGGGCGTCGAGGTGCACGCCCTGCCCGCGCTGACCGGGCAGACCAGCGTCGCCTTCGCCGCCACCGACGCCGCGGGCGTGGCCGCCTACGACTTCCGGCTCGACTGGGACATCACCGACCTGACCGCCCTGCCGGTGCGGACCCACCTGCACACCGGCTCGCTGGCGACCGCGCTGGAGCCGGGCGCGGCCGTGGTCGAGGACGCCATGCTCAGGGCCAGGGCCGCGGGCGCGACGGTCTCCCTCGACCCGAACGTGCGCCCGTCCCTGGCAGGCGACCGCGACCGCGCGGCCTCCCGGGTCGAGCGGCAGGTCGGCATGGCCGACATCGTGAAGGTCAGCGCGGAGGACCTGGCGTGGCTGCACCCGGACGCCGACCCGGTCGCCGTCGCGCGGCGCTGGGCGGCGGCGGGCCCGGCGCTCGTCGTCGTCACCCTCGGCTCGGACGGCGCGCACGCGGTCTCCGGCGGTGTCGAGGTGGTCCGCGCGAGCCCGCCGGTGACGGTCGTGGACACCGTCGGCGCAGGTGACGCCTTCACCGCTGGCCTGCTGCGCTGGCTGTCCGGCCACCTCGGCGCGATGTCCACACTGGACGGCCATGCCCTGGCCGCCGCCGTCGACTTCGCCAACGCCGTCGCCGCCCGCACCTGCGCCCGCCCGGGCGCGGACCCGCCCCGACCAGCGGATCTCGCCGACAGCTGGGCGCTGCTCCCCGATCCGTCACCGGTTGCCGCCGACCGGGCGAATCCGCCGCGATAGGCGGGGGAGAAGCCCGGCCGCGGCGTGACCCCCCGTCCACCGCCCGGTACGGTGCGTGTCCAGGAGCCCAGATCGACGGGGGACGCATGCTCGAACGGTCCGCGCAGGGCGGCGTGGTCGACTTCGACCGGCCCAACCAGGCCAGGTTGGTCGACGCGCTGCTCGGCGGTCGGGACAACTACGCCGCCGACCGCGAGCTGGTCGACCGGCTGCTCGACGTCGACCCCGGCGCCCGGCAGATGGCCCGCGACCACCGCGCCTGGGTGCTGCGCTGCCTGCGGCTGCTGTCCACCGCGCACGGCGTCGACCAGTTCATCGATCTGGGGTCCGGCTTGCCCACCACGGACAACACCCACCAGATCGTGCAGCGCCACAACCCCGAGGCGCGGGTGGTCTACGTGGACAACGACCCGCTCGTGCAGGCCTACGGCCGCGCGCTGCTGGAGGAGAACGACCAGACCCACATGGCCGCGTGCGACCTGACCGACCCGCACGCCGTGGTGTCCTCTCCGGTGCTGACCCGCACGATCGACTTCGACCGGCCGGTCGGGCTGATGCTGTGCGCGATCGTCCACCACATCCTCGACGACACCAGGGCCGCCGAGGTCGTGCGCGGCTGGGTCGACGTGCTGCCCGCGGGCTCCTACGTCATGCTGACCCACCAGTTCGACCCCGACGACGGCGGCGAGCACAGCGCGCTGGCCCGCAAGCTCGACAGCGCGTTCGCGGGCACCCCGCTGGCGGGCGTGCACCGCAAGCGCGAGGTGATCGAGGGCTACCTGGCCGGTCTCGACCTGATCCCGCCCGGGCTGGTGCTGCTGCACAAGTGGTGGCCGGACGGCCCGCGCCTGCGCCCGCTGGCGGGCATGAACCACCTGACGCTCGGCGCGGTCGGCCGCAAGCCCTAGCGCCGCTCGGTCATGGTCCGGTGGGCCAGCAGCGTGCCGCCCGCCATCGCCGCGGGGAAGACGACCAGCGCCGCCAGCGGGATCAGGCACAGCAGGTAGACGGGGGTGGCGAAGCCCAGCGTCATCGCCCGGCGGCTCTTGAGCGCCCGGCGCCGCTCCTTGAGGTCGCGGCCGCGCCGGACGAACGGGATCGCGGTCAGCTCCACGGCCAGCAGCCAGGCGCCGACCAGCACCGCGAGCACCGGCACGACCGTCTGGCCGAGCACCGGCACGAAGCCCAGCGCGAACAGCACGACGCCCCAGGCGATGATCCGCAGGATCAGCAGCACCGCGTCGCGCACCCCGAGCCACACCGACCGGCCCCACCCGATCTGCTGGGCCTCCGGGACGCCGCCGAGCACGGTGTCCTCGACCTCTTCGGCGATGCTCTCGTAGAACGGGCCGCCGATGGCCAGGGCCAGCGCGGCGAAGACCATCATCGCCAGGGCCACGGCCAGCACGACGACGGCGATGCCGACGCCGATGCGAACAATTGTCTGCCACGTCTGCGACCATCCGTCGGCGAACGGGGACGCCCAGGTCACCAGGTCACCGAGGTTGATCGCCAGCGCGACCAGCCCGCCGAAGAGGACCAGGCTGCTCAGCAGGGCGGGGACGGCCCCCTTCACCAGCATCGATCCCGAGGAGAGGACCAGCCGGAACCCCTTGGCCAGCAGGCCGGCACCGACCCCGAACTCACGCACCGCGTTGATCACCGGCGCAGTGTAATGCCCGGTTCCGCCAGCCTTGACCTCAACATTACTCGAACTTCTACCTTCGTACACACCACCTTGAACACACGGAGGAACGGCGTGGACATGCAGATGGCGGCGTTTTCGTCGCTCTACAACACGATGCGCGCGCAATCCGGGCCGGTGCCCACGCGGCAGACGTTGAAACGGGTGATCGGGTTCGCCCGACCATTACGCGGCAGGCTGGCGCTCTTCGTCGGCCTGAGCACCGTGCTCGCCGCGCTGACCGTGGCCACCCCGGTGCTGGCCGGACGGGTCGTCGAGGCGATCGTCGGCGGTCAGCCCTCCGGGGTCGTCGTCGCGCTCGCGCTGGTGATCGCCGGGGTGGCCATCGCCGAGGCGGGCCTCGGCCTGGTCAACCGCTGGCTGTCCTCGACCATCGGCGAGGGCATGATCCTCGACCTGCGCACGCGGGTCTTCGACCACGTCCAGCGGATGCCGGTCGCCTTCTTCACCCGCACCCGGACCGGCGCGCTGGTCTCCCGGCTCAACAACGACGTCATCGGCGCCCACCGGGCCTTCGGCGACACCCTCGCGGGCGTGGTCGGCAACCTCGTCACGCTGGTGCTGACCCTCATCGTCATGATCGGGATCTCGTGGCAGGTGACGCTGCTGTCGCTGGTCCTGCTGCCGGTCTTCGTACTGCCCGCCCGCCGCATGGGCACCCGGCTGGCCGCGCTGCGCCGCGAGGCCGCCGACCACGACGCCACCATGAACACCCAGATGACCGAGCGGTTCTCCGCGCCCGGCGCGACCCTGGTCAAGCTGTTCGGCCGACCGGAGGAGGAGTCGCAGGAGTTCGCGGTGCGGGCGCGGCGGGTGCGCGACATCGGGGTGCGCAGCGCCGTCATGCAGTGGGTGTTCGTCACCGCGCTGACCCTGGTCTCCGCCCTGGCCCTTGCCCTGGTCTACGGGCTCGGCGGCGTGCTGGCCCTGGCGGGCACGCTCGACGCGGGCGCGGTCGTCGCGCTGGCGCTGCTGCTGACCCGGCTGTACTCGCCGCTGACCGCGCTGGCCAACGCCCGCGTGGACATCATGAGCGCCCTGGTCAGCTTCGAGCGGGTCTTCGAGGTCCTCGACCTGCCGCCGCTGATCACCGACAAGCCCGACGCCCGCCCGGTCCCCGACGGGCCGGTCTCGGTCGAGTTCGACAAGGTCCGCTTCGCCTACCCCGCCGCGGACAAGGTCTCGCTGGCCTCCCTGGAGGAGGTCGCCGTCCTCGACACCCGCGGTGGCGAGGAGGTCCTGCACGAGGTGTCGTTCCGGGTCGAGCCGGGGCAGGTGGTCGCGCTCGTCGGCTCCTCCGGCGCGGGCAAGTCCACCATCGCCTCGCTCGCGCCGAGGCTCTACGACGTGGACTCCGGCGCGGTGCGCCTGGCCGGGGTGGACGTGCGGGACCTGCGCGCGGACTCGCTGCGCGGGGCGGTCGGCATGGTGACCCAGGACGGCCACCTGTTCCACGACACCATCGCCGCGAACCTGCGCTTCGCCCGCCCGGACGCGACCGACGCCGAGCTGTGGGACGCGCTGCGCCGCGCCCGCCTGGCCGACCTGATCGCCGACCTGCCCGACGGCCTGGACACCGTCGTCGGCGAGCGCGGCTACCGGCTCTCCGGCGGCGAGCGGCAGCGGTTGACCATCGCCCGCCTGCTGCTGGCCCGCCCCCGGGTGGTGATCCTGGACGAGGCCACGGCCCACCTGGACACGACCTCGGAGGCGGCGGTCCAGGCCGCGCTGACCGAGGCGCTGACCGGCCGCACGGCGCTGGTCATCGCCCACCGCCTGTCCACCATCCGCGCCGCCGACCAGATCCTGGTCATCGAGGCGGGCCGGGTCGTGGAGCAGGGCACCCACGACGAGCTGCTGGCCCGCGGCGGCCGCTACGCGGAGCTGCACCGCACCCAGTTCGCCGACCAGGAGCCCGCCGTCGCCTGACCGCGTGGGGGTTCCGCGCCGGAACCCCCACGCCCCTCCTAGTCCGCGGCCTGCTGGCTGCCGAGCCCTTCGGTGATCAGGCTCATGACGGTCTGGTCGGCGAGTGTGGTGGTGTCGCCGAGTTCGCGGTTCTCGGCGATGTCGCGCAGGAGTCGGCGCATGATCTTGCCGCTTCGGGTCTTGGGGAGTTCTTCCACGATCAGGATCTGCCGTGGCTTGGCGATGGCCCCGATCTCCTGGGCGACGTGGTTGCGGAGGGTGGTGATGTGGCTGTCGCGGTCTTCGGCTGCTTTGCCGCGGGGGATCACGAACGCCACGATGCCCTGGCCCGTGGTGGGGTCGCTGGCGCCGACGACGGCGGCTTCGGCGACGGTGGGGTGGGAGACGAGGGCGGATTCGACTTCGGTGGTGGAGATGCGGTGTCCGGAGACGTTCATGACGTCGTCGACGCGGCCGAGCAGCCAGATGTCGCCGTCGTCGTCGTATTTGGCTCCGTCGCCGGCGAAGTAGTAGCCCTGCTCGGCGTACCGGGACCAGTAGGTGTCCTTGAAGCGTTCGGGGTCGCCCCAGATGCCGCGCAGCATGGACGGCCAGGGCTCGTTGAGCACCAGGTAGCCACCGGAGCCGTGGGGGACTTCGGTGCCGGTGTCGTCCACCACGGCGGCGCTGATCCCCGGCAGCGGGGTCTGTGCCGACCCTGGCTTGGTGTTGGTGACGCCCGGGAGGGGGCTGATCATGATGCCGCCGGTTTCGGTCTGCCACCAGGTGTCGACGATGGGGCAGCGGTCGTGGCCGATGTGGGTGCGGTACCAGATCCAGGCTTCGGGGTTGATCGGCTCGCCCACCGACCCCAGCAGCCGCAGCGAGGACAGGTCGTGCCCTGCGGGGTTCTCCGTGCCCCACTTCATGAACGTGCGGATCAACGTCGGGGCGGTGTAGTAGATCGTCACCCCGTACTTGGCGATGATCTCGAAATGCCTGCCCTGGTGCGGGGTGTTCGGCGTGCCCTCGTAGACGACCTGCGTGGCCGCGTTGGCCAGGGGGCCGTAGACGATGTAGGAGTGGCCGGTGACCCAGCCGATGTCGGCGGTGCACCAGTACACGTCGGTGTCGGGCTTGAGGTCGAACACGGCGTGGTGGGTGTAGGCCACCTGGGTGAGGTAGCCGCCGCTGGTGTGCAGGATCCCCTTCGGCTTACCGGTGGTGCCCGACGTGTAGAGGATGTAGAGCGGGTGCTCGGAGTCGAACGCCTCGGGTTCGTGGGTGGCAGGCTGGCTCTCCACGAGGTCGTGCCACCACAGGTCGCGGCCCTCGGTCCAGGCGACGTCGCCACCGGTGCGGCGCACCACGACCACGTGCTCGATGGACGGGCAGTGGGCCGTCGCCTCATCCGTCAGGTTCTTCATGGGGACGGCCTCGCCGCGCCGGTACTGGCCGTCGGAGGTGATCAGCACCCGGGCTTGCGCATCGTCAATGCGCGATTGCAGAGCGGTGGGGGAGAAGCCGCCGAACACGACGCTGTGCACCAGGCCGAGCCGGGCGCAGGCCAGCATGGCCACGATCGCCTCGACCAGCATCGGCATCTGGATCGCCACCCGGTCACCGGCCTTCAGACCCAACGACGCCAGACCGTTCGCCGCCCGGCACACCATGTCCTGCAACTGCCCATAGGTCACCGTCCGCGCGTCCCCGGGCTCGCCCTCCCAATGCAGCGCCACCCGCTCACCCAGGCCCGCGGCCACATGCCGGTCCACGCAGTTGTAGGCGACGTTCAGCTTCCCGCCGACGAACCACTTGGCGAACGGGGCGTCCGACCAGTCGAGCACCTTGTCCCACTCGGTGGCCCAGTCCAGCCGCCGGGCCTGCTCGGCCCAGAACGCCAGCCGGTCTTCGGCCGCCTGCGCGTACACCTCCGCCGTCAGGTTCGCCTGGGCGGCGAACGCCGCGGGCGGCGGGAACGCGCGGGTCTCGGTCGACAGGTTGTCCAGGGTCTGTCCGCTCATCGATCCTCCGAACCGCCGGGGGGTGTGGCTGGTCACCCTAGGAGCAGCACCCCCGCGGGGTGACCGGGCGCACGACGGAAGGTCCGGTCGTGACGACGAACGGTCCACGAGCGTTATCCGGACAAGCCGGAACAGCACCTACCATCTACCCAACACACCCGGACCGACAGGGGAGCTGATGGCGGCGGCGCAACCCGGCGAGCCCCCGCGCGCCTGGTTGCCCTGGTCGCGGACGGACCCGGCGGCCGTGCTCGCCTCCGCCCGGCACATCGCCGACGACCTGGCCGACGGGCTCTCCGGCAGCCGCGTGCGCGCCGCGGCCCGCGGGGTGCGCAGGCTGCTCGGGGCCGCGGGCGTCGGGCTGGCCGACCTGTCCGGCAGGCCCGTCTGGGTCGGGGCGGTGCCGTCCGGGCCGCGCTGGGTGGAGCTGGTCGACCAGGTCCTGCACAGCGAGACCCGCGCGGGCAGGCCGCCCCTGGTCGTCACCCCGCTGCACGTGCACGACGAGCTGGCAGGCGTGCTGGTCGTCGCAGGCCAGGTGCGCCGCACCGCGATCGCCGAGGTGGCCGACTGGATCACCGCGGCGCTGGAGCGGGCCCGGCTGGAGGCCAGCGCCGAGCACGCCGCCCAAGCCGAGCTGCGGGCCCTGCGCGCGGAGATCTCCCCGCACTTCGTCTACAACGCGCTCACCGTCATCGCCTCGCTGGTCCACTCCGACCCCGAGCGCAGCCGCGAGCTGATGCTCGACTTCGCCGACTACAACCGCTACAGCCTGGCCAGCCACGGGGAGTACACCACCGTCGCCGACGAGTTCCACGCCATCGAGACCTACCTGGCCCTGCAACGCGCGGTGCTCGGCGACCGGCTGCGCGTGCAGGTGCGGGTCGCGCCCGAGGTGCTGGCCGTGGCCATCCCGTACCTGGTGCTGCAACCGCTGGTCGAGAACGCCGTCCGGCACGGCATCGAGCCGCGGCCCGCTGGCGGGACCGTGCAGGTCACCGGCGAGGCCGAGGGCAGCGATTGCGTGATCACCGTGGAGGACGACGGGGTCGGCATGCTCCCGGCCAGGGCCGAGGCGCTGCTGGCGGGCCGGGACGCGGCGGGCAGCGTGGGGCTGGCCAACGTCGACCGGCGGCTGCGTAACGTGTACGGCTCCTGGTACGGGTTGGTCCTCGAAACCGCAGAGGACGCCGGGACGAGGGTGGTCGTCCGGATGCCGATGTTCTCCCCGGGGGTGATGCCGTGATGGGTGGCGCCAAGGCGGGCGGCCTGCGCGTGCTGGCCGTCGACGACGTGCGCGCCGCGCTGGACGAGCTGTGCAGGCTGCTGCGCGCGGCCCCCGAGGTGGACGACGTGCGCGCGGCCGCCGACGCGCTCAGCGCGCTGAAGATGATCCAGGCCGAGAAGTTCGACGGGGTGTTCCTCGACATCTCCATGCCCGGGCTCAACGGCCTGGAGCTGGCCTCGCTGCTGGCCAAGCTCAGCGAGCCGCCCGCGATCGTGTTCGTCACCGCCTACGACGGCCACGCCGTGTCCGCCTACGGCATCGGCGCGCTGGACTACCTGCTCAAACCCGTCCGCGCCGAACGCCTCGGCGACGCGCTGGCCAGGGTGCAGCGCTTCGTCACCGCGCGCCGGGCCACCGAGGCCAGCGAGCAGGCCCCGCCGCCCAAGCCCGACGCCATGCCCGTGCTGCCGGTGGAGACCGACGGGCGCATCCGCTACGTGCGCCGCGGCGACGTCCGCTACGCCGAAGCCCACGGCGACTACGTCCGCCTGCACACCGCGGCGGGCGTGCACCTGGTCCGCATGCCGATCTCGCGCTTACAGGAGTACTGGGAGGACTCCGGCTTCGTCCGCGTCCACCGCGGCTACCTGCTGGCCATCGACGCCGTGCGCGAGCTGCGCAGCGACTCCGTGGGCGGGATGCTCGCCCACACCGACCTCGGCGACGTGCCGGTGAGCCGCCGCCACGCCCGGGAGCTGCGCGAACGCCTGCTCCAGGCGGCGCAGCGCGGGGAGCTGGGCCGCCGGTGAGCCCGCACCGCCGCCAGGTCGTCACCAGCCCGCAGACCCGGCTGGCGCACGCCCGCCGCAGGCACCGCACCTCCTGGCGCCCACCGGCTTTGGACCCGGCCGACGCTCGCCGCGCGCTGGCGGTCTACAAGGCGCAGCGGGTGCGCGCGGTCTCCGCGGTCGCCGCCCTGCTGCTGCTCATCGTCGGCCTGCCGCTGCTGCTGCGCGCCTACCCCGAGCTGGACGACGTGCGGATCTTCGACGTGCCGGTGTCCTGGCTGGCCCTGGTCCTGCTGCCCTACCCGGCGATGGCGGGCATCTCCTGGTGGCAGCTCCGGCGCGCCGAGCGGGTCGAGGACGCCGACGACGGCGCCGCGGAGCCCGGGTGATCGCCTTCGCGGTCGTCCCGGTCGTGCTGGTCACCCTGCTGATCGGCCTGCGCGGGGTGGCGGCCATGCGCACCACGTCGGACTTCCTCATCGCCTCCCGCCGGGTGTCGCCGCTGCTGAACTCGGCCGCGGTGTCGGGGGAGTACCTCTCGGCCGCGTCGTTCCTCGGCGTGGCCGGGCTCGTGGTCAAGGACGGCATCGGCGCGCTGTGGTACCCGGTGGGGTTCACCGCGGGCTACGTCGCCATGCTCGCGCTGGTCGCCGCCCCGATGCGCCGCTCGGGCGCGGTCACCGTCCCCGACTTCGCCGAGGCCCGGCTGGCCTCGACCTCGCTGCGCAGGCTCGCCGCCGTGGTGGTCCTGGTCATCGGCGGGCTCTACCTGGTGCCGCAGTTCCGCACCGCCGGGCTGGTGCTCAGCGTCGTCGGCGGCAGCCCGTACTGGGTCGGGGTGGTCATCGCCGCGGTCGTCGCGGCCATGACGCTGGCCCTGGGCGGCATGCGCGCGGCGACCTACGTGCAGGCGTTCCAGTTCGTCTTCAAGCTGGTGCTGTTCATCATCCCGGCGATCTGGCTGCTGATCGCCGTCGGCCCGCAGGTGCGCCACGACGCCGTGCACCCGGTGGAGTTCACCCACTTCGAGCGCGACACCCCGGTCACCTTCGACCTGGCGGTCACCCTCGAACTCGACGAGCCGACCTCGGTGCGCACCCCCGAGGGCGCGCTGTCGGTCCTGCCACCGGGCGAGCTGGCCGTGCCGCCGGGCTCGGTGGTCGTCTTCGCCGACGGCGCGCCCGTGCCCGGCGTGCGCGGCGGCTCGCCCCCCGGCGCGGAGGGCTGGCAGCGGCCGCTGCTGGACCTGCGCGACGCCGACCACCCCCTGCTGGGCACGCTGGCCGTGCTGACCGCCACGATGCTGGGCACGATGGGCCTGCCGCACGTGCTGATGCGCTTCCACACCAGCCCCGACGGCCGCGCCGCCCGCCGCACCGCCGCGCTCACCGTCGCCCTGCTCGGCGTGTTCTACCTGTTCCCCGGGATCTACGGGACGCTGGCCAAGGTGCTCGTCCCGCAGCTGTACCTGTCCGGGGCGACCGACACCGCGGTCGTCGCGCTGCCGTCCCAAGTGGACGCCGGGCCGTGGGGCTCGCTGTTCACCGGGCTGCTCACCGCGGGCGCCTTCGCCGCGTTCCTGGCGACCTCGCTGGGCCTGCTGCTGGTCGTGGCGGGTGCGATCTCCCACGACCTGCTGCCCGGCGGCCTCGCCCGGCTGCGGTTCACCGTGATCGGCGCGGCCGCCGTGGTCGTGCTGCTGGCCTTGCCCTCGGCGCGCATCGACGCGGGCGTGCTGGTCACCTGGGGGTTCACCGTGGCGGCCTCCACCTTCTGCCCGCTGCTGGTGCTGGGCATCTGGTGGTCGCGGCTGACCGTCGCGGGCGCGTTCGCAGGCGTGTCCGCCGGGCTGCTGGCCTCCGCCGGGGCGATCGCGGCGACGCTGTTCGGCCCACCGGTCACCGGGTGGCTGTCCATCCTCATCGCCCAGCCCGCGCCGTGGTCGGTGCCGCTGGCCTTCGCCACGATGATCGCGGTGTCGCTGTTCGGCCGCCCGCCGTCGTGGTCGGGCGCGGCGATGCTGCGGCTGCACCTGCGCGAGCGGCACACCCCGATGGCCCACCGCGGACGTGACCTGGGCCACTCGTCTTGGTCGGCGCGCCGTTCGTCCGCCGTTCGTCGCATCACCCGTCGATTGGACCGCTGACCCGACGGGCGGCCGCGTGATCTCCCTAGCGTGACGCCGACCACCCCGTCGGAGGAGGCGCGCATGAGCACCACCGAGTCCCAGGCTCGGCCCCCGGAACCAGACCAGTGGACCGAAGTCCAGTCCAGCGCGGAGTTCGTCGAGCTGCGCAGGCGGCTGCGCACGTTCGTCTTCCCGATGACCGCGCTGTTCCTGGTCTGGTACCTGCTGTACGTGCTGCTGGCCGACTACGCGCCGGAGTTCATGGCCACCAAGGTGATCGGCAACATCAACGTCGGCCTGGTGCTCGGCCTGCTGCAGTTCGTCTCGACGTTCCTGATCACCACGCTCTACGTCCGCTACGCCAACCGCAAGCTCGACCCGCTGGCGCAGAAGCTGCGCGAGACCGTGGGGGAGGACGAAGCATGACCGTCGCGCAAGGGGTGGAGGGCAACAGCCCCGTCCTCAACATCAGCATCTTCGGCGCGTTCGTCGTCATCACGCTGGTCGTGGTGTTCCGGGCCAGCCGCAACAGCAAGACCGCCGCGGACTACTACGCCGCGGGCCGCTCCTTCACCGGCCCGCAGAACGGCATCGCCATCTCCGGCGACTACCTCTCGGCCGCGTCCTTCCTCGGCATCGCGGGCGCGATCGCCCTCAACGGCTACGACGGCTTCCTGTACTCCATCGGCTTCCTCGTCGCCTGGCTCGTCGCCCTGCTGCTGGTCGCCGAACTGCTGCGCAACACCGGTAAGTACACGATGGGCGACGTGCTCGCCTTCCGCATGAAGCAGCGGCCGGTGCGCGCCGCGGCGGCGACGTCGACGCTGGTCGTGTCGTTCTTCTACCTGCTGGCCCAGATGGCGGGCGCGGGCGGCCTGGTCGCCCTGCTGCTGGGCATCACCGGCACCGGCGGGCAGGCCGTGGTCATCGCCGCGGTCGGCGTCATCATGATCGTCTACGTGCTGGTCGGCGGCATGAAGGGCACCACATGGGTGCAGATCATCAAGGCCGCCCTGCTGATCACCGGCGGGCTGGCCATGACGATCTGGGTGCTGGCCCAGTTCGGCTTCAACCTCTCCGCCCTGCTCGGCGGCGCCGTCGAGGCGGGCGGCGCGAACGGCGAGACGCTGCTCAACCCCGGCAAGCAGTACGGCGTCAGCGAGACCAGCAAGCTCGACTTCATCTCCCTCGCCCTGGCGCTGGTGCTGGGCACCGCGGGCCTGCCGCACATCCTGATGCGCTTCTACACCGTGCCCACGGCCAAGGAGGCCCGCCGCTCGGTGGTCTGGGCCATCTGGCTCATCGGCATCTTCTACCTGTTCACCCTGGTGCTCGGCTACGGCGCGGGCGCGCTGGTCGGGCCGGAGGCCATCCGCAACGCCCCCGGCGGGGCCAACTCCGCCGCGCCGCTGCTGGCCCAGGCGCTCGGCGGGCCGGTGCTGCTCGGCTTCATCGCCGCGGTCGCCTTCGCCACCATCCTCGCCGTCGTCGCGGGCCTGACGATCACCGCGTCGGCGTCCTTCGCCCACGACATCTACGCCAACATCATCAAGAAGGGCAAGGTCGACGACAAGGGCGCCGAGGTTCGCGTCGCGCGGATCACCGCGGTGGTCATCGGCGCGGTCGCCATCGTCGGCGGCATCATCGCCAACGGCCAGAACATCGCGTTCCTGGTGGCCCTGGCCTTCGCGGTCGCGGCGTCGGCGAACCTGCCGACCATCCTCTACTCGCTGTTCTGGAAGCGGTTCAACACCACCGGCGCGCTCTGGAGCATCTACGGCGGCCTGGCGGTCTGCGTGCTGCTGATCGTCTTCTCGCCCGCGGTCTCCGGCTCGCCCAAGGCGATGTTCCCCAGCGCGGACTTCGACTGGTTCCCGCTGTCCAACCCCGGCATCGTCTCGATCCCGGTCGCGTTCGTCCTCGGCTGGTTCGGCACGCTCATCGGCGGCGGCTCCGACAGCCGCAAGTACGCCGAGATGGAGGTGCGCGCGCTGACCGGCGCGGGCGCCGAGAAGGCGGTCGTCCACTAGGGATGCCCGACGGCTCCCGCCCCGCCATCGCACGGCGGGGCGGGAGCCGTCGTCGTGATCACACCGAGCTTCCACCCCGAGGCGCGATCACGTATCAGTGGACGCATGCCGTCCCGGTTACCCATTGCCCTGCTGGTCCTGCTCACCGGCTGCTCGTTCGCCCCGGTCGCCGACCCGGCGCCCCCGCCTGCCCTGGCCGAGCTCGGGGAGCCGCGCCCGGAGGACACCGGCGCCCACTACCGCCGCTCGGACTGGGGGGACTGGCGCTACGACTCGGCCACCAAGTGCAACACCCGCGAGCGCATCCTCGCCCGCGACGGGCGCAACCTCGACATCGACTCCCAGTGCCGCCCCCGCTGCCCGGACGGCGACTGCTGGACCAGCCCCTACGACGGCGTGGCCGTCGACGACGCGGCCGACCTCCAGATCGACCACATCGTGCCGGTCGCCGAGGCCAACCGCTCCGGCGCCCGCAAGTGGAGCAAGGAGCAGCGGGCGCAGTTCTACAACGACCCGGACAACCTCGTCGCCGTCACCGCGAAGTCCAACCAGAGCAAGGGCGACGACGACCCGGGACGCTGGCGGCCGCGGCGGGAGTACTGGTGCGACTACGCCACCAGCTACGTCACGATCAAGGTCCGCTACCGGCTGCACGCCGACGCCGCCGAGCAGGCCGAGCTGGCCCGCATGCTCGACACCTGCCGATAGCGCAAGCGGGGCCGCCCCGAGGGGCGACCCCGCACCACGCGGTGATCAGACGCCCGCGATGCTGCTGATCCAGCTGCGGTAGTAGGTCACGTTGGTGTAGTTGGTGACCGACTGGCGGTCGCTGGTGGAGGCCACGCCCACCTGACGGCCGTTGCTGAACATCGGGCCGCCGGAGTCGCCGCCCGCGGCGATGCCGTTGACGCGGTAGGCCTGGATGGCCACGCCGCCGTAGGCGTCGCGCGCGGTGGTCGACTGCACCCGGACGGTGGCGACCTTCAGGTAGCGGGACTGGCAGTTGATCTCCGAGCCGCAGCGCGAGGTCGCGCCCCAGCCGTAGATCTGCACGTTCTGGCCGACGCGCACGTCAGCGCTGGAGCCCAGCGGCGCGTAGGTCGTCTGCACCGGGCGGTCGATGCGGGCGATGGCCAGGTCGGAGCTGTGCTGGTAGATCTGGGTCGCGTTCACGACCACGCCACCGGAGTGCTGGTCGAGGCTGCCGATGCGGAAGGAGATCCCGCCGCCGGACACGCAGTGGCGGGCGGTCAGCACGTACTGCGGCGCGATGATGCTCGCCGAGCACGTCTCCCGGCCGTTGGAGAACAGCCGCGCGGCCCACGGCGCGTTGCTCGCGGTGCCACCGCCGATGATCATCGGCGTGACGTCGTTGTTCCCGGCCGGCGGCGCGGCGGGGGCCGCGGTGGCGGCCGGGGCCAGACCGAGCAGCGTGCACGCGGCCGCGGTGACGGCCAGTGCCAGCTTCGTCATCTTCATGGAATTACTTCTCGATTCCGCGGATTGCTCCGCACTGCAGGGATGAATCGGGAAATGGACGCAATCGGCGTGGCATTCGGCGACGCCGCCCGGTTACCGGGTCTGGACCCGCGCGTGTTCCGCGTGCCCCGACCGATCAGGTCCGCCAGCAACTTTTACAGCCTGCGCCGACCCGCGCAAGGGGTGGGTTGTTCACACCATTCCCGGTTACCCCGACAAATGTCGGGGGTGAATATCTCGATGGATGGGATGTCCCAGGACTAGCATTGCCTGCGACACCGGCGGCAACGACCTGCCGCCGCGAGCACGGGAGGCGACTCGATGGCGCTGCTGCGCAGCTACGTCGGCGGACACTGGCACACCCCCACCGCGGAGGGCGCGCCGCTGCACGACGCGGTGACCGGGGAGGAGGTCGCGCGGATCTCCAGCGCGGGCGTCGACATGGCCGCCGCCCTGGAGCACGGCAGGCGCACCGGGGGGCCTGCGCTGCGGGAGCTGACCTTCCACCAGCGCGCCGCCCTGCTCAAGGAGCTGGCCCTGCACCTGACCGAGCGCAAAGACGAGCTGTACGCCCTTTCCGCGCGCACCGGGGCCACCCAGCGCGATTCGCTGATCGATGTCGACGGCGGCATCGGCACGCTGTTCGCCTACAGCGGCAAAGGCCGCCGGGAAATGCCCAACGCGAAGGTCTACGTCGAAGGCGCGGTGGAACCGCTCGGGAAAGGCGGCACCTTCGTCGGCCAGCACATCCTGACCCCGCTGCACGGCGTCGCCGTGCAGATCAACGCCTTCAACTTCCCCGTCTGGGGGCCGCTGGAGAAGTTCGCGCCCGCGTTCGTCGCCGGGGTGCCCAGCCTCATCAAGCCCGCCAGCCAGACCGCCTACCTCACCGCGCGGCTGGTCGAGCTGATCGTGGAGTCGGGCCTGCTGCCCGAGGGCAGCGTCCAGCTCGTCTGCGGCAGCGCGGGCGACCTGCTCGACCACCTCACCCCGCAGGACCTCGTCGCGTTCACCGGCTCGGCCTCGACCGCGCAGCGGCTGCGCACCCACGAGGCCGTCGTCCGCAACGCGGTGCGGTTCAACGCCGAGGCCGACTCGCTCAACTGCGCGATCCTCGGCCCCGACGCCCGCCCCGGCACGCCCGAGTTCGACCTCTACGTCAAGCAGCTCGTCACCGAGATGACCGCCAAGGCGGGCCAGAAGTGCACCGCCATCCGCCGGGCCATCGTCCCCGCGGAGCTGATCGACGACGTGGCCGCCGCCACCGCCGAGCGGCTGGCCGGGGTGGTCATCGGCAACCCGGCCAACCCGCAGGTGCGCATGGGCGCGCTCGCCGGGCTGGAGCAGCGCGAGGAGGTGCGCCGCTCGCTCAAGGCCCTCACCGCCGTCGGCCAGGTCGTCTACGGCGACCCCGAGCGGGTGTCGGTCGTCGACGCCGACCCCGAGCGCGGCGCCTTCCTCTCCCCGGTCCTGCTGCGCGCCGACCCCGACCGCGCCGAGCCGCACGAGGTGGAGGCGTTCGGCCCGGTGGCCACGCTGCTGCCGTACACCTCGGCCGACCACGCCGTCGAGCTGGCCGCGCGCGGGCAGGGCAGCCTCGTCGGCTCGGTCGTCACCGCGGACACCGACTTCGCCACCACCGTGGTCCTGGGCGCGGCGCCCTGGCACGGGCGCATCCTGGTGCTCGACCGCGACGACGCCCGCGAGTCCACCGGGCACGGCTCGCCGCTGCCGCCGCTGGTCCACGGCGGCCCGGGCCGCGCGGGCGGCGGCGAGGAGATGGGCGGCATCCGCGCCGTCCTGCACCACATGCAGCGCACTGCCGTGCAGGGCAGCCCGAAGGCCCTGGCCGCGATCACTGGCCGGTGGACCACCGGGGCCCCGCGCCGCGAGGACGCCCACCCGTTCCGCAAGACCCTCGCCGAGCTGCGCGTCGGCGACGCGGTGGTCGCCGGGCCGCGGGTGGTCACCCAGGCCGACATCGACCACTTCGCCGAGTTCACCGGCGACACCTTCTACGCCCACACCCACCCCGAGGCCGCGGCGGCCAACCCGTTCTTCGGCGGGATCGTCGCCCACGGCTACCTGGTGGTGTCCTTCGCCGCGGGCCTGTTCGTCTCGCCGGAGCCCGGGCCGGTGCTGGCCAACTACGGGCTGGAGAACCTGCGCTTCACCACGCCGGTCTTCCCCGGCGACGCGCTGACGGTGGCGCTGACCTGCAAGCAGATCACCCCGCGGGAGAACGCCGACTACGGCGAGGTCCGCTGGGACGCCGAGGTCACCAAGCAGGACGGGACCGTCGCGGCCAAGTACGACGTGCTCACGCTGGTCGCCAAGGCGTGAGGGCATGAGGAAGGGGGGCCGGGCGTACCCGGCCCCCCTTCCCCGTCTGATCAGCTCGCGTCGACGACCACGATCGGCTTGGCGTTCGTGGTGGCCGCGCCGTACCACCCGGCGTAGTTGCGCTGCACGGCCGCGCGCTCAGCCGAGCTGGGCTGGGCGTTGGCGCAGCTCACCGGGGCCGAGCTGCCCGACATCAGGTCCGAGCACAGCCCGGTGCGCCGGTCCGGCAGGCCCAGGGAGTGGCCGAGCTCGTGGGTGGCGATGCGGACCACGTTGTAGCCCTGGTTGACCGCGGTGCGGCCCATCCAGACCGTGCCGCTGCCGGTGCTGCGCACCGGCCCGAGGGTGGCGCGCGGCCACCCGTTGTCGGCGATGATCCGGATGTTGGCCCGCTGGCCCGGCTGGGCCTTGACCAGCCGCACGTTGGTCACCGCGCTGTTCCAGATCTGGGCGGCCTGGGCCACCGCGTCCTTGAACTCCGCGGCGTAGCTGTCGTCGTATGTCAGCGTGGTGGCCAGGACTGCCGCCTGCGGCTGGGCGGCCTCGGCCGCCGCGGGCGTGGCGGTGATGCCCGCGAGCAGGCTGGCGCCGATGGCCACGTTGGCCAGCAGCGCGACGGTGCGTCGAAGCATGGGACTACTCCCTCAATTGAGCGGCCCCGGGACGGGGGCCGACCTCGTGGTGACTGCAGGGCGAGGGGTCTCAGCCGAAGGGACGGCGACGACGTAGATCTCCTCCGGTAGTTAGCCCTACCCGGTGCGTAGTCCGGCTAGTAGAGATAGTGACCGCGATCACAAGAACCGGTTGCGCGCTCACTGGGGGTGATGTCCGCACCCGCCCCGGGGCCACCCATACGGCGGTTGAACTGCGGAAACGGTGTCGCGGGTGTCGGGTTCGCGCACTTTGCGCGAGTTCGGCGCGGGATGCGCTCCGGTCGGGCCGTTCGGCCGCCGATCCCTTGTCCCCCAAGGGATCTGGGGCGGCGGGCGGCTGGGGGGACCCCCCGATTTGATCCGCGTTTGGCGGGGGTGTAACTTTCTCTCTGCCAGCGCGGAACGGGCCGGAAAGAGCGGAACGGGCGCGGCGAACAAGACCTAGCGATACCAGCCTCTGATGGCGTCGCGGTTGATCCGCGGGTTGTTGGATGTGCGTGTGTTGTTTGAGAACTCAACAGTGTGCCGATGAAAGCCAGTAG
>NZ_JBSGHB010000025.1:83856-93725 GCF_053604195.1 Actinokineospora sp. NPDC004072 | reverse complement strand
GGGGCGTGAACGGGCTTCGCCCGCATCGCCGCTCTTCACGCCCAGCGGCGCTTCGCTTAGGGGTCCCCGCGAATGCAAGTTCACCCCATCGGACCCACCCGCCAAGCCGCGAGAGACACCGCCCGGCAGGGGCTGACGAGCGGGGAGCGTGCACACCCAGCCTGAGCTTCGACTAGTGCCGTCCTGCTCGTTGGTAGAGCCAGATGGCCGTGGGGGCGGAGAAGAGGATCAAGGTCAGGGACCAGGCTATGGCCATCTCCACGGGGTGGCGCAGGGGGAGTGCGGCGTCTGGGGTGGGGATGCCGGGGTTGCCCCAGAGGGTTCGGCAGGCGGCGCTGACGGCGCTGACGGGGTTCCAGTCGGCTATCGCGCGGAGCCAGGGGGTCATGCCCTCGGTGGGGACGAAGGTGTTGGCGATCATCGTCAGCGGGAAGATGAACGGGACCAGCTGGTCGGCCGCCTCTTCGGTGCGGAAGGCCAGGCCCAGGAGGACGCCGACCCACGCCAGGGCGTAGCGGAAGAGGAACAGGAGGGCGAAGCCCGCGATCGTGGGGAGGAGGCCGTGGTTGGGGCGCCAGCCGACCACCAGCGCGCATGCCGCCACCCCGGCGAAGTTGATCACGCCGGACAGCAGGGAATACGCGGTGTGGCCGACGGGGACCGCTGAGCGGGCCATGGGCATCGAGCGGAAGCGGTCCATCACGCCGCGGCCGTTGTCGCGGGCCACCAGGGTTGTGGTGGTGGCGATGCCGGTCATGGCGACCATCGCGAAGAGGCCGGGCATGAGGAACTCGCGGTAGTCGCCGCCGCCGGGGATGGTGATCGCGCTGCCGAAGACGTAGCCGAACATGAGGACCAGGACCGCGGGCAGCAGCAGTTCGCTGGCCAGCTCGCCGGGTTGGCGCAGGAGCTTGCCCACCTCGCGGCGGATCAGGACCGCGCTGTCGGTGACCGTCCACTTGAGCGTCATGGGGCGCCTGCCAGGGTCAGTTCCAGGAAGACCTCGTCCAGGGTGGGCTTGCGCAGCGCGAGGTTCTCCACCCGCACCCCGGCCGCGTCCAGCTCGCGCACCACCTCGACCAGATCGGCCAAGCCCAGGGCCACGCTCAAGGTCCGCTCGTCCGCGCCGGAGGCGGGTTCGGAGCCGGTGGCCGTGTGCAGCGCCAACCGGGCCGCGGGTAGGGAGTCGGGGCTGGCCACCGTCACATCGACGTGCTCGCCGCCGATGCGGGCCTTCAGCTCGTCGGGGGTGCCCGTGGCCACGACGCGGCCGGTGTCGACGACGGCGATGGTGTCGGCGAGGCGGTCGGCCTCGTCGAGGTACTGGGTGGTCAGCACGATCGCCGTGCCGCCTGCGACCAGGTCGCGCACCGCCGACCAGACCTCGGCGCGGCCGCGCGGGTCCAGGCCGGTGGTGGGTTCGTCCAGGAACAGCACGGCGGGGGCGATGATCAGCCCGGCCGCCAGGTCCAGCCGCCTGCGCATGCCGCCGGAGTACGTGCTCACCTCGCGGTCGGCCGCG
The DNA here is from genome assembly GCF_053604195.1 of Actinokineospora sp. NPDC004072. Taxonomy (NCBI): domain Bacteria; kingdom Bacillati; phylum Actinomycetota; class Actinomycetes; order Pseudonocardiales; family Pseudonocardiaceae; genus Actinokineospora; species Actinokineospora sp. NPDC004072. The sequence goes on along the minus strand of NZ_JBSGHB010000025.1, from coordinate 92,203 downwards.
GCCTCCAGCCCGAAGCGGGCCAGCAGCTCGTCCGCCCGCCGCCGCGCGTCGCGCGCGGAGAGGTGGTAGAGCCGGGCGAACATCCGCAGGTTCGCCCGGCCGGTCATGGCCTCGTCCAGCGCGGTCGCCTGGCCCACCAGGCCGAAGCGGCAGCGCGCCCGCGCCGCGTCGCGCACCACGTCCACGCCGTCGACGAACGCGGTGCCGGAATCGGGGACCAGCAGCGTGGTCAGCACCCGCACCGCCGTCGTCTTGCCCGCGCCGTTGGGGCCCAGCAGCCCGCACACCGTGCCTGCGGGCACCGCCAGGTCCAGCCCGCGCAGCGCGGTCGTGTCCCCGAACGACTTGGTGAGCCCTTCGGCGAACACGGCGAAGTCACCCTGCATCACGGTCCACCGTTGCTCGAAGCCGGTTCGAATCCCGCGGCCGAGACTAGCCGGGTGCGGTTCCCGTGCGGCACCGGCGAGCGAAGGGAAACCCAGTTGAGTGACACCAGGCGGCTCCTCGACCTGAGCCACCCCATCGAGCACGACATGATGACCCACCCCTGGCTGCAGAAGCCCATGATCAGCGAGTTCCTGTCCCGGGACCAGTCCGCGTCGTTCACCACCGACGGCGTGACCTTCCAGATGGAGGTGATCAGCCTGCCGGGCAGCACGGGGACCTACCTCGACGCCCCCTTCCAGTTCCACGTCGAGGGGCCCGACGTCAGCGAGGTGGACCTGGAGCAGGTCTTCGACGTCCCGATCACCGTCGTGCGGGTTCCCGGCGCCGTCGCCATCGGGGCTGAGCCGTTCGAGCGCGCGGGGGAGCTGGCCGGGGCCGCGGTGCTGGTCGACACCGGGCACGCCCGGCACTGGGGCACCGGCGCGTTCTTCAAGGATTCCCCCTACCTCACCCGCGAAGCCGTCGACTTCCTGCTCGCCGCCAAGCCCGCGCTGGTCGGCATCGACTCGCAGAACATCGACAACGGCGCGGACAAGACCAAGCCCGCCCAGCACAACCTCCTCGGCGCGGGGATCGTCCTGCTGGAGTGCCTGGCGAGCCTGGCTGAGGTGCCCGAGCGGGGGGCGCGGCTGCGCGTGCTGCCGACGCCGATCCGCGGCGCGGGCAGCTTCCCGGTCCGGCCGGTGGCGGTGGTCGCATGAGCCGCGGCAGGCTGGTCGACCTCAGCCACGACGTCTGGCAGGACATGCTGATCCACCCGTGGATGCCCAAGCCGATCATCCGCGACTTCATCAGCCGGGAGCAGTCGGCGGCGTTCCTCGACGGCGGGGTGAGCTTCCAGCAGGTGCACGTCACCATCGCGGGCAGCACCGGCACGATCCTGCAGGTGCCCTTCCAGTTCCACGCCGACGGCCCGGACCTGGCGGCCATGCCGCTGGCCAAGCTGGTCGACATCCCGGTCGTGGTGATCGACGCGGTGGGCGCCCCCGAGATCGGCCCCGAGGTCTTCGACGGCCACGACGACCTCGCCGACAAGGCCGTGCTGTTCCACACCGGCCAGAGCAGGCTGTGGCAGACCGAGGAGTACTTCGACAACACCTGCTACCTCGCCCCGGAGACGATCAAGCACCTGGCGGGGGCGGGCCCGGCGCTGGTCGGGGTCGACTCGAAGAACACCGACTGCGGCACCGACCAGGGCAAGCCCGCCCAGCACGAGCTGCTCGGCGCGGGCATGGGCGTGCTGACCTCGCTGACCAGGCTGGGCGAGCTGCCGGCGCGCGGCGCGCGGCTGACCGTGCTGCCCCCGCGCGTGGTGGGCATGAGCAGCTTCCCGGTGCGGGTCGTGGCCGAGCTGCCCGAGGAGGACCCGCGATGACCACCACCGCGCTCAAGCCCGCGCCGTTCAACCCGGTCTTCCAGCTCGACCCCTACCCGTCGCTGGCCGCGATCCGGGCGCAGGGGCCGGTGGGCCGCGCCGAGCACCCGGTCTACGACGAGGTGTGGCTGATCGTCGACCACGCGCTCGTGCGCCAGGTGCACAGCGACCCGCGCTGGGTCAAGCCGCCGGAGGACCCGCCGGACGACCGGGTCACCTTCGACTCGGCCCCGCCCGACCACACCCGGCTGCGCAAGCTGGTGCAGAAGGCGTTCACCACCCGGCGGATCGAGCGGTTCCGGGTCGAGGCGCAGGCCATCACCGACGAGATCCTCGACGCGCTGCCGGTCGGCGAGCCGGTCGACCTGGTCCCGGCGCTGGCCGACGCCATGCCGATCGAGGTGATCCGGCGGATGTCGGGCCTGCCCGACGAGTTCGCCGCCGAGCTGACCGCGCTGATGGAGGCGTTCCTCGGCGAGGAGGACGCCACCGCCCGCCAGGACGTCTTCGCCCGCGCCGACGCCTACGTCGCCGAGGTGCTGCGCAGCAAGCGGGCCGCGCCCGCCGCCGACCTGATCAGCGACCTGATCGCCGCGCGCGACGGCGCCGACCAGCTCACCGAGGACGAGCTGGGCACGGTGGTGCTGACGCTGCTGGTCAACGGCGCGGCGACCAGCACCAACGTGATCGGCACCGGCCTGCACAGCCTGCTGGCCCACCCCGACCAGCTCGCCCTGCTGCTGGCCCGGCCGCAGCTGCTGGCGTCGGCGGTGGAGGAGATGCTGCGCTACGAGAACCCGATCGGCGGGGTCGGCTGGGTCGCCGACGAGGACATCGAGCTGGCGGGCACGGTGATCCCCGCGGGGGAGGTGCTGGCGACCTCGCTGCAGGCGGCCAACCGCGACCCGGCGGTCTTCACCGACCCGGACCGCTTCGACATCACCCGCAGCCCGAACCCGCACCTGACCTTCTCCCACGGCATCCACCGGTGCCTGGGCGCCGAGCTGGTCCGCATGGAGCTGCAGGTGGTGTTCGGCGCGCTGCTGCGCCGGTTCCCGCGGCTGGCCGAGGCCGAGCCGCCCACCTGGCGGGTCAGCCACGCCGTGCGCGGGCTCACCCGCCTGCCGATCGTGCTGGCCAGGTGACCCGCGCCGCGCCCGCCTACACCCGGACCGTGCTGGCCTGGTACGACCTGTTCGTGCTGGGCGCGGTGTGCCCGGTCGTGTGGCGGTGCCACCGCGGGGAGATGCTGGCCTGCTACGACCGCAACGTCGGGCCCCGCCACCTCGACCTCGGCCCCGGCACCGGCTACTTCCTCGACCGGTGCCGCTTCCCGGCCGCGCCGCGGCTGGTGCTGGTGGACAACAGCGAGACCGTGCTGGCCACCGCCGCCCGGCGGGTGGCCCGGCACCGGCCGCTGGCGCTGCGCCGGGACGTGCTCGGCCCGCTGGACCTCGGCTCGGCGCAGTTCGACTCGGTGGGCATGAACTTCCTGCTGCACTGCCTGCCCGGCGGCATGGCGGCCAAGGCCGCGGTGTTCGACCGGGTGCTGCCCCACCTGGCTCCGGGGGCGCGGATCTTCGGCAGCACCGTGCTGGCCCACGGGGTCGAGCACGGCCCGCTGGCAGGCCGCGCCCTCGCCTCGCTCAACGGGGACGGCACGATGGACAACCTCGACGACTCCCTCGACGAGCTCGACGCCGAGCTGGCCAGCCGGTTCGACCGCTACCACCTGGCGGTGCGCGGGTCGGTGTGCCTGTTCGAGATCAGCACCTGAGCGCGGCGGGGCGGCGGGCGACCCGCCGCCCCGCCCCGGTCAGCCGCAGCCGCCCTGCGGCGCGGCCACCGGGACCATGTCGGCCGCGGCGCGCACGGCCGCGTTGGCCATGACCTCCTCGGTCGTCATCCCCATGTAGTGGATGATCACCTCGTGGTTGGTCGAGGTGACCGCGTTCTCCGACCCGGTGCGGTAGTACAGGTCCACGATCGTCGGCTCGGGGGTGAGGTCCGGCGTGCGGTCGGCGCGCAGGTCGGCCACGAGCGCGGGGATGTCGTACTCCAACGGCACTCCCGAGCGCAGGTAGTACTCGCCGCCGCGGACGGAGACCACCGGCAGGTCGATGCCCGAGCCGGTGTCGTCCATGCCCGGGTGGATGGGGTGGATCAGCAGGTCGAACCGGAAGATCTCGTCCAGCACCGGGGCCACCTCCGGCGGCAGGGTGGGGCGGATGCTCTCGGCCCACCACCGGCGCAGCAGCAGCCGCGCCCGCGGGTCGGTGAAGAACAGCGCCACCCCGCCGCCGAGGTCGCCGGTGCCGCCGATGGCGCTGGCCATGTCCGCGCGCAGCACCTCGGCCACCGGGTCGTCGCTGCCCTCGATGTAGTCGCCGATGTCCTGCAGCACCCGCGACTGGCCGAACCCGGCCAGCTCGCGCAGGCCCACCCAGAGGTGGCGGAAGACGCACATCTCGGCCAGCACCCTGGCCCAGTAGAGGAAGCGCTGCATGCGCTGGTTCTCCTGGAACGTCACGGTGCTGGTGGCCAGCACGTACTCGAAGTCGTCGGTGTCGCCGCGCACCGAGACGATCCCGTACTCGGCCTTCTTCTCCGAGTAGTCGGTGTTGGGCAGCATGAGCATCGGGTAGCAGGCGATGCGCGAGACGCGCTTGGTGAGCCGGTCGTAGCCGTCCATGAAGGACTCGACGGTCTCCCCTGGCGCGCCCCAGATCAGCTCGGCGTAGCAGTCCATGCCCTCCTTGCCCAGCCACTCGACCAGCTCCTCCCACTCGTTGACCCGCATGTTCCTGCGGTTCATGAAGCTCAGCGTGCTGTCGTCGAGGGTCTGCAGGGCCAGGGTGAACGAGCTGTGCATGCCAGCCTGCTTCATCTTGCGCACGATCTCGTAGAAGGTCTTCGACTTGTTCTTCGCCCACGACGTCTCGATCGCCCGCGGGTAGCCGTAGCGCTCGCGCAGCTCGATCACGTCGTCGATGAAGGCGATGTCGGCGGGCAGCAGGCCGAAGTTGGCGTCGCACAGCACGATCGTGTGCACCCGCAGCCGGGCGAACAGCTCCAGCTCCGCGCGCAGCCGCTCCCGGGAGAACGCCCGCACCTTCTGCCCGGTCGCCCCGCCCCAGTAGCAGAAGGCGCACTTGTAGGGGCAGCCGCGGTTGGTCTCCATGATCGCCACGTCGTAGCGGAACCGGCCGTCGGCGTCGACCAGCTCCAGGGCGCCGGTGAGGAACGGCGACGGGATCTCGTCGAGGTCTTCGATGCGCGGCCGCGGCGGTGTCGTCGCCGCCGCGCCCTCGGCGTCCTGGTAGGTCAGGCCGCTGATGTGCGACAGGCCGGTGCGCGGCACGCCGTCGAGGTAGGCCCGGATGATGTCGGGGAACACCGGCTCGCCCTCGCCGTCGACGACGATGTCCACCTCGGGGAACATCCGGAAGACCCGCTCGCCCTGGTGCGCGACGTGCGTGCCGCCGAAGACCACCCACCCGTTGGGGTTGAGCTGCTTGAAGGTCTCGGCCAGCGCGCCGAAGGCGCGGTAGTTCCAGCCGAGCACGGAGAAGGCCATGATGTCCGGCACGCCGCCGGAGAACTGGCTGTTGGCCATCTCGGACAGGGCGAGCCCGCCCCGGTAGTTGTGGATCTGGATGTCCACCGACCGCCGGATGCGCTCGTCGGCCAGCGCCGCGGCCTTCATGTAGCCCTGGGCCAGCGGCATGGACTCCAGCGGCGTGTTCCAGATGCCCTGCTGCACCAGGTGCACGGTTGTCTGCTTGCTGTTCGGCACGTCGACCTCCATCGCTCCGGGGCCGGAAACCCGGTCGGGGCACGGGGTCTCCGGCTCGGCGCGTCCCGGCCGGAGCGCCGCTGTCCCGCTTCCTCCCGAGGCTAGGTCGGCGCTTCGAGACGGTTTCAAGGCCGCGTCGTGCCGCGCGGGGCGCGACGCCTGCTCGACCGCGGCTCGAAGCCCGGCGCATAGCGTTCGCCGTCGCGCGCCCAGTCCGCGCGGAAAGGACCCACAGCGGTGATCAGGGACCTACCCGACTTCCCGTGGCACCGGCTGGCCGCCCACCGGCTGCTGGCCGAGCGGCACCCCGACGGGATCGTCGACCTGGCGATGGGCACCCCGGTGGACGAGACGCCCGCGGTGGTCCGCGCCGCGCTCGCCGCCGCGGCCGACGCCCCGGGCCACCCGCCGGTCGAGGCCACGGCCCGGCTGCGGGAGACCGCGGCGGCGTGGCTGCGCCGCCGCTTCGGGGTGGCGGCCGACCCCGACGCGGTGCTGCCGACGCCGGGCACCAAGGAGTTCATCGCCTGGCTGCCGTCGATGCTGGGCCTGGGGCCCGGCGACGTGGTGGGCGTGCCCCGGCTGGGGTTCCCGACCTACCGGGTCGGCGCGCTCATGGCCGGGGCGACCCCGGTGGCCGTGGACGACCCGCGCGAGCCCAAGGGGGCGAAGCTGGTCTGGGTCAACTCGCCGTCCAATCCGGACGGACGGGTGCTGCCAGCCGCGGTGCTGCGCGACATCGTGTCGTGGGCGCGCGCGCACGGGGTGCTGGTCGTCAACGACGAGTGCTACGCCGACTTCGGCTGGGACGTCGAGCCGGTGTCCATCCTGCACCCCGGCGTGTGCGGCGCCAGCCACGACGGGGTGCTGGCCGTGCGGTCGCTGTCGAAGCGGTCGAACATGGCGGGCTACCGCGCCGGGCTGGTGACCGGGGACCGGCGGGTGGTGGCCGAGCTGGCGGCCATCCGCCGCCACGCGGGCCTGGCCGTGCCCGCCCCGGTGGCCGCGGCCATGGCCGCCGCGCTCGCCGACGAGTCCCACGTCGCCACCCAGCGCGGCCGCTACCTGCGCCGCGCCGCCGTCCTGCGGCCCGGGCTGGCCGCGGCGGGGCTGCGGGTCGACGGCTCGGCCGCGGGCCTGTTCCTGTGGGCGACCCGGGACGAGCCGTGCCTGCGCACCGTCGAGCGCCTGGCCGAGATCGGCATCCTGGTCTCGCCCGGGGACCTCTACGGCGAACCGGGCGCCCGGCACGTCCGCGTCGCGCTGACCGCGTCGGACACCGGCATCGCCGCCGCGGCCGCCCGGCTGGTCGCGCTGCCGGAGGCCGCCCCCGCCCTGGCGGCGGTCTCCCCATGACCCCCGAGCGGGACACACCAAGGCGTCCCCCGGGACACAACGAGAAAGGTACCGAGACGATGCGCAAGACCATCACCGCGGCCGCGCTCGGCGTGGCCGCCGTGTTCTGCACCGCCCTCCCCGCCGCGGCGGACGACTCGACCTACCACGCCCTGGTCTACCTCGACAGCAACGAAGAGGGCGGGTACGACGGCTGGGACGAGTTCGGCTACTTCCACGGCGAGGACGACTGCTACGCGGTCGGCGAACTCGGCCAGGACCAGGGCTGGTGGCGGAACTACTTCTGCCAGGAGTACTCGAACCAGGACTGACGGCGGACCGGCGGCCCGGACGGCGCGCTGCCCGTCCGGGCCCGCCCGCTAGGCGGGCTTGAGCGGGTCGTGGCCGATGGACATCAGCCGGTGCCGCCAGGCGTCCTGCCCCGCGGTCGGCTCCAGGTCGTCGCGGCGCTCGCGGTGCACCCGGTCGACCACCTTGCGCATGACCCGCTCGTCCTCCTCGGTCAGGTCGACCCGCCGCTTGGCCAGCACGTGCAGGACCTCCTGCCCGGTCGGCGTGCCCGCCTGGTCGGGGAGGGGTTCGCTCTCCTGGGTCGCCGACGCGGTGCGCAGCCAGTCGGACAGCTCCCGCGAGGTCATGTTCACCACGCGGTGGAACTCGGTCCACAGGTCGGTCACAGCCCTCTCCTTCCGCATCGTGTCCCGCCCGGGTACCCGAGGCGGCAACCGCCGATGCATGGGCCGCGGGTTGTCGACCGCGCCACGCCGACACCTTCGGGTGATGGCGGAACCGGCGTCCGCGGGGCCGGTCATACTTCCAAGCATGGCCCAGTTCGACGACATCCTCGACGAGGTCAGGGCCCAGGCGGTCGGGGCGTTGCGGGTGCGGCTGCTGGCCGCGCCGCATGAATGGGTGGTGGACCGGCTGATCGAGGAGGTCGCGCCGCGCTTGGGCCTGGCGGTGGCGGAGGTTCCCGTCCCACGCCGCGACGACGGCGGCCAGCGCCCCGCCCCTTGGTCCCAGCGCGACCCGGGCCGAGACGGCCAGCCCCCGGGGCGCGGCGCACCAGGCGGATGGGGCGATGCGCCCATCGGGCACAGCGGACGCGACGGCCCAGCTCCAGGACGCGAGCCCCCCGAGCCAAGCGGATACCACGTTTCACGCGGTGACCCGGACCGGGGGAGTGGGCCGGTTGGATGGCGTGCTGAGCCCAATGCGGGGAGCACCGGCCAAGGCTCGGGCCGGGAGCCGGACGGGTGGCGTGGTGAGTCCGACGTGGGGAGTGGCGGGCAAGGTTCGGGGCGTGGGCCGGGTGGGCAGCGTGAGTCCGGCGAGGGGAGTGGCGGGCAAGGTTCGGGGCGTGGGCCGGGTGG
>NZ_JBSGHB010000025.1:0-83759 GCF_053604195.1 Actinokineospora sp. NPDC004072 | reverse complement strand
GGCGGGCAAGGTTCGGGGCGTGGGCCGGGTGGGCAGCGTGAGTCCGGCGAGGGGAGTGGCGGGCAAGGTTCGGGGCGTGGGCCGGGTGGGCAGCGTGGTGAGTCCGACGTGGGGAGCGGCGGGCAGGGCTCGGGGCGGGGTGAGCAGGAGGCGGGTCGAGTGGGGGGCGGCGAGCGAGGGGTGGACGGGGTGGTTGGCGGGGGTCGGGTGGGGGATGGGTGGGTGGTGCTCGATGTGGGTGGGGTGGTGGCGGGGACGGCGGAGTTTGCCGGGTGGACGCAGGCGCGGATCGCCGAGCGGGGGTTGCTGGTGGATGCGCCGCTGCCGGGTGGGGCGGTGGTCGAGCGGCGCAGCGCCGAGGGGGAGGAGCTGCTGTGGCGGGCCAAGGGGTTCCTCTACGCCCTGCTCTTCCGGTGCTCGCTGCCCGTCGTCCAGCGGCAGCAGTTGACGATCACCCTGCCCGCGAGCAAGGCGGGCGCCTTCGCCTTCCTCGGCCGCGCGCCCGTGCCGAGCCACCCCGGCGCCCGCATCGAGGTCGAGTACGGCGACACCGCCGACCAGCTCGTCGGCCACGGCATCGCCGCGGCGCTGCGGCTGATCAACCGGCTGGAGGTCAACGAGGTCGTCCTGCACGCGCGGATGGCCGACGTCGAGGAGAGCAGCCTGCGCTAGGCGCTCACATCCGCGACCACGCCACCGCGATGGCGACGACCACCGCGATCGCGCTGACGACCCCCAGCGCGCCGCCGATCAGCAGGCCGGACCCGAACGACGCCCACCGCGGCCGCCCCAGCCGCAGCCCGGCCCCGAGCAGCAGCGACCCCATCGCCACGCCGAGGAACAAGGTCGCGTACTCGCCGCCGCGCCAGCCCGCGACGAGGTCCGCGCGGAAGGCGAGCACGGTCAGCGCCAGCAGGCCGACCGCCGCCAGGAACCCGGCGGCGGCGATCCCCGGGCGCTTCTGCCGGTAGGTGTCGTCCACGTCCGCCGAGGCTACCCGCCAAGACCACCCGGACGCGGGGTGTCCCCGCCGCGGCGACCGGGTACGCCGCAGCCGGAAGCCGACGACGAGGGAGCCAAGCGATGGCCGACATCGACAAGCAGCGCCAGCTCGACGCCGTCCGGGTCGACAACGACGGGCAGCGCCTGACCACCCAGCAGGGCGTGCGGGTCGACCACACCGACGACTCGCTCGCCGCGGGCGAGCGCGGCCCGACGCTGCTGGAGGACTTCCACGCCCGGGAGAAGATCACCCACTTCGACCACGAGCGCATCCCCGAGCGCGTCGTGCACGCGCGGGGAGCGGGGGCGCACGGGTACTTCGAGCCGTACGAGCCGTGGCTGGCCGAGTACACCGCCGCCGAGTTCCTGACCGACCCGACCGTGCGCACCCCGGTCTTCGTGCGGTTCTCCACGGTCGCGGGCTCGCGTGGCTCGGCCGACACCGTGCGCGACGTGCGCGGGTTCGCCACGAAGTTCTACACCCGCCAGGGCAACTACGACCTGGTGGGCAACAACATGCCGGTGTTCTTCATCCAGGACGGCATCAAGTTCCCCGACTTCGTGCACGCGGTGAAGCCCGAGCCGCACAACGAGATCCCGCAGGCGCAGTCCGCGCACGACACGCTGTGGGACTTCGTCGGGCAGCAGCCGGAGACCATGCACATGATGCTGTGGCTGATGTCGGACCGGGCGCTGCCCCGCAGCTACCGGATGATGCAGGGCTTCGGCGTGCACACCTTCCGCCTGGTGGCCGCCGACGGGCGCGGCACGTTCGTGAAGTTCCACTGGACGCCGGTGCTCGGCACCCACTCGCTGCTGTGGGACGAGACGCAGAAGATCGCGGGCAAGGACCCCGACTTCAACCGCCGCGACCTGTGGGAGGCCATCGAGTCCGGCGCGTTCCCGGAGTGGGAGCTGGGCGTGCAGCTGGTGCCCGAGGACGACGAGTTCGCCTTCGACTTCGACCTGCTGGACGCCACCAAGATCATCCCCGAGGAGCAGGTCCCGGTCCGCCCGGTCGGGCGGATGGTGCTCGACCGCAACCCGGACAACTTCTTCGCCGAGACCGAGCAGATCGCCTTCCACACCGCCAACGTCGTTCCCGGCATCGACTTCACCAACGACCCGCTGCTGCAGGCCCGCAACTTCTCCTACCTCGACACCCAGCTGCTGCGGCTGGGCGGGCCGAACTTCGCCCACATCCCGATCAACCGCGCGCTGGCCCCCGAGCACAACAACCAGCGCGACGGGTTCAGCCAGCACCGCATCCACCGCGGCCGGACCAGCTACAGCCCCAACTCCCTGGGCGGGGGCTGCCCGATGGCCGCTGGCGAGTTCCCCGAGGTGTTCAGCCACTACCAGGAGAAGGTGGAGGGGGTGAAGATCCGCAGGCGCAGCCCGAGCTTCCAGGACCACTACAGCCAGGCCACGCTGTTCTGGAACAGCATGACCGACGTGGAGAAGGAGCACATCGTCGCCGCCTTCCGCTTCGAGCTGGGCAAGGTGGAGACCAAGCCGATCCGCGCCGCGGTGGTCGAGCACCTCAACCGGGTGGACCACGAGCTGGCCAAGCTGGTCGCCGCCGGGATCGGCGTGCAGGCCCCGCAGGCCCCGGACGGGGCCAACCACGGCAGGCGCTCGCCCGCGCTGAGCCAGGTCGAGCGGGCCGCGCGGACGCCCGGCACGGTCGAGACGCGCAAGGTCGCGCTCCTGGTGGCCGACGGCGTGGACGGCGTGGGCACGCGCCGGGTCGCCCGGGTCCTGCGCGATCTCGGCGCGGTGGTGGAGCTGCTGGCCCCGGCCGACGGCGAGGTGCGCGCGGCCGACGGCGAGGCGCTGATGGCCGACCGGGCGCTGAACACGATGGCCTCGGTGCTCTACGACGCCGTGATCGTCCCCTGTGGACAGGAGTCGGTGGCCGCGCTGGCCGCCGACGGCTACGCGGTCCACTTCGTCACCGAGGCGTTCAAGCACGCCAAGGCGGTGGGCGGGTTCGGCGCCGGGCTCGACCTGCTGCGCACCGCCCGGGTGGACGTGCGGCTCGCGGGCGCGGACGAGGAGCTGGTGGTCGACGAGGGCGTGGTCAGCAGCGGCCGCTCGGCCGACGCCCTGCCGACCGCGTTCGCCGAGGAGTTCGCCAAGGTGGTGGCTGGCCACCGGGTCTGGAGCAGGCGGACTGACGCCGTGCCCGCTTGATCCCGTTTCGCCGGGTCCGGGCGGGGGTAGCTCCGGGGCGTGACCGAGGACAAACCAGGCGTCGTCGTCTTCGCGCCGTCGCCGCAGCTGACCGTGACCGTCGAGGCCGTCGGCGGCCAGCCCGACCTGCACATCCACCCCGGCGGCCAAGGTGTCTGGCAGGCCAGGATGCTGGCCGTGCTCGACGTGCCGGTGACCCTGTGCGGCGCGTTCGGCGGGGAGACCGGGATGGTGCTGCGCCACCTCGTCGGCGAGGGCGGCATCCGGGTCTGCGGACGCGACGTGGCCGCCCGCAACGGCGCCTACATCCACGACCGGCGCGACGGGGAGCGGGACTCGCTGGTCGAGATGCCGCCCGACCCGCTGACCCGGCACGAGCTGGACGACCTCTACGCGCTCACCCTGCGCGAGGCCCTGGCCGCGGGCACGGCCATCCTCGGCGGCGTGCACGACCCGCGGGTCGCGCCGCCCGCGCTCTACAAGCGGCTGACCGCCGACCTGTCCGAGCTGGGCTGCCGGGTCGTGGTCGACCTGGCGGGGGAGTACCTGGCCGCGGCGCGCGAAGGCGGGCCCAGCGTGATCAAGGTCAGCCACGAGGAGCTGCTGGAAGCGGGCGCGGCCGAGGCCGACACCGTGCCCGAGCTCGTCCGCGCCGCCCACCACCTGGCCGAGACCGGGGCCGAGCTCGTCCTGGTCTCCCGCGCGGGCGAGCCCGCCATCGCCCGCACCCGCGAGGGCGTGCTGGCCATCGAGGTCCCGAGCCTGCACCAGGTCGACACGCGCGGCGCGGGCGACTCGATGACCGCCGCCGTCACCGCGGCCCTCGCCAACGGCGAGTCGATGGCCGACGCGCTGCGCCTGGGCGGCGCGGCGGGCGCGCTCAACGTCACCCGGCACGGCCTGGGCTCCGGCGAGGGCGCGGCGATCCGGGCCATCGCCCGCCAGGTCCGGCTCGTCCCGGTGGGCTGACGGCTCAGCCGGGGGAGCGGGGCTCGGAGCGGTCCACCAGGCCCTCGTCGACCAGGCTCTGGGTCACGTGCTCGGTCAGCTCCTCGCGCTGGAGCCTGCGCTGGGCGCGCAGCAGCGCCCGGCTCTCCCGGGAGAACACCCGGGTGATGGCCACGCACATGCCGATCATGACCAGGCTGAACGGCAGCGCGATCGCGATGGCCACGCCCTGCACCGCGCTCAGCCCGCCCGCCAGCACCAGCGCGATCGCCACCGCGCCCTCGGCCGAGGCCCAGAACACCCGGCTCCACTTCGGCGGGTTCACCTCGCCGCCCGCGGCGAGCATGTCCACCACCAGCGACCCGGAGTCGGCCGAGGTGACGAAGAACAGCACCACGAGGATGATCGAGACCCCGACCAGGATCGACCCGCCGGGCAGCCCGTCCAGCAGGGTGAACAGCGCGCCCTCGGTGTCCACCGAGGCCGCCCCGGTCTCGTCGGTCCCCACCAGGCCGCCCTGGCCGAACAGCTGGCGGAACAGGCCCGCGCCGCCGAAGACCGAGAACCACAGGAAGCTGAGCAGGGTGGGCACCAGCAGCACGCCCGCGACGAACTCCCGGACGGTGCGCCCGCGGGAGATCCGGGCGATGAAGACGCCGACGAAGGGCGCCCAGGAGATCCACCAGCCCCAGTAGAAGGCGGTCCAGTAGCCCTGCCACTCCTCGCCCGCCGCGCCCTGGAACGCGGTGGTGGTCAGGCTCAGCCGCACCAGGTTCTGCAGGTAGAGGCCGGTCGACTGGATGAAGTCGCGCAGGATGAACAGCGTCGGGCTGGTCACCAGCACGAAGACCAGGATCGCCCCGGCCAGGCCGAGGTTGGTGTTGGACAGCCACTTGATGCCCTTGTCCACCCCGGTGACCACGGAGAGGACGGCGATCAGCGTGATGGCGCCGATGAGGATGACCTTGACGAGGTTGTCCGGGTCGGTGATCAGGCCGGTGAAGTCCAGGCCCGCCGCGATCTGGGCCACGCCCAGCCCCAGCGAGGTGGCCACGCCGAAGAGCGTGCCCACCACGGCGGCGATGTCGATCACGTCGCCGAGCACGCCGCGGACCCGGCGGCCGAGCAGCGGCTCCAGCGCCCACCGGATCGACACCGGCCGCTTCCTTCGGTGCACCGCGTAGGCCACGGCCAGGCCGACGACCACGTACACCGCCCACGGGTGCAGGCCCCAGTGCAGGAACGTCTGCACCAGCGCGGCCTGCGCGCCCGCCTCGTCGGCCGCGGCGATGCCCGAGGCCCGGTTGGGGATGCCCGCGAAGTGGTTCAGCGGCTCGGCGACGCCCCAGAACACCAGGCCGATGCCCATGCCCGCGGCGAAGAGCATGGCGAACCACGAGCGGCGCGAGAACTCCGGCTCGTCGTCGTCCGCGCCGAGCTTGATGTCGCCGTAGTGGCCGAAGCCGACCCGGATGGCGAACACGACGAACGCGCTGACCAGCAGCGTGTAGTACCAGCCGAAGTTGCGCACGATCCACCCCGACACGGCCCCGACCGCGGACTCCATCGTCGACGGCGAGGCGACGGTGACCGCGATGAACGCCAGCGCGATGGCCGCCGACGGCCAGAACACGCGCCCGTGGATGGACCGCTTCCCAGCCGCGTCCGGCTCGACGGGTCGGTCCGAAGTGGTCACGCCTGCTCCTCCCGGCTGCGGTGAATCCCCGACAGGCTAAAGCCCCTCCCCGCCATCCGGCCACCAGGCATCCGCGGCTTGCGCACTACCGCGCTATGCGCAATAGTCTGGCTAGCGCGATAGCAGGAGGGGTGCTGTGGATACGAGCCAGCTGCTCAAGGGGGTGCTGGACCTAGCCGTGCTCGCCGTGCTCAGGAACGAGGACGGCTACGGCTACGACGTGGTGCGCAGGCTGCGCACCGGGGGGATCGACGAGGTGGGGGACGCCTCGGTCTACGGGACGCTGCGCAGGCTGTACCGGGCCGGGTACCTGACCTCGTACGTGGTCCCCAGCGACGAGGGGCCGCACCGGAAGTACTACGGGGTCAACGAGGCGGGCCGGGCCAAGCTGGCCGAGTCCGAGAAGGCGTGGCGGGCCTTCGCCGAGACGCTGGACGGGATCTTGCGGAAGGGGGTGGCGGCGTGAACGACATCCTCACCCGTCCCGAGGTGGCCGAGTACGTGCAGCGCGTGCGGGCGGGGCTGGCAGGCCTGCCCGCCGAGGAGGTCGCCGAGGTGATGGAGGACCTCGCGCCGCACGTGGCCGAGGTCTACGCCGAGACGGGCTCGCTGGACGCCGTCGTGGCCCGGCTCGGCACGCCCGAGGAGTACGCCGCCGAGCTGCGCGCCGCGGGCGGCTACCCGTCCACAGGGGAGGACGCGGGGGAGCGCCCGCGGGTCTGGCGCGCCCGGTGCGTGCTCTGGGCGGTGGCCGCCGCCGCGCTCGCCGCGGGCCTGTCGGGCCTGCTCTCCGACCGCTACGACCGGGACGCGCTGGTGGGCGTGTTCCTCGGCGGCCTGGTGCTGCTCCCGGCGCTGTGGCTGGTGTTCTCCGGGGCCGTCCGGCGCGTCGACGTGGAGTCGGTGCCGGAGTACCGCATCGCCCGCGACCGGGCGAGGCGCGCGCTGGGCCGGGTGCCGCACGCCCACCGCGCCCGCGAGCTGGGGCCCGGCTGGCGGGTGGCCCGGCTGCTGCTGCTCGCCCTGGCCTTCGTCGCCGCCCTCCAGGCCAGCGGCGGCGGCTACTGGCTGCTGGCCATCATCGGCGTCGCCGCGGTCCTGCTGTGGGCGGGCGGGCGGGTGGCGGGCGACCGGCGGCTGCTGCTGCTCGTCGTTCCCGCGAACGCGCTGGTGATCGGCCTGGGCTTGGCCCTGGCGGTGCAGGCCGTCGATGCGGTGTCCCACCGGGGCAGCGGCTACTACTACCCGGTGTCGGCCCCGCCCGGCCTGGCCTACAACGGCGAGCAGCTGCAGAACGTCTACGCGGTGGACGCCGAAGGCAGGCAGATCCCGGAGTTCTACCTCTACAACGAGAACGGCGTCCCGCTCAACGTCCCCCAGATGGGCAGCTGCACCCCGGTCGTCGCCGAGTCGTTCGACAACCGGTTCCCCAACCCCGTGCCCCTCTACGGGCCGGACGGCTGCCAGGAGGTGTCCAGGATGCCCTTCGTCCCGCTGCCGCCCAACAGCCACACTCCACCGCCCACCAGCACGGCACCCGGCGGACCAACCACCACCGCACCCACCAGCACGGCGCCGACCAGCGGTCCGACCAGCACCGCGCCGACCAGTACCGCGCCGACCAGTACGACGAGCCAGCCGGTGACGACCACGCCCAGCCCGACGACCGCGGAGGGTTAGGCGGATCGAGGTGGGAGCGGCAGACGGGGGCCGCTCCCACCCCGGGGCCCGGCTACAGCAGCCGGTGCAGCAGCACCCGCTCCACCAGCGTCCACGTCGTCGTCGTGACGAGGTAGACGCCCGCGGCCAGCGGGAGCACGGCGGCCATCGGCACGGTCCCGAACGGCAGCAGCCGCAGCCACCGCGCCATCGGCAGCTCCGGCGCCCCGGTGCGCAGCGCTTGGGCCGCCTGCCAGCGCGAGGTCGCGTAGGCCACCGCGGCCAAGGCGGCGAACAGGCCGATGAAGACGGGTGTGAAGGCGAACGCCCCCAGCCAGTGGGTGCCCAGCGGAGCGCCGAACAGGGTGCCCGCCAGCAGCGGGCTGTCCGTGGTGACCAGGCGGTACACCAGCATGAAGACCGGGATCTGGACCAGCGCGGGCAGGCAGCCGGTGAACATCGAGACGCCGGACTCGCGGTACAGCTCCAGCGTCTTCTGCTGGAGGGTGCGGGGGTCGTGGCGGTAGCGGTCGGTGAGGGCGCGCACCTGCGGGGACAGGGCGGCGCGGGCCTTCTCGCCGCGGATGGCGGCGCGGGCGAGCGGGTGCATGAGCAGGCGGACGAGCGCGGTGACGGCGACGATGGCCAAGGCGGGCGCGGTCAGCCCGGCCAGGGCCGCGCCCAGGTCGTGG
Organism: Actinokineospora sp. NPDC004072; assembly: GCF_053604195.1. Lineage (NCBI taxonomy): Bacteria > Bacillati > Actinomycetota > Actinomycetes > Pseudonocardiales > Pseudonocardiaceae > Actinokineospora > Actinokineospora sp. NPDC004072. The sequence goes on along the minus strand of NZ_JBSGHB010000025.1, from coordinate 75,566 downwards.
AACACGGGGTCTCCCGAGGGTCGAGCGGGCAGGACGGCTCAGGCAGCGCTGCTGCCGAGGCGCCCTGGCGCTCGCGGTCGGGGACGGCCCGCGGCGTCGGGATCGCGCAGCCGCAGGAACGCGGCGCGCTGGGCGCGGTTGCGCAAGGCCAGCGAGCGCACCCACACCGGGCCGGTCGGGCCGACGGGGACCACGCCGACCAGCAGCGCGATCACGGCGACGACCGCGACGGCGGCCACCAGCTCAGCGGGCTGGTGGACGAGGAGGAGCGCGAACAGCGCCAGCAGCGCGTGCCACCCGGCCATGCGCGTCACCTCCCCGTCCGCCAACTGTACCCGTCAGACGGTGACGGGCTCGTCCTTCGGGGACTGGCTGATGTTCTCGGCGGCGCGCTCGGGCGGCAGCCGCACCGCGATGGCGTAGGCGTACACCACGGCGCTGAACACGACCAGGATGAGGAAGCCCCACAGCAGCGAGATCGGCCCGTCGCCGCCGTTGAGGAGCAGCCCGGGGTCGGCGGGCTGGTTCGGGTCGACGTCGCCGAAGTAGCTGAGCACCCCGAGGCCGACGAGCCAGATCGGGAACCACGACCCGGCCTTGAACTCCAGCGGCGGCATGACGGCCTTGTTGCGCGCCTGGTACACGGCGAACACCACGTACCCCACCAGCAGGGCGATGATCATCTTCTCGTTGATCGCCCAGCCCGCCCAGAACACCAGCAGGCTGGAGAACAGGAACGCCAGGTAGGGCAGCACGTCGCCGCCGGGCACCCGGAACGGCCGGTCCTGGTCGGGCAGCTGCCTGCGCAGCGCGCCCAGCACCAGCGGGCCCGCGCCGAAGGAGATGGCGAACGCCGAGGTGATGAACCCGATGAACTGCTGCCAGCCCGGGAACGGCAGGAAGAAGAAGCAGCCGACGACGAACATCACGACCACCGACACCCACGGGATGCCGCGCTTGTTCAGCTTCGTCAGCGCCTGCGGGGCGTTGCCGTTGCGCGCGTTGGCGTAGGCCAGGCGGGCGGTGACCCCGGCGTAGATCAGGCCGGTGTCGGCGGGGGAGATCACCGCGTCCACGCGCAGCAGCACGGCCATCCACACCGCGCCCAGCACCAGGGACAGCCCGGCCAGCGGCCCCGCGGAGTCGGCGAAGGCCAGGTTCGCCCAGCCGTCGGTGAGCAGCTCGCCCGGCACGGCGGTGATGAACGCCAGCTGCAGCAGCACGTAGATGATCCCGGCGATGAGGATGGACCCGATGATGGCGAACGGCACGTTCCGGCGCGGGTTGTCGGTCTCGCCCGCGAACTCGATGCCGTTGCGGAACCCCAGGTAGGCGAAGGCGACCCCGGCCGCGGGGATCGCGGTGAACACCGAGCCCCACCCCTGCGGTGCGAACCCGCCGATCGCGGTGAGGTTGTCGGGGTTGAACGCCAGGACGAAGAAGGCGACCACGACCAGCGCGATCACAGCGAGCTTCCACCACACCAGCGCGTTGTTGAGCCGGGCGAACAGCTTCACGCCGAGGATGTTGACCAGGCTGTAGAGGAACATCAGCACGACCGCGATCGCCAGGCCCGGCCCGGTCAGCACGAACACGTCGTCGCGCTGGTCCATCAGCCACGGGATGTACGGGTCGGCGTACTGGATCGTGGCCAGCACCTCGATCGGGGTGACCGCGGCGGCGGCCAGCCAGCTCGTCCAGCCGGAGCTGAAGCTGGCGAAGGACCCGAAGGAGTAGTGCGGGAAGCGGATGATCCCGCCGGAGACGGGGAACATCACCCCCAGCTCGGCGTAGACCAGGCCGATCACCATGACCATGACCCCGCCGATCGCCCAGGACAGGATGGCCGCGGGGCCTGCGATCTGGGCGGCGTAGAGCGCGCCGAACAGCCAGCCCGAGCCGATGATCGCCCCGACGCCGGTGAACAGCAGGCTCAGCTTGCCCACGTCGCGCTTGAGCCCGGTGTCCAGGCGGACCTCGACGCGGCGCGGCGGTCCCGCGGTTGCGGTCATGCGCTTCGCTCCCCTCTGTGCGCGGACCTGACGCGGGCCACGTACCCGGGGGCGGGCGTTCGTACACCCGCGAATCGGCCGATCAGCGGTGCCCGTTGCTCTGCGCGACCGCCTGCGCCCGCCGCCGCGCGGGGATGTTCAGCAGCGCGACGGCCTTCTCGCCCGCCTCGTGCCCGAGCGTCCGGTACGCCTCGAACTGCTCGTCGGTGAACATCTGCTGGCTGGTCGAGTGGTTGGGGAAGCGCGGCTCGCGGTTCTTGAAGGCGTGCAGGTCCCAGCTCGCCTCCGGGGTGAGCACGGCCTTGGCGTAGACGAGCTGCGCCTGCTGGGTGCCCGGCGCGGGGTAGCTCATCATGCCCGCGACCGCCATCGACCCGCTGAGCCCGGCCGAGTCCGGCAGCACCGGCCGCGGGTCGAGGTCGATGTCGACGCCCAGCTCGCTGCGGGCCAGCGCGATCGCCCGGCCGATGTCCAGGCCCTCGCCGTTGCGGTCGCAGCTGGCGTCGAAGCACAGCACGTGCGTGCAGCGGCGGCGCAGCAGCTCGACCACGCCCAGGTTCTCCCAGTGCCCGCCGTCGGTGAGGTAGATGTAGCGGTGGGTCGACTTCGCCGCGCCCAGCGCCTCCCGCAGCACGTACCAGGCGCCGGGCTCGAACCAGCCGTCGCGCATCCGCCGCAGGCCCGCGGCCAGCCGCGACCCGCCCGCCCGCTGCGGGCGCTTGGCGGCCGGGTGGTTCGGGTTCTTGATCCACACGCCGAGCCGCACGTTGGTCAGCGCCATCAGGAAGCGCAGCGGCGGGTAGGTGAACCGGCCCATCAGCGGCGACAGCGCCGCCCCGGACACCGCCATCATCGACGGCAGCGTCAGCTCCGTCCCGGCCACGCCGTTGCGCTGCTCCAGGCGCCGGGTGTCGTGGTAGCCGAACAGGGGGCCGCCGCTGCGCCCGCGCTCGAAGGTGAAGGACTCGGCGAAGCGGCCGACCGGCACGTCGTCGGTGGTCACGTTCACCGCGCAGCAGACGACCAGCTTCGGCAGGCCGGGCGCGGGCTCCAGGTCGGAGAAGTACAGCTTCTCCCGGTAGCTGATCGGCGCGGCGACGATGCAGCCGCGCTCGTCGCGCTCGCGGTGCAGGGCGAAGGCGCTGTTCAGCCGCTCGCGGTAGAACAGGTGCATCGAGTAGCGGCGGTTGTGGACGAACACCGCCATGCCCAGGACGATGGCGACGAACACCAGCAGGATGGCCACGTCCACCGCGGACTGGGTGGGCTGGCGGTTGGCGATCTCCAGCGCCGACAGCAGCGGCACGAGCAGCAGGCCCGCCGCCGCCAGCGACGCCAGCAGCAGCATCAGCCTGCGCGCCCGCAGCCGCCTGCTCAGCATGAGCGCCGCCGCGGCGGCGACCAGCGCGGCCAGCAGCCAGACCAGCCCGGCCGCCATCCGCCCGACCGTGGTCTGGAAGGTCTCCGGCGGCTCGCGGAACAGCCACGACAGCGCCTCGGTGGACAGCAGGGCGTAGAGCTGGGTGAGCACCGGCAGCAGCAGCAGCACCGCGATCGCCCCCGCCACCAGCAGCAGCTTCGCCCCGAACCGCTCCCAGGTGGCCTCGCCGTACTCGCCGGGGGTGTCGCTCATCCGCCGGTAGCACACCGCCCCCAGGGCCAGCAGCACGCACAGCGCCCCGATCGCCAGCAGGACCGTCAGCACGCCCGAGCGCGGCAGGTGCAGGCCGTTGAGCCGCAGGTCGGTCAGCCGGATGCCCACCGCGGCCAGCAGCCACCCCACGAGCCTGCCCGCGATCACCGCGCAGAGCGCGAACGGCAGGTAGTTGACGATGAACCCGTAGACGACGCTGGCCGCCATCCACAGCTTGCCCTCGTGGCCGGGGGCCAGGTAGTCGCTGTTGAGCCGCAGCCGCCGCTCCTCCGGCGAGCCGCGGCCCCACAGCGGCTTGCCGTTCTCCAGCTCCGGCGCGGTGTGCGCCGCGGAGATCATCAGCGCGCTGGCGATGTAGTTGCCGCCGGACACCGCGGCCAGGTACTCCGCGTCCCGCAGCACGCCGCGCTCCTGCAGCGCCTGCAGCGCGCCGAGGTTGAACGCCGCCGAGCGGATGCCGCCGCCGGAGAGCGCGATGCCGATGCGCGGTCCGTCCGGCTGCTCGTCGAGGTACTCGGCGGCGACCCCGGGCAGGGCCTTGGTGGTGCGTGGTCGCAGTGGCATCTCTTCCCCCGGCAGGGCCTCGTCAGAGAACGGTGTAGCCGAACGCGCTGCGGTAGTCCTCGCCTTGCGGGTCGCAGCCGTAGGGGTAGGTCGCGTGCGCCTGCGAGGTGCGCAGCTGCGGCAGCGACCGCTCCAGCAAGTAGCGGGTGAACAGCGGGTGCACGCACAGCTGGTCCTGCTCCTCCTGCGCGGCCAGCTCGTAGTCGAAGGTGTACTGGAAGTGCGCCTTGTTGTAGCGGCCGGTCTGGCCGAACCGGATGCCGAGCACGCCCAGGGAGAACAGCATCGACAGGAACTCGTCGAAGTCCATCCCGGACACCTTGCGGATGCCCTGCCGGTTGTAGACCTTGTGCAGGTCGCGCGCCGGGAAGCAGATCTCGATGCGCCCGGTGAGCCTGCGCAGCACCTCGCCCGCGGCCGGGAAGGACGCCTGGTAGGCGGCCAGGATGCTGGTCACCAGCAGGTGCTCAGCGTGGCGGGTGCCAGCCAGGATGGCCGACGGGGTGACCTGCCAGGGCGTCGAGCCGCGGTCGCGCCTGCTGAAGACGCTGTTGAGGATGTGGATGAGGTGGCGGGGCAGCAGCTGGGTGTGCCGCAGCAGGTAGGCCACCGGGTCCTCGGGGATGCCCAGGCCGGAGCGGAAGTCGGTGGGCAGCGCGGCCCGCAGCAGCGCGATGTCCGGCTCGGGCTCGTCGATGCGGTCGGCGGCCCGCAGCAGCCGGTCCAGCTCCTCGGGGTGGTGGGTGCGCAGGAACAGGTGCAGCCGGGTGCCCGCCAGCCGCAGCAGCTCCCGGGCCGTCCAGTAGATCTTGAGGTAGCCGCCCTGCATGTCCTTGTCCGCCGCGGCGGCGATGCGGTGGATCTGGTCGAACAGCTCCGACGGCAGGCAGATCTGCACCCCGTACGGCCGGTCGCCCTGGCTGCGCGCCATGATCCCGCCGACGGCGCGGAACAGCCCGGCCAGCACCGGGGTCAGCGCCCGCAGCCGCAGGTGCAGCTCCTCCAGGTTGTCCATCACGATGACCAGCGGCTGCCCCCGGTCGGCGAGCAGGTCGCGCATGGCCGCCCGCGCGTCGGCGAAGCGCGCCCGGTCCTGCCCGAGCCCCTCCAGGATCTCCGTCGGCCCGGTCCCCGGCCGCTGCTCGACCCGCTCGCGCACCTGCCGCAGGAACCGCTCGGCGACCTGCGAGGCGTCGGCCGTCGGGTCGGCGGTCTGCCCGAGGTAGGTGCCCAGCACGTTGAGCTTGCCCTGCGGGTCGTGCCCGTCGAAGGACCGCCAGGCGTGGAACATCGCCACGTGGTCGAACAGCGCGGTCCAGATCTCCGCCCGCTGCCCGACGAACAGCCCGTCCCCCTCGTAGGCGTTCAGCACGTTCAGCATCTCGTGGTAGACCTTCTCGGTGTCGATGGCGACCCGCAGCACGTCCTGCCCGGTGTCCGAGCTGATCAGGAACGCGGTCTTGCCCGCCCCTTTCCGGCCGATGATGTAGGCGGGCGCGAGATCGCTGATCGCCTGCGAATAGATCCGGTTGTTGCGGTCGAAGAGCTGGTCGACCGTCGACCGCCCGATCCCGGCCACGTCCTCGGTGGCGATCGGCCCGAACGGCCGCACCGGGGTGAGCACCCGGCTCAACTCATCCCGCGCGACGACCCGCTGCTGCTGGCGATGCACGGCTACCTCCCTGGCCGTGTGCTGCTCGTAATTCAAGCCTCGACTCATTTGCGGGCGCTGTTACGAAGCAGGACCCGAAATAGCCCAGCATTCACCCATGTGGGTGCTTCTTTCCGCTGGTCAGCGACAAATCCTCACGGTTTGCCGAGGCGCGTACCGCCGACCGGGTTCACGTCACCGGGATGATCCGGGCGCTCAGGTCGCCGTCGGCGAGGTCCCAGATGCCGATGGTGCCGTGGGGCTGGCGGCGGCGGTCGGTGGGGGAGCCGGGGTTGAAGATGCGCAGGTCGGGGGTGGTGGTGTCCATCGGGATGTGGGAGTGGCCGAAGACCACGACGTCGGCGGTGGGGAAGCGGCGGTGCAGGCGGGCGGGGCGGCCCGCGGCGGGGCCGCTGTCGTGGATCATCGCCACGCGCAGGCCGCCGATGGTCAGCTCCAGGGTCTCCGGGGCGCCCCAGGCGGCGACGTCCGGGCCGTCGTTGTTGCCGAGGACGGCGTGGACCGGGGCGTAGGCGGACAGCTCGTCGAGGACGTCGGCGGTGCACACGTCGCCCGCGTGCAGGATGAGGTCGGCGTCGCGCAGGTGGGCGGCCACCGCGGGCGGGCAGCCGCGCCAGCGGCGGGGGGCGTGGGTGTCGGACAGGACCACGACGCGCATGGGGTCATCCTCGCGGGTTTCGGCGGGCGGCGGCGGGGGAAAGCCCCGGCGGACCGCACCCCGGGGAGCCGCCTCTTGTTCACCCTTCTCAGCCTCGGCGAGCTGGCCGAGGTCTGCCGGATGGGCCCGCAGCTGTACCTGCGCTACTCGGCCGGGCCCGAGGCCGACGAAGGCCAGGCCAGCACCGACCACGAGAGCGGGCTGCTGATGCCCGGCCTGTCGGCCAACCCGCTGGCCGCCCCCGGGTGGTGGACGCTGCCCGAGGAGGACTGGCTGGCCCGGCGGGTGTGCCAGTACGTGCGCGAGCTCCGTGAGGGGGCTCGCCCGTGGGTGCTGCACGGGCGGGTGGTGGACTTCGGGCCCGACAACGAGCCCCTGCTGGTCGACGTGCACCCCGTCGCGTGGCTGGATGCGCGGTTGGTAGCCGAGGCCCGCGCGCGCTACACCGAGCGGATGAACGCGGGGAAATCGACGCACTGAGGGTTTCGCCGGGCCGGGCTAAGGCAACCCGCGTGATGTTTGCCCCCGACCGAGAGGCGCACCCGATGTCGTTCAACCCGCTGGAGCACCGCGGCATCCCCTTGGACCGGCAGTTGCGCAACTGGCGGGAACTGGATGTGGAGCCCACCGACCCAGATCACGCCGACCCCTACACCCGCTGCCGCATCATCACGATGAACGGCATCGAGGTGGAGGCGCTGCTGTTCAGCCACAACTTCGCCAGGCAGTGCCCGGACATGGAGGTCAAGCGCAAGCTGGCGGAGATCCGGTACCTGGAGCAGCAGCAGCAGAAGGTGGTCAACTGGCTGCTGCCGGGCACCGCGTCGGCCCTGGAGACGACGATCGCCTACGAGCAGGTGGCCGTCGACCTCACCGCGTGGGTGGCCCGCATGGAGCCCGACCCGTACCTGACCCAGGCGTACCAGTTCGGCGTCCTGGAGGACTTCGACCACCTGTACCGGTACGCGAACCTCTACGAGATGGTCCAGCACCGCAAGGCCGAGAAGATCGTCGACGGCCTGACCGAGGTCATCCCCGGGCGGCCGACCAAGTACCACCACCGCAACCCCGTCGACAACGTCCGCACCCCCTACGACCGCACCACCACCGCGCCGATCTCCAAGCTGCACGCGCTGACGATCATGTCCGCCGAGCAGCAGACCATGAACTTCTACATGAACGTCGGCCCGCAGTACATGGAGCCGATCGCCCGCCAGCTCTACCAGGAGATCGGGCTGGTCGAGGAGGAGCACGTCACCCACTACGAGTCCCTGGTGGACCCCGGCGAGACCCTGTGGGAGCGCCTGGTCCTGCACGAGTACAACGAGTGCTACCTCTACTACTCGTTCATGCAGACCGAGTCCGACCGCAGGGTGAAGGCGATCTGGGAGCTGCACCTGAACATGGAGCTGGAGCACCTGCACGCCGCCTGCGAGCTGATGCGGGCCAACGACGGCCGCGAGCCCGAGGAGGTGCTGGGCGACGCGCTGCCCGAGCCGGTGACCTTCGAGCCGAACAAGGAGTACCTGCGCGAGCTGCTCGACACCCAGATCGACCTGACGACGCTGGGCGAGGGCTACGTCCGCGAGGCCCACGAGCGCTTCGAGAAGATGCAGGAGGCCATCCACGGCGGCGAGGCTCCGCCGAGCGAGCGGGTGATCGACGAGCACGCGGCGCTGTTCGACGGCGCGGACTACCGCATGGCCACCGAGGGCGAGCACCCCGTCGCGGAGCTGCGGCGATGACCGGGGTGAAGGCGGCCGACGTGGTCGAGCTGCTGATCGGGCAGCACATGCGCATCCGCGACCTGTTCACCGAGGTCGAGTCGGCCACCGGCGCTGCGCGCGAGGAGGCATTCCGCGAGCTGGTCCGCCTGCTGGCCGTCCACGAGACGGCTGAGGAGCTGGTGGTCCATCCCGAGGCCCGCCGCGTCATGGAGGGCGGCGACGCGGTCGTGGAGGACCGGCTGGTCGAGGAGCAGGCCGCCAAGGAGCTGCTCAAGCGCCTGGACGAGATCGGCCCCGACGACGCGCAGTTCCCGGCGCTGCTGGCCGAGCTGCGCGTCGCGGTGCTCGACCACGCCAACTACGAGGAGCAGTACGAGTTCCGGTACCTGCGCCGCGCGTTGGACGCCGACCGCCTGGCCCAGCTCGCCGACGCCGTCCGCGCCGCCGAGAAGGTCGCCCCGACCCATCCGCACCCGGGCGCGCAGTCGGCCACGGCCAACCTGGCCGCGGGCCCGCTGCTCGGCCTCTTCGACCGGACCAAGGACGCCGTCCGCAAGGCCCTGTCCCGCTGACCCTCGGGACCTGGTGGTGCCGCCCGGCTCGGGCGGCACCACCAGGGGCTAGGCCGCGCTCCCGTTCTCCACCAGCTTCCTGAACCACTCGGCCATCTCGCGCAGGCCCTCGCCGGAGAGGCCGGACGCCACGCCCTTGCGCAGGTCGCTCAGGATGCGCTCGCGCCTGCCCGGCGGGGCGGGGGCGGGGGCCGCTCGCGCAGCTTGTCGATCTCCTTGCGCAGGTCCTCGACCTCGGCGTCGTGGATCGCGCCGAGGGAGCGGAGCTTGGCCTCCTGCATGGGTTCGGCGATGAGCGTGTGCAGGATGGCGGCCATCCCCAGCGCAGTCAGCAGCTGGATGAGGAACTGGCCTGCCGCCGACTCCAGGAAGCGGTCGATCTCCTTCAGCTCGTGGTCCGCCGCGTACTCGCAGAGCTGGATGAACGCCTCGCCCAGGGCCTTGGTCGTGGCCGCGGCGTAGCCCGCGGAGATGGCGGCGGCGACCGCGGAGCCGATCACCGGGGCCAGCTTCGCCGCGTTCGCCGCCGCGAGCTTCTTGCTGACCGCGGCCGCCGCGGCCCGCGCCGCCGGGGTCGCGGCCTTGCGACCAGCCTTGGCGACCGCGGTCGCCAGCAGCAGCCCCACCGGGTCGACGGCCTGCCGCTCGCACTCCGGCAGGTGGTAGCAGGCGCAGATGGCCCGGATCATGAAGACCTGGACCGGCGCGACCACCGCGACGTCCAACCCCGGAACCGGCACGGGGATCGCGCCAACCACCCCGCCGACGCCCGCGGCGATCCGGGTCGCGTTCTTGACGACCTTCTTGCCTGCTGTGCGCTTCTCGACCGTGCTCATCGCGCTCGCCTCCCTGGGCGGTGCCGATCGTCCCCCCACGTCATACAGTCGATCAACGGCCGCGCGCTGCGGCCGAACAGCGCATTCGGGAAAGCCGGGAGTTTCCAACCGGGATCAGGCGAGATCGGGCGAGGCGAGGCAGCGGGCGGCCTGCGCCGCCCCGGCCAGCAGCGCCGAGCGGGTGCCCGCGCCCGCCAGGTGCGCGACGAGGAAGCCCGCGAAGAAGGCGTCCCCGGCGCCGTTGGTGTCGACGACCTCCGCGACCGGGAGTGCGTCGACGCGCTCGATGCCCGCGGCGGTGGCGGCCACCGCGCCGCGCGCGCCCAGGGTGGCGACCGCGGTGGTGGCGCCCGCCCGGACGCGCGCGGCCAGGAACGCCTCCGGGTCGCCGATGGCGTCGTCGTTGAGGAACAGGTGGTCGGCCGCGGCGAGGAAATCGCGGTGGTACTCGGCGACCCCGTCGTAGTCGTGCAGGTCGCACCACATCGGACGGTCGGTGGCCAGGAAGGGGCGGGCGTGGTCGGCGAGGTCGACCACCACCGCGTCGGCCGCGCGCAGCGCCGCCCAGGCCGCGGCGTCGTGCCGGGGGTGATCGAGGCGCGGGAGTTCCAGGTAGATCGACACCCGGCCGCCGTGCGGGTCCATGAGGTTGAGGTGCTGCTCGGTCGGCCCCTCCGCCGCCTCCGCGATCACCTCGACCCCCGCCGCGGTGAGCGCCCCGACCACCGCCCGCCCCGGCGCGTCGTCGCCGACGACCGTCCGCAGCACGACCTCGGCCCCCAACCGCGCCAGGTTGAGCGCCTTCCCGGCCGACGTGCCGCCGACCGCCTCCCGGTGCCCGCGCGCGAACACGGTGTGCGGTCGAGCCTCGGGGAGCCGATCGACCTGGACGAGCCGGTTCCAGGAGACGGGACCGGCGATGAACACCTTCGGCATGGGTGCATTGTGCCCACCTGGCGTGGCGTGAGCGCCTGCGGTCGCGGTGGCGCGGTCGATCAGCGGCGGCTCGGAGGCTGCCGGACGTGCCCGCGGTGGTGCCGCTGCGGTTCGGGCGGCGGCCGCGCGGACCGGGGCGCTCAACCGCAGATTGGCGCGAATGCTGGTCGCGCGGTGGTCGTCGGCCGCAGAATGGCGGGGTGACCCGCACCGTTCGCATCGCTGCCGCCGTCCTGCTGGTGGGCGGTCTCGCAGGCTGCCAGTCCGGGGAGGCCGCCGGGCCCGCGGCCGCCCTGACGGCCGAGGAGACCGCCACGCTCGCGTCCCTGCGCAAGCTCGACGACCACCCGCTGTGGACGATGACCTTCCACGGCGACTACGACCCGCTCGACGTCGGGGGCCCGACCACCACCCCGACGACGTTCGGCTGCTCGCTGTTCGCCGCCCGCGGCAACCCGGACGACCCGGTGTTCGGCCGCAACTTCGACTTCGACCACCAGCCCGCCCTGCTGCTGTTCACCGACGCCCCGGACAGCCACGCCTCGGTGTCGATGGTCGACGTGTCCTACCTGGGCGTGGACTCCGCCGACGACTTCACCACCGACGAGGGCAGGCGCCTGCTGCTCGACGCCCCGCTGCTGCCCTTCGACGGCATGAACGACCAGGGCTTGGTGGTCGGCATGGCCACCGTCCCGGCAGCCGAGCCGACCGAGGTCCCCGGCCGCCCGGTGGTCGGCAGCGTCCGCATCCAGCGGATGATGCTGGACCGCGCCGCGACCGTGGACGAGGCCATCGCGGTGTTCAACGAGTACACAGTGGACTTCACCGACAGCCCGCCGCTGCACTACCTGGTCGCCGACGCGCACGGGCAGTCGGCGATCCTGGAGTTCGTCGGCGGCGAGCTGCGCATCACCCGCGACGCGAGCCCCTGGCAGGCGATGGTGAACTACCGCTGGTACGGCTCCACGCCGGAGTCCCGCATGGCCGACAACCGCTACCGCGCGCTGAGCGAGACGCTGACCGGCACGGGCGGCTCGGTCGACATGGCCGCCGCGATGGACCTGCTCGCCGACGTGCGCCAGGGCCACACCCAGTGGTCGATCGTCTACGGCCAGCGCAGCGGGAAGATCGCCCTGACCACGGGCCAGCGCTACGAGACCGTGCACGAGTTCACCCTGCCGATGGACGGCTGAGCCGAGCGGCGCCGCGAGTCGCAGGACCTCGCCCAGGACCCGAACGGCGCGGTACGGGCCCCGGGCGAGGGGATCAGCGCTGGGAGCGCTCCCAGCTACCCTATCCGGTCCGGTGGACCGGGGGAAGGGCGGGTCAGCGCGTGTGCCGGAACCAGCGGCAGCCGAACGGGTCCAGCTCCAGGGTGAGCCTGCCGTCGCGCACCGGGAACGCCCCGTCGAACAGCACGTCGTCGAGCTTGCCGTCCGCCAGTTCCAGCACCGCCTTGACGGGCCGGTCGGCGAAGTTGTGCACGGCGATGACAGTGTGCTCGGGGGTGGTGCAGCGGTGGGCGAGCACGGCCTCGTCGCCTGCGTCCATCAGGGCGAAGTCGCCCCAGGCCAGCTCCGGGCACTCGCGGTAGCACTCCACCAGCCGCTTGATCCACGACAGCAGCGAGTCCGGGTCGCGGCGCTGGTCGCGGACGTTGACCCGGTCCGGGCCGAACTCCCCGCCGGGCGGCGGGGCGGGGAAGCGCTCGGGGTCGGCGGTGGAGAAGCCCGCGCCCGGCCCCGGCTCCCACTGCATCGGCGTGCGGACGGCGGCGCGGCCCTCGACGGCCAGGTTCTCGCCCATGCCGATCTCCTCGCCGTAGAACAGCACCGGGGTGCCGGGCAGGGAGAACAGCAGGCTGTAGACCATCTTGATCCGCCGCAGGTCCCCGTCGAGCATCGGCGGCAGCCGCCTGCGCAGGCCGCGCCCGTACAGCTGCATGTCCTCTGACGGCCCGAACGCCGCGAACACCTCGCCGCGCTCCTCGTCGGTCAGCTTGTCCAGGGTCAGCTCGTCGTGGTTGCGGACGAACGTCGCCCACTGCGCGTCCCGCGGCGGCTCCGGCCGCTCCCGCAGCGCCTCGGCCAGGGGGGCCGACGTGCCCCGGGCCAGAGCGAGGTACATCCGCTGCATGCCCACGAAGTCGAAGCACATGGTCAGCTCGTCGCCGACGCCCTCGGGGTCGCCGAAGTAGGCCATCGTGTCCCGGTAGGGCAGGTTCACCTCGCCGAGCAGCACCGCCTCGCCCTGCCTGCGGGCCAGGAAGGCGCGCAGGTCGACCAGGTAGTCGTGCGGGTCGGGCAGCTGGTCGGCGTCGGCGTTGCCCGCGGTCTCCAGGAAGAACGGCACCGCGTCCACCCGGAACCCGGACAGGCCCTGCTGCAACCAGAAGCCCATCACCTTCGCCATCTCCTCGCGCACCGCGGGGTTGGCGACGTTGAGGTCGGGCTGGTGCTTGTAGAAGCGGTGCAGGTAGTACTGGTCGGTTTGCTCGTCGTACTCCCACAGGCTGTCCTCCTTGTCGGGGAAGACCACGCCCTTGGGGCCGTCGGCGGGCGGCTCGTCGCGCCAGACGTACCAGTCCCGGTACGGCGACTCGCGGCTGGAGCGGGCGCTGCGGAACCACGGGTGCTCCGCGGAGGTGTGGTTGACGACCAGGTCGGCGATCACCCGGATGCCGCGGTCGCGCGCGGTGCGCACGAACTCCACGAAGTCGCCCAGCGTGCCGAGGCGGGGGTCGACGGAGTAGAAGTCGGTGATGTCGTAGCCGTCGTCGCGGTCGGGGGTGGGCAGGAACGGCATCAGCCACAGGCAGGTGACCCCGAGCCGCGCGAAGTAGTCGATGCGCTGGGTGAGGCCGGGGAAGTCGCCGCAGCCGTCGCCGTTGCCGTCCTGGAAGGTCTCGACGTCCAAACAGTAGATGACCGCGTTCTTCCACCACAGGTCAGCGGTGTCGGTGCGCCTCATGCCAGCTCACCCAGCACCTTCGCGCCGAACGCATCGATGAAGGCGCCCTGCTCCTGGCCGACGTGGTGCAGCTGGATCAGCTCGAAGCCCAGATCGGCGTACTCCCGCAGCCAGGCGGCGTGCCTGGCCAGGTCGGCGGAGACGTTCACGACGCCGCGCACCTGCTCCGGGGAGACGGACTTGGCGATCTCGTCGAAGTGCTGGGGCAGCAGGTCCCAGCAGACCGGCGGGGCGAAGACGTTGCCGCGCCACTGCTGGTGCGCGATGGCCAGGGCCTCGTCCTCGTCCGGCGCCCAGCTGAGGTGCACCTGCAAGGCCAGCGGCCCACGACCGCCTGCGCCGCGGTAGGCGTCGACCATCTTGCGCAGGTGGTCGACGGGGGCGTTCACGGTGACCAGGCCATCGGCCCACTCGGCGCACCACGCGGCCGTCTGCGTGCTCACAGCTGCTCCGAACAGCGGCGGCGGCTCGTCCGGCCGGGTCCACAACCGCGCCCGGTCGACGGTGACCAGCCCGTCGTGGGTCACCTCCTCACCGGCCAGCAGCGCCCGGATGACCTCGACGCACTCGCGCAACCGCGCGTTGCGCACGTCCTTGCGCGGCCACGGGTCCCCGGTGATGTGCTCGTTGGCCGCCTCCCCGCTACCGAGCGCGACCCACAACCGGCCGGGGTACATCGAGCTGAGCGTGCCCATCGCCTGCGCCAGGATCGCCGGGTGATACCGCTGCCCAGGCGCGCTCACCACCCCGAACCCCAACCCGGTCGCCTCCAGCGCCGCCCCCAACCACGACCACGCAAACCCCGACTCCCCCTGCGCAGAAGTCCAGGGCGCGAAGTGGTCGGAGCACATCGCCGCCCCGAACCCCACCCCCTCAGCCCTCCGCACAGCCTCCAACAACCGCCCAGGCCGAACCTGCTCATGCGAGGCGTGAAACCCGTAAACCGCCATACCGGTGTACTACCCCGAATCCCACCGGGTGACGCACCCTCACCCAGAGGAGATCGTCGCGCCCCTCGCGCCCAGTGGCCGTGATCACCCCGAGGACGCGCCGGAGCGATCAGAGCCCCGCTCCGTCGCAGGGATGCGGCTGGAGTTCGCCGAGATCTTCCATTCGCCGAAGATTCGTCGGAAGAAGCGGACCATGGCGGCGTGAACGGCGCGGGGGACGGGCCAGTCCCGTATCGGCCGAGGGTTAACGCGACGAGGGTGCACGGACGGCGTGGTCATGCTCACGCAACGTAACAGTCCACTCCGTCCACTCCGTCGTCCCGCCCCCTGTGGACGGCCCGGTGGGACGGTCGCCCGTCAGCCCCACCAGCGCAAGATCACCGCAGCTACGGCGGGGTACGACAGTTTGGACTAATCCACATGTGACGCCGTCATGTCCCGGTCGGACTTCATTGACTCCGTGATCGAGACAGGCATATAAGGAAGCTACTTTGTCTTCCATGCAAGGAGAAATCCAGTGTTCCGAAAGGATAGTCGGCTGCGCCGCGGGGTCTATGCGGCCCTGTCCGCCGTCGTGCTCCTGCTGCTGGGGTCGGCGGCGCACGCCGAGCGGCCGGAGGCGTCGCCCGCGCGGCTGGCGGGCGGCTTCTACCAGGGCAGCGTCGCGGTCGAGGGGACGGTGCTGAACTACGTGCGCGGGGGCTCCGGCCCGCCGCTGGTGCTGCTGCACGGCTGGCCGCAGACCTGGTGGGAGTGGTCGAAGGTCATGCCCGCGCTGGCCCAGAACCACACCGTCATCGCCTTCGACCTGCCCGGCATCGGCGCGTCGTCCATCCCGGCCACCGGCTACGACAAGGTGCGCACCGCCGCGCGCATCCGCGAGGGCGTGCACAAGCTGGGCTTCCGCAAGGTCTCCATCGTCAGCCACGACACCGGCGCCCTGGTGGCCTACCCCTACGCCCGCGACTACCCGAACGAGGTCGAGCGCCTCGTCGTGATGGACACCCCGCTGTCCGGCTTCGGCCTGGAGGACTTCTACGGCATCAGCTGGCACCTGGGCTTCAACCAGGCGCCCAAGCCGGTGCCGGAGGCCATCATGGACAACGAGGACGTCCCGACCTACCTGGGCTGGATGTTCAGCGGCTCGCGCTACCCCGACCGCATCGACCAGGAGGTGTTCTTCCGCGCCTACGCCAACCCCGACCGCCGCAGCGCCGGGTACGAGTACTACCGGGCCTTCGGCCAGGACGCGGCCAACAACCAGGCCAACGCCCACAAGCGGCTGCAGATGCCGGTGCTGGCCATGGGCGCGGAGTTCGCGTTCGGCCCGATCGTCGGCAACTCGTTCAGCCAGGTCGGTGACGACGTGCGCGGTGTGGTCGCCCCGGACTCCGGGCACTGGATCGCCGAGGAGAACCCGCGCTGGCTCCTCAGCTGCCTGAACCTGTTCTTCGGGCCGTCCGGCGTCCCCGCGCCCACGCCGGACCTGTCGAGCTGCGTGGCCTGATCCCGGGCCGCGAGCGCCAGGACCGGTGGCATGGGACCAGCCACCGGTCCTGGCGGCGCAGCGGCGCGGTCATGCCGCAGGCGGGACGGGTTCCCGTGCCGCGGCATGACATCCTCATGCCTGAGCAATCCCGGAGATGCGGCGTCCGCGCGGCGGGTGCGACCTTGGGCCGAGGGAAACCCCGGCACAGGGACGGTGGAGCATGACGAGCACGGCGCGCCGGTTCCGCATCGGCTTCGCGCACCAGGGGACGCTGCCCTACGAGTACTGCGTCGAGCTAACGGGGTGCGATCACCAGCCGGGCCTGTTCGTCACCGCGTGGGACAACACCCGGCACTCGCCCACCTTCGGCCGCACGGTCGGGGTGGTCGGCCTGACCGGGGCCGAAGAGGAGCCGCTGCCGTCGGAGGCCGCGCTGGGCATGCCGGTGGAGCAGGCGTGCACGCGGCTGGCCGGGTGGGCGGTGCGCAGGCGCGTCGCCGAGGTGAGCCCGCTGGTGTCCCTCCAGCGCGGGGCCGACGTGTTCCTGATGCGGAACCTGCCCACGATCGCGCTGCGCCAGGGCTACGACTTCCTGCTGGCCACCCTGACCACCGAGCAGGTGGTCCGGTCCCGGATCGCGGGCTGGGACTTCCACGCCATCGCCGGGCAGACCGGCGTCCTCCCCTGCGGCACCGCGGAGGCGTTCCCGATCGCGAGCTGACCGCCCTGTGGTAGACACGGCGGGGTGATCGAGGGGCTGGAGCGGTGGCTGCGGCGGGAGTTCGTCGCCTACAACACCGAGTTGGATGAGGCGTACTTCGGCGAGCGCGCCGAGGTTCTGCGCGGTGTGCCCGAATTGGACCGGATCAAGCGCGCCCTCTACACCGAGGGCTTGGCGCTCATCGCCGCGGTGGACCGCTACCCCGACGAGGAGCGCTACCGCCTGCTCGGCGCGGTCGGCTTCTTCCTCGCCGCCTGCCGCAGGCACGGCGTCGAAGGCGAGCCGCACGCGGCGTGGGCGCTGGCGGCCGAGCTGGGCGCGGGGCTCGGGGTGGCGCCCCGGTACGTCTTCGCCCACCAGTCCACCCACAACCTAGCCGTCGACGGCGCCTACCGGCGGTTCACCGACCTGCCGGACGAAGCGGAGTTCACCACCACCAACGGCTTGGCGGTGCTCGCCTACCAGCGGGCCGCGGCCGCGCTGCGCCGGATCGCCGCCGTGGGCGTCTCCAGTCCACTGGCGACATACCTGCTCGGGGAGGCCAAGTCCGGGCTGGAGGACGTGCTCGCCTTCAACCGCGCGCTGGGCAAGACCCTCGACGCCGACCGCTTCTACTACAACATCCGGCCGTACTTCATGTCCCACCGCGTCGGGGACGCGGAGTACCGCGGGGTGAACGCGGGCGACTTCGCCGCGGTCAACGAGATCGACTTGCACCTGGGCCTGTGCTCGGCGCGCGATCCGTTCTACCAGCGCGTGGTGGCCGAGAAGTACCCGTACGTGCCGCCGGAGGACCAGCCCCGGCTGCGCGCGGCGATGACCGCCCAACCGCTGCTGGAGCTGTTCCTGCGCGACCCGCACCCGCAGAACGGCGAGCTGTTCCTCGCCGTGTGCCGGGCCCACGGCGCCGCGTACGCCTACCACCACTCGCGGCTGGTCCGGCACTTCTTGGAGGAGCCTGCCCGCGTCGCCGAGCGCCAAGAGGACGTGACGGCCAGCGGGCCGCCGCTGGATGTGGTCGTCGCGGGCCTGGGCAGGCTGGCCGACCTGCGCGCCGCTCGGGACCGGCCGGGGCTGGTGACCGCGCGGGTGCGGCTGGAGGAGTTGGCCGCCAAGCTGGCCTGATTCCGCCAGCAGGGTTTACCGCTTGCCGGACTGCGCCGAACCGGCTGGTCACCACGGCGGCCCGGCCGTCGGCGGGTTGGCCCGTCACGCTGGCGTGCCTACCGTTGCTGGTCATCCGCCGCCCGTTTCGGCGGACTCACCGGTCCCGCGCGGGCCTGTCCCCGTCCCACCGCCCGCGCGGGCTACGCGAGGGGAGAACAGCGGACATGGCGCATGCTCGGAAGAGATCGATCCTGACCGGCGTGCTCGTCGTCGCAGGCGTGCTGGCCGCGCCGCCCGCGGCCGCCGAGGTGATCACCGCCGCCGATCCCGTGGACGGCAGCTACCTCGTCGTGCTCCGGGCGGGCCCGCCCGACGAGGTGGCCCGCGAGCTGACCGGCGAGCACGGCGGCGAGGTGGCCGCGGTTTACGCCAGCGCGCTCAAGGGATTCAGCGCGACCATGACCGAGGAGCAGGCCCGTGCGGTCGCCGCTGACTCCCGGGTGTCCTTCGTCGAACAGGACCGCCGGGTGGAGCTGGCCGACGTCCAGGTCGGCGCGCCGTGGGGCGTGGACCGGGTGGACCAGCGCTACCTCCCGCTGGACAACCGCTTCGTCTACACGGCCGCGGGCAGGCGCGTGGACATCTACGTCATCGACAGCGGCATCGCCATCGACCACCAGGACTTCGGCGGGCGCGCCCGGCACGGACGCGACGTGGTGGACGACGACGATGACGCCAGCGATTGCCTCGGCCACGGCACGCGCGTGGCCAGCGTCGCGGGCGGGACGACCCACGGCGTGGCCAAGCGCGCCGCGCTGGTCGGGGTCCGGGTCGTCGGCTGCGCGCCGACCGGCACCGCGACCGACCTCCTGGAGGGCATCGACTGGGTGACCCGCACCGCCGTCCAGCCCGCGGTGGCCATCCTGAGCCTGAGCACGGACGAGTCCCGCGCGATCAACCAGGCGGTGCTGGGGATGATGAACGCCGGCGTGGTCACCACCGTCGCCGCGGGCAACAACGGCGCCGACGCCTGCGGCCGCTCCCCGGCAGGGGCGCGCGAGGCGATCACCGTCGGCGCGACCGGCCGCGACGACGCCCGGGTCGCCAACCAGTACTGGACGTCGAACTACGGCTGGTGCGTGGACATCTGGGCCCCGGGCGAGGGCATCGCCTCCGCCGCGCACGACAGCGCCACCGGCACGACCACCGCGAGCGGCACCTCGATGGCGGCGGCGCACGTCGCGGGCGCGGCGGCGCTGGAGCTGGAGCGCCACCCGTACGCGGGCCACCACGGCGTGCTCGGCGCTCTGGTGAACAAGGCGACGCCGCAGGTCCTCACCAACCTCGGCCCCGGTTCGCCCAACCGCATGCTGTACTCCCGCGCCATCGACGACCCGCCGCCCTGCTACGGGGTCGGCAACTACACCGACGTGCCCATCCCTGATGCGGGGAGCGGCGTGACCAGCGCGGTCACCGTCGTCGACTGCCCCGGCAAGGCATCCGCCACGGCCAAGGTCCCGGTGAAGATCCGGCACACCTACATCGGCGACCTGATGATCCATCTGCTCGCGCCGGACGGTTCGTACTACCTGCTCAAGGCGCCCAACAGCGGCGACTCCCGCGACAACATCGACACCACCTACACGGTGAACCTCTCGGATGAGGACGCCGTGGGGGAGTGGCGCTTGCGGGTGCAGGACGTGTCCGCAGGCGACACCGGCTACCTCGACTCCTGGATCCTCATGCACGGGCGAACTGGGTGACCGACCGCGTGAGGGCGGCCAGCCCCGCCGCGGTGCGCGCCGTGCCCGCGACGACCCCGTCGGGGCGCACCAGCCGGTTGCCGACCGCGGTGAACCCGGCGTAGCCCGTCCCGGGCAGGACCCGGCCGCCGCCGCGGCGGACCAGCGGGCCGCGGGGCAGCCGGGGCGCGACCTCGGCCACCGGCAGGTGCGCCGCGGCGGCGAGCAGGCGCTGGCGGGCGCGGCCGCCCGTCATCGCCCAGCCGAGCAGCCGGGCGGCCCGGATGGTGGCCAGCGCGTGCGGGAGGCGTTCGGCCTGGTAGGTGTCGAGCAGGGCGTCGGGGGCGCCGCGGGTGAGCACGTGGTCGAGCTTCCACGCCAGGTTCACCGCGTCGCGCAGGCCCGCGCCGAGCCCCTGGCCCGCGAACGGCGGTGTCAGGTGCGCGGCGTCGCCCAGCAGGAACACCCGGCCGCGCCGCCACTGCCGGGCCACCCGCGCGTGGAAGGTGTAGCAGGCCCGGCGGATGGCGGTGCAGCCGTCGGGCAGCGGCAGGTCGTCGTCGCCGCCGACCAGCCGCCGCTCCCACCGGTACCGGTTGCCCACCACCCGCATGAACGTGGCGGGCCGCGGCGCGCACACTTGGTGCACGCCGTCCCACATCGGCAGCCGCGTGCTCGCCACGGCGTCCACCACCAGCCACCGCTCCGGCGGGCGCAGCTCGCGGACGCCGATGCCGAGCGAGCGCCGCACGACGCTGTCCGCGCCGTCGCAGCCCAGCACCGCGTCCGCGGCGATCCGCGTGCCGTCCGCGCACACGACCACTGGGCCGGGCTCGACCCCGGTGACCTCGACCCCGCGCCGCAGCACCCCGGGCGGCAGCGCCGCGGCCAGCACGGCGTCCAGCTCGGGCTGGTCGAACAGGGAGGCGTCCGGGTGGCCGAAGCGCCCGGTCGCCGCGCGCGGGAACTCGGCGAGCACCCGGTGCTCGGGGTCGACCAGCCGCAGCCCGGGCATCGCCCGGCTGATGCCCAGGAACCCCTCCAGCACGCCCGCCGCCCGCAGGATGTCGACCGCCTCGCCGTCGAGGTGCACCGCGCGGGGGAGCGGGTAGGGCAGCGGGTGGCGCTCCAGCACGGTCACCGCCAGCCCGCGCCCGGCCAGCAGCAGGGCGGCGGTCATCCCCACCGGCCCGGCGCCGACGATGACGACGCTCAGGGCTCGGCCACCAGCAGCGCGCCGGAGAGCGTCAGCCCCGGCCCGAACGCCAGCGCGACCACGGTGTCGCCGGGGTCGGGCCGTAACTCCCGCAGGATCAGCGGCACCGTCGCCGACGAGCAGTTGCCGTAGTCGGCCAGCACCTGGCGGGACTGGGCGAGCGCGTCACCGGGCAGCCCCAGGCCGCGCTCGACGGCGGTCAGGATGCGCGGGCCGCCCGGGTGCACCGCCCACCGGTCGACGTCGGCCGGGGAGAGCCCGTGCGGGGCCAGCAGGTCCTTGGCCAGCAGCTCGACCTCGACGCCGAGCACGTCGGGCACCCGGCGGGACAGGCCCATGCGGAAGCCCAGGTCGGTCACCTGCCAGGTCATGTGGTCGCTGGTGTCCGGGTGGGTGCGCCAGGCGGTGTCCACGATCCGCAGGCCCGGGCCGCTGTCGGGCACCAGCACCAGCGCGACGGCCGCGTCGCCGAAGAGGGCGTGGCAGACGATCTGCTCGGGGTCGTCGGTGGTCGGCTGGGCGTGCAGGGAGGTCAGCTCCAGGCACAGCAGCACCGCGGGCCTGCCGTTGGCGGTGACGTAGTCGCAGGCGCTGTCCAGGCCGGGCAGGGCCGCGTAGCAGCCCATGTGCCCGACGAGCAGCCTGCGCGCCCGCGGGTCCAGCGGCAGCGATCCGGCCAGCGCGATGTCCACCCCGGGCGTGCCGTAGCCGGTGCAGGAGGCGACCGCGAGCAGCCCGACGTCGGCGGCGTCCAGCCCGGCGTCGGTCAGCGCGGCGGCCACCGCCCGGTGGGCCAGCGGCGGGGCGGCGTCGGCGTAGCGGCGCATCCGGGCGGCGGTCGACCAGTGCGCGACGTCCTCGGTGCGCGGGTCGGCCACCGCGTGCCGCCGCCGCACCCCGGCGGCGGCGAAGATCCGCCCGGCGGCCCGGCTGCCTCCCAGCCGCGGGCTGAAGTGGCTGTCCCACACCGCCTGCTGGTCGACGGCCGGGGGCACGGCCACCCCGATCCCGCGGACGACGGCCTGTCGCTGCACGGTTCACCCCACCTTCCGCCCGACGCCTTGGAACAGCACACCCGTGTCCCGCACCGGTCGCATCCGGACGGTCCCGCGCCTGCCCAGCAGCCAGCCCACGACGTCGGTCAGGACGGGTCGGATGCCGCGCAGCCGAAGCCGGATACCCGCTTCCCGGGCGAACCTGACCAACGCCACCCGGTCCACCAGCAGCCGCGGGTCGTGCACCCCGGGCGGGGCCAGGCCGGGGACCCGCTCGGCCACGGTGATCGCCAGGAAGCGGGCCCGCCGGGTGGCCGCGAGGGTGTCGAGCACCAGCAGCCCGCCCGGGGCCAGCACGCGCCCGATCTCGCGCACCGCGGCGCCCAGGTCGGTGACGTGCTCCAGGATCTCCCCGGCGGCCACCACGTCGGCGCACCCGTCGCGCAGCGGCACCCGCAGCACGTCCCCGCGCACGGCGGCCACCCCGTGCGCGCGGGCCTGCGCCAGCCCGCTGGCCGACAGGTCCACCCCGACGTGGCGGTAGCCGCGCACGTGCGGGGCCAGCAGCCCGGCCCCGCAGCCGAGGTCCACCAGGACCGCGCCGGGGCGCTGCGGCGGCGGCACGGCAGCGCCGCGGGCGGCGGCCAGCCAGTGCAGCATGGCGAAGGCCCCCCGGGGTCGCCACCACTGGTCGGCGAGCCGGTCGTAGAGGCGGATGTCGTTCCTCGGCAACTGCTCGGTCGGTGGCACGTGCTCCAGGCTGGCACACTCGGGCCCGTGCAGCAGGCCGTGCGGACCGGGGCCGCCCTCGCGCTGGCGTGCCACCCCGCGCCCAGCCTCACCGTGACCGCGCTCGCCGCCGCCCTGGCCGCGGCCGCGGGCCGCTCCGCGGCGGGGGTGGCGGGCATCGCCGGCGCCGTCCTCTGTGGACAGCTCTCGGTCGGCTGGCTCAACGACCTGGTGGACGCCCCGCGCGACGCGGCGGTGGGCCGGGCGGGCAAGCCGGTGGCCGACGGCCGGGTGCCGCGGCGGACCGTCGGCATCGGGGTGGCGGTCGCCGCGGTGGCCGCGCTCGCGCTCACGGCGCTGTTCGGCCCGGTCGCCCTGCTCGCCCACGCGGTGGCGCTGGCCGCCGCCTGGGCCTACGACCTGGGGGTGAAGGCCACGGCGTTCTCGGTCCTGCCGTACGCGGTCGCGTTCGGGCTGCTGCCGGTGATCGCCGGGCTGGCCCCGGCGTGGCTGGTCGCCGCGGCGGCGACGCTGGGCAGCGGGGCGCACTTCGCCAACGCCCTGCCGGACCTGGCCGACGACGCGGCCACCGGCGTGCGCGGCCTGCCCCACCGCCTGGGCGCCCGCGCCTCGACCGCTGTCGCGGCCGCCCTGGTCCTGGTGACGGGGGTGATCGTCGCCGTCGGCCCGCCCGGTCCGGTGCCCGCGCTCGCCGTGGCCGCGATCGCGGTGTCCGCGGCGGTGGTGGCCGTGGGCGTGGCCCGGGGCGGGCGCGCCCCGTTCACGGCGGTGATGGCGGTGGCGCTGCTGGACGTGGTCGTCGCGGCCTGTGCACTCGGCTAGGAGCACCAGGGCTAGGGGCGCTGGGTCAGCGGGCGGTGGTCGAAGGCCAGCTTGAACGGGTTGAGGTTGGCAGGCATCGGGCCCGCGCTCAGCGGCTTGCGCGGGGTCAGTTCCGCCCGCGAGATCAGGGCGTGCACCAGCGTGGAGGCCAGGAACAGGGCGAGGTTGCGGCCGGGGCAACCTGCCGGACCCGCGCTGAAGGGCAGCAGGGCGGGGTTGAGCGCCGCCCGGCCGTCCAGCCACAGGTCCGGGTCGAAGCGGTCGCCGGAGTCGCGGTGGAACAGCGGGGTCAGCACCGCGACCGTCGTCCCGGCCGGGCCCCACGCGGTGGCCTCGGTGGTGTCCCGCAGGATCGCGGGCGTGGTCGGCCACAGCCGCAGCGACTCCAGCACGCACGCCCGCAGCACCGGCCGCCGGTCCTCCTCGTCGCGCACCCTGGCCAGCACCTCGGGGTGGCTGGTCACCAGCGCCAGGGTCCGCATGACCGTCATCCCGGTCGCGTCGAAGGCGAACAGCCACTGCGGGAACTGCTGGACCGCCTGCGACCCCTGGGCGGCGGTCATCCCCGCCAGGCTGCCCGGCTCGGCCCGGTCCAGGTGGTCCTGCAGGCGCTCGGCGAAGCGCTGCCGCCGCCGCGGGCGGCGCGGGTGCAGGTAGGACCAGTTCGCGTCCGACCGCAGCGTGTGCAGCAGATCGATCAGCTCGACGTCGTCGCGCGCGCCCTTGCCGAGGGTGACCCGCCGGACCAGCCGCCACCAGCCGTCGGCGAAGGTGGGCCAGTCCAGCCGCCTGCTGTCGAGCATCGCCTCGGCCTCGGCGCTGACCGCTGCGGCGAACGGCGCGGACAGCCGGTGCAGGGGCAGCGGGGTGTCGAGCACGTGCTCGGTGAAGCGGCGCCGGTCCCGCCGCGCGCCGGGCCGGGAGATGAGCAGGCCGTGCGGCTGGAAGCGGCTGAGCGCGGCCACCTTCTCCCGGTTCGCCGGGGAGAACGGCACCGGCGTCTCGGCCAGCACCGCGGCGGCGTCCTCGGCGGCCAGCGGCACCACGAACCGGCGACCGCCGAGCTGCGCCACCGCGGGACCGGGCCCGTAGCGCAGGCGCAGCCTGCGCAGCTCGTTGAGCATCGCCTGGTAGGCGCCGACCCGGTCCAGCAGGCCGACCATCCGCGGTCTGCGCACGATGAGACCGCTTGCGACCAGCGGAGACACGACGCGCAGACCCAGAAGTGCTGCGTCGGTCCTGGAGAGCGCCGTTGTAGTCCGCGGCACGGCCGTCCGTGTCATGAGGGCGGGTACCTCCCGCACTGGTCACGCAAACCGACCCATTCGGTGGCTGCGCGCACACGCTGGCGTCGATGAATCTCATGCTTGGTGTGCCGGTGACCCCCGGCCGCCGCACCATAGGGGGAAGCCCGCCTTCGGCCGCGATCGGAGCAGCCCATGCGTACGACCGACCCCCGAAGCCGCGTCGAGGCAGGCGCGACCATCGGCGTGGAGGAGGAGTTCCTGCTGGTCGACCCGCGGACCGCGGAGCCGGTCGACTGCGGGCCCGCCATCGTGGACCGGTGCCACGGCGCGCCGTGGACCCCGCAGTACGAGTTCGCCCGCAGCCAGGTGGAGGTGGCCACCGGGGTCTGCGAGTCGGCCGCCGACGCCGCCGCCCAGCTCGCCGACGCCCGCGCCCGGCTGGCCGAGCAGGCCCGCGGCCACGGCGCGCTGCTGGTGGCCTCCGGCTCGGCGATAGTGGCACCGCGGCCGCTGTCGCTGACCCCCGGCGCCCGGTACGCGCGCATCGCCGAGCACTACGGCGCCATGTTCGCCGACTACCTGTGCTGCGGCCTGCACGTCCACGTCGGCGTGCCGGACCGGGACGTGGCCGCCGCCCTGCTCAACTACGTCACGCCCTGGCTGCCGACGCTGCTGGCGCTGTCGACCAACTCGCCGCTGCGGCAGGGCAACGACCTGGGCTTCGCCAGCCTGCGCGCGCTGACCCAGGCGGGCTTCCCGGCCAGCGGGCCGCCGCCCTGGGTGGACTCCGCAGCCGACCACGACCGCCACATCGCCCGGCTGATCGACTGCGGGGTGCTCGTCGACGACCGCATCACCTTCTGGCAGGCCCGGCTCTCCCCGCACCTGCCGACCATCGAGATCCGGGTCGCCGACAGCGTGCCCACCCCCGCCGACGCGCTGCTGCTGGCCGCCCTGTGCCGGGCCATCGTGGTGACCGCGGCGGCCGAGCTGGCCGCGGGCGTGCCCGCGCCCCGGCCGGACCCCCGGGCGCTGTCGGCGGCCATGTGGGCCGCGGCCCGCCACGGCACCCGCGGCCCGGCCGTCGACCCGGTCACCCTGGCCCGCACCACCGCCCGCCGCAGGCTGGCCGCCCTCATGGAGCGCGTGCGGCCCGCGCTGGCCGAGTTCGGCGAGCTGCGCGCCGTCACCGCCGGGCTCGCCGAGCTGACCCGCCGCGGCACCGGGGCCGACCTGCAGCGCGCCGCGGCCCCCGGCGGGCCCGCGGCCGTCGCGGCCGTGCTCGCCGCGCACACCGCGGGGTTGACGCCGGTCGAAGCGGGATACACCCCGGTATGACCATGACCGCCGAGCCCTACGTCCCCGACCGGGGGAGCCTGGACGACCTGCGCGCCGCGGTGGGCGCCTGCCGCGGCTGCGACCTCTACCGCGACGCCACGCAGGCGGTGTTCGGCGCGGGCCCGGAGTCCGCGCGGCTGCTGCTTGTCGGCGAGCAGCCCGGCGACCGCGAGGACGTCGAGGGCGAGCCGTTCGTCGGCCCGGCGGGGCGCATCCTGGACAAGGCGCTGGCCGACGCGGGCATCGACCGCGACGAGGTGTACCTGACCAACGCCGTCAAGCACTTCAAGTTCCAGCGCTCGGAGCGGGGCAAGCAGCGCATCCACAAGACGCCGGGCCGCACGGAGGTCGTCGCCTGCACGCCGTGGCTGGTCGCCGAGGTCGAGCGGGTGGACCCGGAGCTGGTGGTCTGCCTCGGCGCGACCGCGGCCAAGGCGGTGCACGGCCCGAAGTTCCGGATCACCGCCGACCACGGCCGCGTCCTGTCCGCCCCGGACGGCCCCTTCGCAGGCCGGGGCATCCTCGCCACGACCCACCCGTCGGCCGTGCTGCGCTCCCGCGAGCGCGAGGAGGTGTACGCGGGGCTCGTCGCCGACCTGCGGGTGGCGGCGGGCTAGGGGGAGCGCCAGCCCTCGTCCTGGAGCGCGGCGCTGGCCTGCGGCCCCATGAGCAGCATGCCGCCGTCGACGACGTAGGACGCGCCGGTGACGTAGCCCGCGGCCGGGGTGGCCAGGAAGGCGATGACCGAGGCCACCTCGTGGGCGTGCCCCGGCCTGCCCAGCGGGTAGCCGGGGCGGGGCTGCTCGCGGGGGTCGACGTCCTCCTGGCCGGTCATCGGCGTGGAGATCTCGCCGGGGGCCACGGAGTTGACCGTGATGCCGTGCGGGGACAGCTCCATCGCCAGCACCTTGGTCAGCATGCCCAGGCCTGCCTTGGCCACGCAGTACGGACCGGCACCCATCAGCGGGGCGTGCTCGTGCACGCTGGTGACGTTGATGATCCGCCCGCCCCGTCCACCGTCGATCATGTGCCGGGCGGCGCGCTGGGCGCACAGGAACGCGCCGTTGAGGTCGACGTCGAGCACCGCCCGCCAGTCGTCGAAGTCCATGTCCAGCAGCGGGGTGGACGTGCCGGTGCCGGAGGCGTTCACCAGCACGTCCAGCCCGCCGAGGGCGTCGGCGGCCGCGTCGACCGCGCTCGCCGCCGTCGGCAGGTCGGTCAGGTCCATGCGGGTCACGAAGGAGCGGGCGCCCGCGGCCTCCACCTCGCGCGCGGTCTGCTCGGCCCCGGCCTCGTCCCGGTGCCAGGTGATCGCCACGTCCACCCCGGCGCGGGCGAACACGGCCGCGGTCGCCCGGCCGATCCCGGAGTCCGATCCGGTGACCAGGGCGCGCTGCGGCGCGCCGCGCCGGTCGCCGGGCAGCGGGGCGATCATGGCGGTCTCCTCTCAGCGCAGGCGCAGCGGCGCCAGCGGCAGCGGTTCATCGCCGTTGCGGTGGCGCAGCAGGATGCCCTCGCGCAGCGTCCACGGGCACAGCTCCACTTCGGACACCCCAAGCGTGCGCATCATGGTCCTGGCCACGATCGCGCCCGCGAGCACGTAGGGCGCGCGGGCGGCGGAGATGCCGCGCAGCCGGGCCCGGCGCGACGCGGGCAGGTCGGCCAGCCGGGGGATCCACTTGTCCAAATCGGACAGCGTCAGCACGGCGCCGCGGCCCTTGCCCGGCGGCCGGGCCCCCGCGAGCCTGCCGAGCTGCTGCAGGATCCGCGACGCGGCGACGGCGCGCTCGACGTCGGCGTCGGCCACCAGCTCGTCCAGCGAGCGCCGCACGTGCCGCTTGAGCCTGCGCAGGTCCTTCTCCGACGGCGGGTCCTTCTGCAGGAACGCCCTGGTCAGCGTGCCCGCGCCGAGCGGGAGCGACAGGGCCAGCTCGGGGCGGGGGTCCGCGCCGAGGACGATCTCGCTGGTCCCGCCGCCGACGTCGAGCAGCAGCATCCGGCCGGACTCGCCCGCCCAGTGCCGGGCCGCGTGGTAGGTGAGCCAGCCCTCCTGGGCGCCGGTGAGGAACTGCGGCCGCACCCCCACCGAGTCGTAGACGGCCTCCACGACCTCGTCGCGGTTGGCCGCGTCCCGCACGCAGGAGGTGGCGAAGCAGAACAGCTCCTGCACGCGCAGGTCACGGGCCGCGCCGACGGTCGCCCGGGCGGCCCGCACGACCTGGCGGACGCCGCGCTTGCTGAGCACGCCGTCCGGCCGGATCTCGCGGCCGAGCCGGGTCGGGAACTTGTACGCAGCAGTCTGCGGCCCGTCATCGGCCAGTTGCAGGCACGCCGATGTCGAGCCGATGTCGATGACCCCTACGCGGCCGCTCACCCGAGACGCTCCCTCCTCGATGCGGAAGTCACATCATGTCGGGAATCTACCCCGGCCGGTACCGGCCAAACGCCTGGTTCCAC
Source organism: Actinokineospora sp. NPDC004072 (assembly GCF_053604195.1). Lineage (NCBI taxonomy): Bacteria > Bacillati > Actinomycetota > Actinomycetes > Pseudonocardiales > Pseudonocardiaceae > Actinokineospora > Actinokineospora sp. NPDC004072. The sequence continues at coordinate 47,131 of NZ_JBSGHB010000025.1, read as the reverse complement.
CGACCGGGGGGCGATCCGATGTGGCCGTCAGGCCGCCGTCAGCCGGATTCCCTTGGGGCCGTTGGACAAGGTCATCGCTTCTCCCTCCGTGCTCACTGCGGCCTTGCCCGAGAGCACCGCGACGATGGCGTCCTCGACGGCCATCACCTCCGGCGCGCACGCCATCCGGGTGAGCACGGGCGGCTCGAAGACGATCGCCGCGCCGCTGAGCCGGTAGCCCGCCGAGCCGGTGTTGCAGCCGGTGTCGACGGCCACCCGGTCGGCGCTGAACACCAGGGTCGCGCGGGCGGGCACGGAGGCGGCGACCTCGCCGTCGATGAGGGTGTCGACCACCCAGGTCGTGCCCAGCAGCGGCGGGACGGCGGGCCGGGCCAGCACGAGCTCCACGCCCTCGGCGGCGAGCACCAGGCGCTCGCCGTCCAGCCGCCACGTCGGGGCGGCGGCCAGCCAGCCCGCCAGCCACTCGTCCTGGGCGTGGCGGTCGGGGTCGCAGCCCATCTCGGTGACGGCCAGGTCGGTGACCACGACCTTGCCGCCCCCGGTCTCGACCGGGCCGCTGATGGTGTTGCACCCGGCGCTGGCCAGCAGCCTGCCGTCGCCGGTGAACTCCAGCCGGACCCGGGTGCCCTCGACCAGGTCGCGGCCGGACTCGCTGAGGTAGGCCCCGGACGGCCCGCCCGCGCCGGGGCCGACGCCGACGGGCGTCGCGCCGCCTCCGCAGGCCGTCGCGGCCGCCAGCAGGACCAGTGCTCCGAGGAAGGTCTTCATGCGCGGAGGACGGGAGGGGCGGCCCGGGGGGTTGCCTGGCTCGCCCGATGGTGTGCCTGCCCGGCGGAACCCACCGGGCAGGCATCCGATCATCCTGCGTTCAGCGCGAGGTCGTCGAGCACGAACGAGGTCTGCAGGGACCAGTCCTCGCTGCCGGTGAAGCTGATCGACACCGTCTGGCCCGCGTAGGCGCCCACGTCGAAGGTCCGCAGCGCGTAGCCGGACTCGTCCACATTGGAGTAGGTCGCCAGCGTGGTCGAGCCGATCTTCACCGTGAACGTGTCGTACACCGTCGAGCCGGACTCCGCGGAGTCGATCTTCAGGTACATCGACAGGGTGGACTCGGTGCAGCCCTCCGGGATCGCCACCGTCTGGGTCAGGGTCTCGGACTCGCTGTAGCCGTACCCGCTGATCCACGCCGACCGGGTGCCCGAGCGCGGCGCGCCTGCGCCGGACCAGCTGTGGATGGTCCACGTGGCGTCGGACCAGCCGGTGGTGCCGCTCTCGAAGCCGGGGTTGACCAGCTTCTGGCCGGGGCTGACGCAGTCGCCGCCGCCCCCGTCCTCCTTCTCGATGATCCAGGTGAAGGAGGTGCTGTCGCTGCCGCCCCGGCTGTCGGTCACGGTCGCGGTGACCGAGTAGGCGTCGGCCACCGTCGGCGTGCCGGAGATCAGGCCGGTTGCGGAGTTGATCGAGAGCCCGGTGGGCAGGCCGGTGGCCGACCAGGTGTAGGGCGTCGCGCCGCCCGCGGCGCTCAGCTGCAGGCTCACCGGGGTGCCGATGACGTCCTGCTGCTGGCCCGGGTCGGTGATGGTCGGCCCGGTCGGCGGCTCACCGGGGGTGACGTAGAGCAGCCGGTTGGGGGAGCCGGTGCCCGGGTTGCTGATCTTGTTGGGGGTCGACGCCGAGGTCATCGCGGTGGCCACCTGCGCCGGGGTCAGCGACGGGGAGGCGGCCAGGATGAGCGCCGCGGCGCCAGCGACGTGCGGGGACGCCATCGAGGTGCCGCTGATGGTGTTGGTCGCGGTGTCGCTGGTGTTCCACGGCGCGGTGATGTCCTGCCCGGGCGCGAAGATGTCGGTGCAGGTGCCGTAGTTGGAGAACGACGCCCGCGCGTCCCCGTTGGTGCTGGCGTTGACCGTGATGGCCTCCGGCATGCGGGCCGGGGTGAAGTTGCAGGCGTCGGCGTTGGAGTTGCCCGAGGCGATGGCGTAGGTGACCCCGGAGGAGATGGAGTTGCGGACGGCGTTCTCCAGCGTCGCGTTGGTGCCGGACGCGCCCAGGCTCATGTTCGCCACGGCGGGCCGGTTCGCGTTGCCCGTCACCCAGTCCACGCCCGCGGTGACCCCGGCGAGGGTGCCCGAGCCCTGGCAGTCGAGGACCTTCACCGCGACCAGCCGCGTGGCCTTGGCCACGCCGTGGGCGCTGCCGCCGACGGTGCCTGCGACGTGGGTGCCGTGGCCGTTGCAGTCGGTGTTGTTGCTGTCGACGGTGTTGGTGCCCCAGCTCGCCCGGCCGCCGAAGTCGCTGTGCGTGGTCCGGATGCCGGTGTCGATGATGTACGCGGTCACCCCGGCGCCGTCGTTGGGGGAGGTGTAGCTGTTGTCCAGCGGCAGATCCCGCTGATCGATGCGGTCCAGGCCCCACGACGGCGGGTTGGGCTGCACACCGGCGATCCGCACGGTGGCGTTCTGCTCGACGTAGGCCACGCCGGGGTCGGCGGCCAGCTGCCGGGCCGCCTTCGCCGGGAGCGTCCCGGCGAAGCCGCGTACCGCGTGCCGGAAGGTGTGCTCGACGCTCGCGCCGTACTTGCGCGCCAGGCCGTCCACGCTGGCTGCGGCAGCGTCCTTGAAGACGACGAGGTAGCTGTTCGGGATGGCGCCCGGGCGGTCGGCGCCCAGCACGACGCCCTCGGCAGCGGCGGCGGGCGGGGCGAGCACGGCGATCGCGGTGGCGGCGGCGACGCCCGCCCCGGTCCATCTCCTGGGCAGGGCGCGGCGGTCAGGTCGTCCCATGGAATCGTCTCCCTGGTCGGGTGCGAGACCCGCGGGCGGGGAGCAGCCTGCCCGCAGGCAACAGGGTGTGGAACGTCCGCGCGGACGATTTGCACGTTAGACGAGGTAAACGCAGAAAACCATTGCCAGTATTGCCACTGGGACGTTGGCACCAATGGAGGGACCATGTTGGAGCATTCCCGGGTGGCCGCCCGGATTCCGGCGGCCGATCTGGACCGGGCCCGCGCCTTCTACGCCGAGAAGCTGGGCCTGCGGCCGGTCGCCGAGCGGCCCGGGGGCCTGCTGTACCGGTGCGGTGGCGCGGAGTTCGCGCTCTTCCGCTCGGCCGGGGCGGCGTCGGGGGAGCACACGCAGCTGGCGTGGGAGGTCGACGACCTCGACGCGGCGATGGCCCTGCTGCGCTCGCGCGGGGTCGAATTCCTCGATTATCCGTTCACTGTGGACGGAATTGCGGAGGTGGCGGGCCACTACCCCGGGAAGGGCACGGGGGAGCGGGCGGCCTGGTTCCGCGACAGCGAGGGGAATCTGCTCGGGATCGGCCAGGCGGTCTGACCGATCCCGAGCCCGGGTTCAGTGCGCCAACTCGGCGGCCAGGCGCTCGTCGCCGCTCTGGGTCTTGAGCGGCTTCTCCTTGATGAACAGCACCGCGACCAGGGCGGCGACGGCGAACGGCGCGCCGATGAGGAACAGCTCCGCGGTCGCCGATGCGTAGATCTCGGCGACCACCGCGCGCACCGGCTCCGGCAGGGTGGTCAGGTCGGGCACCTCGCTGGTCCCGCCGCCTGCGGCCGCGGGGCCGAAGCGCTCGGTCATCTGCCGGGTCACCGAGTTGGCCAGCACCGCGCCCAGCGCGCTGACCCCGACCGCGCCGCCGAGGCTGCGGAAGAAGGTCAGCGTCGAGGTGGTGGCGCCCAGGTCCTTGGCCGGGACGTCGTTCTGCGCGGCGACCACCAGGTTCTGCATCAGCATGCCGACGCCGACGCCCAGCACGCCCATGTGCACCGACACCAGCAGCACGCTGGTCTGGGCGTTGATGGTCGACAGCAGCACCATGCCCGCCACCATCACCGCGCCGCCCGCGACCAGGTAGACCTTCCACCGGCCGTAGCGGGAGATCAGCTGGCCCGCGACGGTGGAGGAGACCAGCAGGCCCAGGATCATCGGCAGGCTCATCAGGCCCGCCTGCGTCGGCGTCTTGCCCAGGGCGATCTGGAAGTACTGCGACAGGAACACCGTGCCGCCGAACATCGCCACGCCGACCAGCGTGCTGGCCACGGTGGTGAGCGTGACCGTGCGGTTGCGGAAGATCGTCAGCGGCACGATCGGGTCGGCCGCGCGGGTCTCCACCCACACCGCCAGGGCCAGCAGCACCACGCCGACCGAGACCAGCAGCGCGGTCCAGCCCGACGCCCAGGGGAACTGGTTGCCCGCCAGCGTCGACCACACCAGCAGCGTGGAGACGCCGCCGACGATCAGCGCCGCGCCCAGGTAGTCGATCTTGACCTCCTTGCGCACGACCGGCAGGTGCAGCGTGCGCTGCAGCAGCACGATCGAGGCCAGGGTGAACGGCACGCCGATGAGGAAGCACCAGCGCCAGCCCAGCCAGGAGGTGTCGACGATGACGCCGCCGATCAGCGGACCGGCGATGGTGCCCACGCCGAAGACCGCGCCGAAGATGCCCGCGTAGCGGCCCAGCTCGCGCGGCGGGATCATCGCCGCCATCACGATCGTGGCCAGCGCGGTCATGCCGCCCGCGCCCAGGCCCTGGGCGATGCGGCTGGCGATGAGCACCTCGACGTTGGGCGCGAGCCCGGCGATGAGCGAGCCCACCACGAACAGCCCGAGCGAGAGCTGGATGAGCAGCTTGCGGCTGTAGAGGTCGGCGAGCTTGCCCCACAGCGGCACGGTCGCCGTCATGGCCAGCAGCTCGGTGGTGACGATCCAGGTGTAGACCGACTGCGAGCCGTGGAGGTCGGCGACGATGCGCGGCAGCGCGTTCGCCACGATCGTCGAGGCCAGGATCGCCATGAACATGCCGAGCATGAGCCCGGACATGGCCTGGAGGATGTCCCGGCGCGACGCGGGCGCGGCCGCGGGCGGGTCTTGCGTGATGGACATGCGCGTCCTCGGGTGTGGGTGTTTCGACAGGGGTTCTCAGCGCGGGTCGGGCAGGCCCGCCGCGAGCAGCAGGAAGGACTCGTCGAGCAGCTCGGCGAGGGGCGGCGGGTCGGCCAGGGTGGACCAGCGGGTCAGGGCGACCCGGAAGGCCGCGCCCCCAGCGGCGGCCAGCAGCAGCGGGTAGGTGTCGGTGCGGCCCTGGCCGGTGCGCTCGGCGATCGCGGCCACGATCTGCCGCTCGGCCTCGGCGCCGCCCGCGAACGCCTTGGCCAGCAGCTCCGGGTGCCGGTCGAACACCGCGATCTGCAGCGTCCACAGCTTGTGGTCGCTGGCCAGCTCGGTGATCTCGGCCTGCAGCGCCTGCCGCAGCGCCTCGACCGGCGAGAGGTGCGCGGGCGCGTCGCCGATGCCCGCCCTGAGCCGCTCAGCGGACTCCGGGTCGGGCCCGACCAGGGCGTCTTCCTTGGTGGCGAAGTAGTTGAAGAACGTCCGCGGGGCCACGTCGGCCCGGCGGGCGATGTCCTCCACCGTCACGTGGTCGACGCCGCGCTCGTGAACCAGCTCCAGGGCCGCGCGCATCAGCGCCGAGCGCGTCTGGCGCTTCTTGCGGTCGCGGAGGTTCACCCGACCAGGGTAGCGGAGAAAAGTGCGCGTTGTGCAAGTTTGCAGTGACTGCGCACGTTGTGAGATAGGCCATTCGGGCGGTATGCGGTGGTATAGACCAACTCCTAGTGTGGTCCAGACCATACGAGAGGAGTGGCATGACCCGAGCCAGATGGGCAGCGGGCGCGGTGGCCGCCGCGCTGCTCGCCTCCGCGTTCGCCACCGCGCCTGCCCAGGCGCACCGCGGCGGCCACGGCCACCACCACGGCAACCACGGCCAGCACCACGGCGACCGCGTCGTCGGGTACTACACCCAGTGGAGTGGCTACGGCCGGAACTTCCTGGTCAGCGACCTGGTCAAGAACGGAACCGCGCCCCGGCTGACGCACCTGAACTACGCCTTCGGCTTCCTCGACGAGCAGGGCCGCTGCGTCAGCTCCGACCCCTGGGCGGACTACCAGCGCCCGTTCAGCGCCGAGCAGAGCGTCAGCGGCGTCGCCGACGTGGAGGGCCAGCCGCTGGCGGGCAACCTCAACCAGTTGCGCCAGCTCAAGAAGCGCTACCCCAAGCTGCGCGTGCTCATCTCCCTGGGCGGGTGGACGGGGTCGAAGTACTTCTCCAACGCCGCCCTCACCCGGCAGTCGCGCGCCGAGCACGTCCGCTCGTGCATCGACATGTGGATCAAGGGCAACCTGCCCGGGGCGGCGCCGGGCGCGGCCGCGGGGATCTTCGACGGCATCGACCTGGACTGGGAGTGGCCCGCGAGCGAGGCCGCGCCCGGCAACGTCGTGCGGCCGCAGGACCGGGAGAACTTCACCCTGCTGGTGAAGGAGTACCGCAAGCAGCTGGGCAAGCGCGCGGACCTGACCGCCTTCCTGCCTGCCAACCCGGGCATGGTGGAGCGCGGGTTCGAGGTCAAGAAGGTGTTCAAGGAGTTGACCTTCGCGACCATCCAGGGCTACGACTACCACGGCACGTGGGAGTCGGTGACCAACCAGCAGTCGTCGGTGCTCACCCCGCGCAACGGGCCGACCAACCCCGACTTCAGCTCCCAGGTCGCCGTCGACGCCTACCTCACCCGGGGCGCGCCCCGGGACAAGGTCGTGCTCGGGGTGCCGTTCTTCAGCCGCGGCTGGACCGGCGTCACCGGCGGCGGAGACGGGCTGTTCCAGCCGGCGGCCGGGCCCGCCCCGGCCACCTGGGAGCCGGGCTACGAGGACTACAAGAACCTCAAGCCCAAGCTCGGGGAGTTCACCGTCTACCGGGACAACCGCGCCGGGCACGCCTGGCTGTTCGACGGCACCACCTTCTGGACCTGGGACGACCCGGTCGAGATGAACCGCAAGGCCCGCTACATCAACAGCCGGGGCCTGGGCGGGGCGATGATCTGGTCGCTGGACGGCGACACCGCCGACGGCGAGCTGATCCGGGCCCTGCACCGGGGTCTGCGCGGCTGAGTGGAACCGATCTCCCGTCTGCGGTGTAGACAGTGCTGAGCACGGCAGACGGGAGCGGGTCGGATCGACGGCGATGACGCGGTGGCCAGGGTGCGCGCCGGGGACGTGGGCGCGTACGCCGAACTGGTGCGCGCCCACACCGGCGCGGCCCTGCGCGCCGCCCTGCTCTTCGGGGCGGGCGCGGACGCGGAGGACGTGGTGCAGGAATCGCTGGTCAAGGCGTTCCGGGCCCTCGGCGGCTTCCGCGACGGCGCGGCCTTCCGCCCCTGGCTGCTGCGCATCGTCGCCAACGAGACGCGCAACCTCGTGCGGTCGCGCCGCAGGCGGGGGCTGACCGAGGCCGCCGCGGCCGAGCCGGAGCTGCTGGCCGACCCGGCGGCCTCGGCCGCCGAGCGGGCCCGCCGCGCCGAGCTGCTCGGCGCGGTCGCCGCGCTGCCCGAGCGGTACCGGCAGGTCGTCACCTGCCGGTACCTGCTCGACCTGGACGAACGCGAGACGGCGACCGTGCTGGGCCTGCCGCGCGGCACCGTCAAGTCCCGCCTGTCGCGGGCGCTGCGCGCCCTCCGGGAGACCCTGCCGGAGGGCGCCCGTGTCTGATCCCCTGGCCGACGAGCTCCGCGAGCTGGGCCGGTCCATCAACCCCCCGGCGCCCCCCGACCTCACCGCGGCCGTGATGGCGCGGGTGGCCGCCGAGCCCCGGCCCGCCCGCCTGCGGCTGCGGGCGCTGCGCAGGCGGGCCGTCGCTGGCGGGCTCGCCGCGCTCGTGCTGGCGGGCGCGCTGACCCCGCCGGTGCGCGCGGCCGTCGTGGAGTGGCTCGGCATCGGCGCGGTCCAGATCCAGCCCGGCGTGGGCGACCCGCCCACCTCGGCCCCGCCGCCGCCGACGGCCGCCGGGCTGTCCCTGGCCGAGGCCCGCGCCCTGGCGGGCTTCCCGGTGGCCGTGCCAGCGCGGCTGGGCGAGCCCGATTCGGCCGCGGTGTCCGCCGACGGCCACGTCGTGTCCCTGTCCTGGCGCGACGGCGCGATCCGGCTCGACCAGGTGGCCGGGACGCTGGCCCCGTACTTCACGAAGCTGGTCTACGACCGCGTGCGGCACACGACCGTGCGCGGCGAGGCGGCGCTGTGGCTGGCGACGCCGCACGAGCTGGTGGTCGTGGCCCCGTCGGGGGAGCGCGTCGAGCCGCCCCGGCTGGCCGGGGCCACGCTGATCTGGCAGTCCGGCGGGGTCACCTTCCGACTGGAGGGCGAGCTGACCCTGGCCGAGGCCCTGGCGATCGCCGAATCCTGATCCGGGAACCCGGTCGGGGCCTGCGGTGTATGAGGGGCATGCGATCCCTTGCCCTGGTGTTCCTCGTCGCCATCGGCCTCGCGCTCGGCGCGGGCCCGGCCGCCGCGGGCGGGCCGACCAGCGTCCTGCTCGCCGCGCCCTCCGAAGCCCGCGTGGCGGCGCTCTACCACACCGACGCCGACTACACCGCCCTGCAGTCCCTCTTGGACGACGGCGCGGAGATCGAGGGCGCCAGCGACTTCGACAGCGGCCCGTATGTGACCGTGACCTGGCTCGTGCACGACGTGAGCGTCTGGCGGACCGACCGCATCCTGCTCGCCGAGGGCATTGTGGAGACGACGCTGATCATGGGTGCGCCGGAAGGCGCCGAGCCGGTGCGCCGCGCGCTGCGGCAGCCCGAGCGGCTCACCGAGGTGTTGGGGAGGCTGGGCTTCACCGGCGAGGCCACGCCCGCGGGCACGCAGGCCGTCGCCGCGCCGGTGGTCCCGGCAGCCCAGCAGGCGCCGGTCCCGGTCGAGCCGGGGACCGACGCCCGCTGGGAGTGGGGGATCGGCGGCCTCCTGCTGGGCGCGCTGGCCGCCGTCCTCGTTGTTCGCGCGAGGGCCGTCCGCGCCAGGGCGGTCAGGGCAGCGCGTTGAGGAACGGCTCGTGGTTGTTCTGGAACTCCCAGCCGTAGTAGCGGTCCCAGTTGATCGACCACGTCATCAACCCGCGGATCGACGGCGACGGCCCGCCGCGCAGCGTGTAGCCGCCGCAGTTCTGGTTGCGCGCCAGGCAGTTCAGCGCCTGGTGCACAGCCGGGGGCGGGGTGTAGCCGTTGCCCGCGCTGACGGCGGCGGGCAGGCCGAAGGCGATCTGGTCCTCGCGCAGGCCGGGGAAGCGGTGGCCGGTGTTGGCCACGGTGAACCCGGCCTTGATCATGTCGGTCATGGCGATGTGGAAGTCCGCGCCGCCCATGTTGTGGTACTGGTTGTCCAGGCCCATGACCGGTCCGGAGTTGTAGTCCTGCACGTGCAGCACGGTCAGCGCGTCGCGCATGGCGTGGATGACCGGCAGGTAGGAGCCGGTGCGGTTGTCGCCGCCGCCCGCCCCGCCGTAGAACTGGTAGCCGACCTGGACGAAGAACGTCTCCGGGGCCATCGTCAGCACGAACTTGCTGCCGTAGCGGGCCTTGAGGCTCTTCAGCGCCGAGATCAGGTTGACGATCACCGGGGTGGTGGGGTTGCGGAAGTCGGTGTCGCCCGCGTTGAGGTAGAGCGAGTGGCCCTCGAAGTCGATGTCCAGCCCGTCGAGGCCGTAGCGGTCGATGATGGCCGACACCGAGCTGACGAAGCGGTCGCGCGCGGCGGTCGTGGTCAGCTGCACCTGGCCGTTCTGGCCGCCGATGGAGATGAGGACCTTCTTGCCCTTGGCCTGCTTGGCGCGGATGGCGGCGATGAACTCCGCCTCGCTCTCCACGTTGGCGCACTCGGCCACCGGGCAGAGGGTGAAGCGGATGTCGCCTGAGGTCACGCTCGTCGGCTCGCCGAAGGCGAGGTTGATGATGTCCCAGGCGTCGGGGACGTCGGCCATGCGCACGTAGCCGGAGCCGTTGGCGAAGCTGGTGTGCAGGTAGCCGATGAGCGCGTGCTTGGGCAGTCCGGTGTCGACGCACCCGGTCGTGGTCGCGCTCGCCTCGGGGCTGCGCGCGGACTCGCCGTTGGCGTTGTGGGCGGTGACGGTGAAGGTGTGGGTCTCGCAGGCGCCCAGGCCGCTGATCGTCGTGGACGTCCCGGTGGTGGTGGCGCGCAGCGTCGAGCCCTCGTACACCCGGTAGCCCGCGGCGCCGGTGACCGACGGCCACGACAGGGCGATCGAGGTGTCGGTGACCGCGCCCGCCGTCGGCCTGCCGGGGGCCGCGGGCGCGCCGGGACCGCCGCCGGGGCCGTCGAAGCTGATGTCGTCGGCGTAGTAGGTGCCCGAGCCGTACCAGCCGTGCAGGAACAGCTGCGCGCTGGTCTGGTTGGCGCCGGTGGTGAAGCTGACCGTCAGCTTGGTGTAGGCCGACGCGCCCGTCCAGGTGGACGGGCCGCCGGTGACCCCGAGGTACACCGGGTTCCCGCGCACCCAGGCCGACACCTCGTAGGTCGTGTTCGGCACGACGGAGACGGTCTGGGTGCAGCGGGCGTTGTCCGACGGGGTGGCGTTGCCCGCCAGCGCGTGGCTGCCGGTGCGCGCGGTGCTGCTCACCGACGCGGACGTGCAGGTCCAGCCGCTGAGCGTCCCGTCCTCGAACCCGGGGTTGACCAGCAGATTGGCGGCGTTCGCCAGACCCGGGGCGGCTGCGAGGCCGCCAGCGGTCAGCGCCAGCACCGCGGCGACCGCGGCGCTCCGGCGGCGAACGAGGACGTGGTTCATCGACGACCTCCTCCAGCGGCGCGCAGGGAAGCGCCGCCTCGGGGTATTGTCTAGACCAATTGTCCGCGCTTGTCCATAGCGATCAGCTCCCGCCAGCCCGGCACCGCCGCGCCGGTCCACTCGGCGTAGACCTGCGCGGGGAAGCTCAGCGGCGGCGCGGTGCGCGCGTCGGCCCGCGCCCGGGCGACCACGGCCTCGGTGATGGCGGTGCTCAGGTCCAACCAGGGCAGCACGCGCTCGGTGTCCGCCCGCAGCTGCGGCGGGATCCCGTTGACCCCCAACACGTCCGCGCCCGAACCGGCCTGCACCAAGGCGACCTCCGGGCGCATCCGGCCCGCGATGCCGACGCTGGTGTGCAGCGCGATCGCCTGCCAGACCACCTCGGCGACGGCCTCGTCGACGCCGCGCTCGCGCAGGAACCGCCGGGCCTCGTCGGCCCCGTCGACCTCGAACCGCTGCCCGGTCGAGAGCGTCAGCCCGACGTCGTGCAGCACGCAGCCCAGGAACAGCACCTCCAGGTCGACCTGGGCGCCCCGCCCGATCTCCCGCGCGTACACGAAGGTCCGCACGGCGTGGTTGAAGAGGTACTCGGGGTGGGTGGCGCGGACGAATTCCCAAGCGCCGCGGGCCAATTCGGTGTCGGGCAGTCCCAGTTCGTCATACATGCCCGCCATCGTGGTGCGCGGCCGGTGCCCGCACGAGTGGCCTGAACGCCGCCTACCGCTAAGTTTCGGACGTGCACCGCATCGCCGTCCTGGCCGTCGACGGGGTGGTCGGCTTCGAGCTGGGCATCCCCGCGCTGGTCTTCGCCACCGCCGTCCACTTCATCGGCGAGCCCCGCTACGCCGTCCGCGTCTGCGCCCCGACGCGGGCGGCCACCGCCGAGGCGGGCCGCTACGCGATCCAGGCCGACTGCGGCCTCGACGAGCTGGCCGCCGCCGACACGCTCATCCTCCCCGCCCGCCGCGACTTCGCCGACGAGCCGCCCCCGGGCGTGCTGGCCGCCGTCGACGCCGCCGCCGACCGCGGGGCGCGCATCGCCTCCATCTGCACCGGGGCCTTCGACCTGGCCCGCACCGGCCTGCTCGACGGCAGGCGCGCCACCACGCACTGGCGCTTCGCCGACGACCTCGCCCGCCGCCACCCCGCGGTCACCGTCGACCCGGCCGTGCTGTTCGTCGACGAGGGCCCGGTGCTCACCTCGGCGGGCGCGGCCGCGGGCATCGACCTGTGCCTGCACCTGGTCCGCCGCGACCACGGCGCGGCCTTCGCCGCCGAGGTGGCGCGCGTGATCGTCGCCCCGCCGCAGCGCGACGGCGGGCAGGCCCAGTACCTGCGCCACCCCGATCCGGCCGACCCCGACCGCAGCCTGCGCCCCACGCTGGACTGGCTGCGCGCCGACTTGGCCGCGCCCGTCACCGTCGCCGCGATCGCCCGCCACGCCGGGCTGAGCCCGCGCGCGCTGACCAGGCGGTTCCAGGCCGAGGTCGGCGCGCCGCCGCTGCGCTGGCTGCTGCGCGAGCGGGTGCGGCGGGCCCAGCACCTGCTGGAGACCACCGACCTGGCCGTGGACCGGGTCGCCGCCGAGTCCGGGTTCGCCACGGCGGTCACCCTGCGCCACCACTTCACCCGGGTGGTCGGCACCTCGCCGCAGTCCTACCGGCGCACGTTCCGCGCGTAGGGCTACTCGGCCTGGGCCTCCCGGCGGGCCTTCGCGCGCCGCTTGCCCTCGTGCATCGCCTGCACGCGCGCGACGGGGATCGTGTGGCCTTCGGCGATCAGGTCGTCGGGCAGGCGCTGCGGCGCGGGCATCGACTCGGCCCACGGGTCGCCGCTGATCAGCTTCGGCACGGTGTGGATGGTGAAGTCCGCGGGCGTCACCGAGTCCAGATCGGACCACGCCACGGGGAAGGACACCGGGGTGCCCGGCCGCAGCCGCGGGCTGTAGGCGGTTACCACGGTGACGCCGCCGGAGCGGGTCGCGTCGAGGAAGACCTTGCCGCCGCGGTCCTCGCGGATGAACGCGGTCGTGGCCAGCGCGGGGTCGACCCGCTCGGCGCGGGCGGCGATGGCGCGCGTCGCGGCGGCCACGTCGTCGACCTCGTGCTTGTCGATGGGCACGAAGATGTGCACGCCCTTGGCGCCGCTGGTCTTCACCACGCCTTCGAGCCCGGAGTCGGCCAGCGCCTGGCGCACCAGCCGCGCCGCGGCCACGACCGTGGCGAAGCCCGCGCCCTCCGGCGGGTCGAGGTCGATGCAGATGTGGGTCTGGTCCCAGGTCCCGGCGTAGATCAGCGTCGTGTGGTACTCGATGGCGCGCTGGTTGGCGAACCACAGCAGCGTCTTGCGGTCGTCGCAGACGGCGTAGGAGACCTCCCGTTTGGACGCCTCGGCCCACACCTTGACCGTCTTGACGAAGTCCGGGGTGTACTTGGGGACGTTCTTCTGCATGAACGGCCCCTGCCCGCGCAGCACCCGCACCACCGACAGCGGTCGGTCGCGCAGCACGGGGATCATCCGGTCGCGCATGGCGTCCACGTAGTCGACCAGGTCCCGCTTGGTCGCGCCCGCGCCGTCGAACAGGGCCTGGTCGAGATTGGTCAGCGGGACGCCGTCCCGCTCCTCGCCGCTCATGCGCCCCACCCTGCCCACGATGCCGGGCGTGGTCAACTCCGTCGCAGCCGTGCCACCAGCACCGCGGCGGCCAGAACTCCGAACGCGATTCGGGTGACGTCCACGGCCGGGACCCACCGCGCCTCGCCCCCGCGCACCACGAACGCGCCCACCGGCCTGCTGATCATGCCCAGGCCGTGGCCGCGCAGGCGGCCGTCGTGCCCGCCGCCGCCACCCCCGGTCACCGCGGCGGCGCGCAGCACGGTGACCCCGTCGCGCTCGTACGGCTGCGCCCAGACCAGCTCCACCCCTCCATGCTGGCCCACCGCGGGCCGCGCCGGACACCGCGCGCGTGCCCTGCCGGAAAATCGGTAGCCACCGTAAGTAATCATGGGGGTATGAGTGCGACAGTGGTGGCCAAGGGACTCGCCGCCGGCCCGGGTGACCGCGTCCTGTTCTCCGGCCTCGACCTCGTGGTCGCCCCGGGCGACGTCGTCGGCCTGGTGGGCGTCAACGGCGCGGGCAAGTCGACCCTGCTGCGCACCCTGGCGGGCCTGCAGGCGCCGGAGGAGGGGGCGGTGACCCTCACCCCGGCGACGGCGACCGTCGGCTACCTGCCGCAGGAGCCCGACCGGCGCCCCGGGGAGACCGTCCGGGCGTTCCTGGCCCGCCGCACCGGCGTCGCCGAGGCCCAGGCCGTGATGGACGCCGCCGCCGAGCGGCTGGCCGCGGGCGCGCCCGGCGCCGACGACGAGTACGCCGCCGCCCTGGACCGCTGGCTGGCGCTCGGCGGCGCGGACTTCGCCGAGCGCGCCGAGGAGATCGCCGCCGACCTGCGGCTGGACCAGGAGATGGTGTCGCTGTCGGGCGGGCAGGCCGCGCGCGCGAGCCTGGCGTCGCTGCTGCTGAGCCGCTACGACGTGATGCTGCTCGACGAGCCGACCAACGACCTCGACCTCGCCGGGCTGGAGCGGCTGGAGCAGTTCATCGCCGGGCTGCGCTCGGCCACCGTGCTGGTCAGCCACGACCGCGAGTTCCTCGCGCGCACGGTGGACCGGGTGCTGGAGCTGGACCTGCACCAGAACCAGGTCGCCGAGTTCGGCGGCGGCTACACCGCCTACCTGGAGGAGCGCGAGCGCGCCCGCCAGCACGCGCGCGAGGAGTACGAGGAGTTCGCCTCCACCAAGGCCGCGCTGGAGGCCCGCGCGCGGATGCAGCGCAACTGGATGGAGAAGGGCGTGCGCAACGCCCGGCGCAAGGCGACCGACAAGGACAAGTTCGTCCGCAACTACCGGGCCGAGACCTCGGAGAACCAGGCCGCGAAGGCCCGGCAGACCGAGCGCGCGCTGGAGCGGCTGGAGGTCGTGGAGGAGCCCCGCAAGGAGTGGGAGCTGCGCATGACCATCGCCTCGGCGCCGCGACCGGGCGCGGTGGTGGCCGCGGTGCGCGACGCCGTGGTGCGCCGCGGGGCGTTCACCCTGGGGCCGGTGTCGCTGGAGATCGGCTGGCCGGACCGGGTGGCGATCACCGGCGCGAACGGCTCGGGCAAGTCGACCCTGCTGGCCGCGCTGCTCGGCCGCCTCGAACTGGACGAGGGCGAGTCCTACGTCGGCCCGGGCGTGCGCGTCGGCGAGGTCGACCAGGCGCGGGCCCGGTTCCTGGGCGACGAGCTGCTGGTCGACGCCTTCGGCCGGGAGGTGCCGGACTGGCCGACCGCGGAGGTGCGGACCCTGCTGGCCAAGTTCGGGCTGACCGCCGAGCACGTGCTGCGGCCCGCCACGACGCTCTCGCCGGGGGAGCGGACCCGCGCGGGCCTGGCCCTGCTGCAGGCGCGCGGGGTCAACCTGCTGGTGCTGGACGAGCCGACCAACCACCTCGACCTGGCCGCGATCGAGCAGCTGGAGTCGGCGCTGGACGCCTTCGCGGGCGCCCTGCTGCTGGTCACCCACGACCGCCGCATGCTCGACGCCGTGCACGTGACCCGGCGCATCGCCGTGCGCGACGGCCAGGTCACCGAGCTGTGAAACCATTCGGACGGCGGTTGTGATCACTCTTTCGGCCTAGTCGCGGAAACTGTTTCCGTCGCTTTCCGTGAATGAGTTTTAGTGGGTTCTGGGATTCCCGCAAATACTGTCGAGTTGGCTTGACAGTCGCTCACGGCTGCCACTAGCGTCCGCTCCGGATCTTCACGGAGGTCCGATTGTTCCGGGTGCCAGCCCATTTCACCGGCCCTGCTGAGCCGTGGTAATCGCAGGTAGGAGCTTGCCGACGGCAGTGCATCGCAGTCCTTGGGAAACAGTGACGCATGACACTGGGCGGAAAGGTAGACAATGACGGACATTGACCTCGACGCGCGCCGAGCCATGGCGCACGTATTCAACTCCGCGGTCGCGGCTTCGGCCATCGGCGCGGCGTGGGAAATCGGTGCATTAGACCAATTGAACGAGCACGGGAAACTGGAGATCGCCCAGTTCGCCGAGGACAACGACCTCGATCTCGACTCGACCCGCGCGATGTTCCAGGCGCTGGCCTCGGTGGGGATCGTGGAGCGCTCCGAGGCGCACGTGCTGACCGGCCCGCTGTTCGCCGAGACCCTGCGGACGCGCTCGCTGTTCCACTGGCTGGTCCAGGGCAGCGGCGCGTTGTTCTCGGCGATGTCGTCGGTGCTGCGCCGCGCCAACCGCCACGGCCGCTACTACACCCGCGACGCCGCGGCGATCGGCTTCGCCTGCCGGGAGATCAACGCCCGGTTCTTCGACCCGGTGTTCTGGTCGGTGATCTCGGGCCTGGACTTCCCGGTGCGGCGGGTGGCGGACCTGGGCAGCGGCAGCGGCCAGCGGCTGCTGGACCTCATGCGCGCCTTCCCTGAGGCGACCGGCATCGGCGTCGACGTCGCCGCCCCGGTCCTGGAGTTCGCCGACGGCGAGCTGAACGCCTCCGGCCTGGCCGACCGCGTGACGTTCGTCGAGGCCGACGTGCTCGCCCTGCAGCCCCGTCCGGAGTTCACCGACGTCGAGCTGCTGACCTGCTTCATGATGGGCCACGACTTCTGGCCCCGCCCGAACTGCGTCGCCACCCTGCGCAACCTGCGCACGCTCTTCCCCAACGCCCGCCGCTTCCTCATCGGCGAGACGGCCCGCAACACCGAGCACAAGGACACCGACCTGCCGGTCTTCACCTTGGGCTTCGAGCTCGGCCACGCCCTGATGGGCGTGCACCTGCCCACCCTCGCCGACTGGCACGGCGTCTTCGCCGAGGGCGGCTGGACCTGCGTCCACACCCACCCGGTAGACACCCCGGCAGGCTCGATCATCTTCGAACTCGAACCCGCCTGACTCCCAGTGGCCGGGCGGCGGGGGCCGCCCGGCGGAGAGGGCAGGATTCGAACCTGCGCGGGCCATCAAGACCCTTCCTGCGAACAGGAACCCGTTAAGCCACTCCGGGCACCTCTCCTCGTCCAGCTACCCACAACTCTGCCCGCCCACCCTGACGGCAGACTGACCTCCCCCTGACGATGCAGGTCCCCGAGCCTGCCGCTACTCGCGCCCCTGGCGGTGCCACTGGTCATGCGAGCGCCTGCCCTCAGCACGGGCGAATCAGCCCAGCGGTCCGCGCCTGCCACCCCCGGATCCGCCGACCTTCCACCCGGCCGCCTGCGCTTGCTCTGCTTCCCGGCCCCGGCCCCGGCCCCGGCCCCGGCCCGGCTTCGGCCCCGGCCCGGCCCGGCTTCGGTCTCGGTCTCGGTCTCGGCCCCGGCCCGGCTTCGGCCCCGGCCCGGCTTCGGCCCCGGCCCGGCCTCGGCCTTGGCCTTGGCCCCGGCCCCCGGGTCCGGGTCCGCGTGCCCCCGGCACCTGGTCCCTGGCGTCCGGCCCCTGGCTCTCGGCGCCTGCCCCTCGTCGCCTCCGCTGGCGCCCCCACCTCCGCCGGTTCCCGCGCCCTGCCGTGCGAGCCGCCTCGGCGACCCCGCTGTCGCACGAGCCCCTGCCCACGCCTGCTTGCCCACACGACCGTCCGCGCTCCCGCGGCCGGTGTGCCCGCCGCGCCCCCGTCCGCGGGCCGCGGGCCGCGGGCCCTGCTAGTCCCCAGCAGGCTGCGCGAGCCCGGACCGAACCACGTCGAGTACTCGGTCGGTCGTCCCCTTGTCCTTGCTGTACCGCTGCATCGCCTGGCACCCCACCAGCAGCGTCTTCACATCCCGAACGGTGACGTCGGCCCGAATTGCCCCCGCCTGCTTGGCTCGGTCGACCAACTCGCCCAGCATCGCGATGAACCGGTCCTCGACCCCCACCGGATCACTCCCCGCCAGCGCCTCGACCAGCCCCTGATCGGACGCCCCCTCCTCGACCACCCGCCCGATGAACTGGAACAACGCCTCCCCAGGCTCAGCCGACTCGCTCAGCGCCCGCCCCTGCTCCGCCATCTGATCCAGCCGATGCGCCACGATCGCCCGGAACAGCACCTCCTTGGTCGGGAAGTGCCGGTACAGCGTCCCCGGCCCCACCCCGGCCCGCCGCGCGATCTCATCCACCGGCACCGAGATCCCCTCAGCAGCGAACGTCTCGTACGCCACCTCCAACAACCGCGCCCGATTCCGCGCAGCATCGGCCCGCATCGGCTTCTCGCCCACGACACCTCTCTTCTCTGAGAACTAGCTGAGACCACTCGACACCCGGAGCGCGAGTTCCGTATAGTCAAACCGGAACGCCCGCCCCGATTCTAGCCGAAGGAGCCCTCCATGTCCCGCCCAACCCGCACCCACTCCCTCCTACCCACCCCAGCCCTCATCAACACCCCACCCCGCACCCCAACCACCCAATCCGCCCACCCCACCCCCACCCCAGGCGGCCCGCACCCACCCCACCCGCCGACACTCAACCTCACGACCCCTCCGCCCGCTCCTTCGCAACTCGCCCCACCCCCTCAAGCCGCTCCGCGGACCTCTACCCACCGCGCCTACCCCTCCCGCTCGTCCCGCCCACCACTCCGCCCGCCCGTCTTCCTGCCCCTCCCGCCCCTCTGCTCGGTCCGCTCACCTCTTCAGGTGTTCCAGCCCCCTGCCCGCCGGTTCCACCCCTTGGCCATTAGTCCGACCGCTCCCTTCGCCAGCTTCAGCCACTCCGTCGCCATCTACCCA
The DNA here is from genome assembly GCF_053604195.1 of Actinokineospora sp. NPDC004072. Classification (NCBI taxonomy): domain Bacteria; kingdom Bacillati; phylum Actinomycetota; class Actinomycetes; order Pseudonocardiales; family Pseudonocardiaceae; genus Actinokineospora; species Actinokineospora sp. NPDC004072. Next base: position 28,738 of record NZ_JBSGHB010000025.1, on the reverse strand, counting down.
TCGGCTGATTCCAGCCACCCCTCCGCCAGTCGACCCGCCACCAGTTCACGCCCACCCGTCTCTCCACCCCTCACTGCCATGAGCCCATATCCACCCACACCAGCCCTCACCCACGTCTCGACCCCACCCAGCCCGCCCAACCCGACCCGCGCGGTTCTGCGCCGCCAGCACACGGCTACTCTCAAGCCCCCAGCCCGCCGACTCGCCCGTCTACCAACCCTTCCGCACCTCCACCCAGTGTCCACTAAGTACAGCGCCTCCTGCCTCGAACGCCGAATCGAGCCCACGGGCCCGCATGTGACCGCTCGCCAGCAGTGGTACCGCACGGCCAGACATCAGCTCGCGGTACGACCAGTGCGACCTCGGCGCAAACTCGAGTCGTGCCGAAGACGGCCGTCCTTCGCCGTCCCGAGCTGACACCAGCCCGTCAGTTCCCACACCCCATTCCGCCGTGCGCACGACACGGCTAGGTGGTTGCTGCCCTGCATGGATTGACCCGAGCGCAACTCAACTGCGCTCGGGTCAACCAGCCGTGATCGAAGCCCCTGTGCCCAGATCAGCCGCCGTTGCGGGGCGTATAGGTGACGCGGTGGGGACGACGGGTGGTGGAGCTGTTGTGGATGGTGGCGTTCATCAGGGTGCGGCCCAGGGCGGATCGGGCGCGGAGGGCTGGGTGGGTTGCGCCGAAGTCGGCGTCGTTGGTTGCTGCGTCGCCGGTGAAGGGGCCGGAGGCGAAGAGGGCGTAGCTGACGACCGGGGCGCCCTCGGGGGTGAAGATCAGGCCGGCTTCGTTGCGGCCGTCGTTGAACCAGCCCGCCTTCGTCGCCACGCGCAGGCGTTCGGGGGAGGTGAGCTGGAGTCGGATTCCGTCGGTGAAGGAAGTGAGGGAGCGCAATGCGTTGAGCAGGTACTGGGTCGATGACTCGGTGAGGAGTTCGCCCGCCGCCAGGCGGTGCAGCAGGGAAGTCGTCTCACGGGGGGTGGTGGTGCCCAGGAAGAAGCGGTTCGGGTTGGTGACCGGCACGACCTGCGTGTGGGTGAAGCCCTTGGCGCGCAGGATGTCGTTCAGCTCCAGGGCCGGACAGACCAGGCCGCACAGGCGGACGGCGGTGTTGTCCGACACCGTCAGCAGGGTGGCTAAGGCATGGCCGAGGGTGACCGAGCTGGGGTAGGCGCCATCCAGCCCGAAGATCCCGTCGGTGTCCCGGATGACGATGTCGGCGGTGACCTCGACCCGCTGGTCGAGTCGCAGCAAACCGCGGTCGACCTTGTCCAGGACGGCCACGGCCACAGCGATCTTGTTGACGCTGTACGCCTCGACCACCCGATCCGCCTCGACGGCGACGACGTCGTCGAACTGTCCGTCTGCGTCGGCCATCGCCACAACCGAGGACCACACACCGCCCGCGCGGTAGGTCTCCCGCGCGTAGCGCCAGGCGATGGCGTGGTGGGCTTGGGCCAACGTGGTCGGCGGCTGCGCGTCGGGCTCCGCGCTTCGGTCGACGCCGTCATCGGCCACGTCGAGGCCCGAGGGGGAGGGGGTGGGGGCGGGGGAGGAAGGGGTGGCGTGCGCTCGGCCGGTGACGGCTCCGAGCAGTGCGGTCGTCGCGGTCGTCGTGCCCAGGCCGAGCGCCGTGCGGCGGGTGAGTCGCATGTGGGCATCCAACCGCATTGCGGCGCAGTGTGGTGCTGGATTGCCTCAGTCCAAGCGTCGGCCAACCGTCCTGCCAAGGCGTCAGAGGCGACCTGCGTCGATGATGCGGTGCAGGAACTGGCGGGTGCGGGGGTGGGTGGGGTTCACCAGCAGTTGCGACGGCGGGCCTTGCTCCACCAGCCTGCCCTCGTCCAGGAAGCAGACGCGGTCGGCGACCTGCTTGGCGAAGCCCATCTCGTGGGTCGCCATGAGGATGGTGCGGCCGGTGGTGGCGAGGTCGCGGACCAGGGACAGGACCTCGCCGACGAGTTCGGGGTCGAGGGCGCTGGTGATCTCGTCCAGCAGGAGCAGGCGCGGGTGGTAGGCCAGCGCGCGGGCGATGGCCACCCGTTGCTGCTGGCCGCCCGAGAGGTGGTTGGGGTAGGCCGCGGCCTTCTCCGGGAGGCCGACGCGCTCCAGGAGGGCGTGGGCGTCGGCTTCGGCCTCATCGCGGGCGACGCCGTGGACCACGCGCGGGGCGAGGGTGATGTTGTCCAGCACCGTCATGTGCGGGAACAGGTTGAACGCTTGGAACACCACCCCCATCGAGCGGCGCGCGACGTCGGGGTTGACCCGCGGGTCGGAGATGTCCTCGCCGTCAAGCATGATCTGGCCGTCGTCGAGGTCTTCGAGGAGGTTCACGCAGCGCAGAAGGGTGGACTTGCCGGAGCCGGACGGGCCGATCAGGACCACCACCTCGTGCTCGGCGACGTCGAGGTCGATGCCGTCGAGGACCCGTCGACCGCCGTAGGACTTGGTCAGGTTGCGCACGGACAGCAGGCTCACAGCGCCCCCTGCCGCTCAGCGGCCCGACGCGACACGAAGTCGGCGAGCCGGGCCGAGGGGATGGCCAGCAGGACGAACAGCAGTCCGGCCACCACGTACGGGGTGAAGTCGTAGGCGGTGGCCGCCGAGATCTGCGCGGCCCGCACGGCGTCCACCGCGCCGAGGACCGAGATGAGGCCGCAGTCCTTCTGCAGGGCCACGAAGTCGTTGAGCAGCGCCGGGGTCACCCGCCGAACCGCCTGGGGCAGGACCACCAGCCGCATGGTCCGGCGGTGGTCGAGCCCCAGCGACCGGGCCGCAGCCAGCTGCGACGGGTGGATCGACTCGATCCCGGCCCGGAATACCTCCGCGACGTACGCCGAGTACACCAGCACCAACGCGATCCCGCCGAGCAGCACCGGATCGTTCGGCACCCCGGTCAGCCGCAGCCCGGGCAGGCCGAACCCGACCAGGTACAGGCAGATCAGCAGCGGCAGCCCGCGGAAGAGGTCCACGTACACCGTCGCCATCACCCGCACCGGAAACCACACCGGCCCGCGCAGCGACCGCAGGAACGCGATCAGCAACCCCATCACCAGGATCACCGCCGCGCACACCACCAGTACCCGCAGGTTCAGCCACAACCCCGCCGCCACCGACGGCAGCGACGCCACCGCCACATCCCAGTCAAGGAACGACTCCCGCACCCGCGGCCACCCCGGCGACCCGGTGACCACGAAGTACGCGACCCCCGCAAACACCACAGTCGACCCCAACGCCACCGCAGTCGACCGCCGAGCCCGCGACCGCCGATAAGCCAGCCGCCCCCGCTGCACTTCGCTCACCATCACGCCCCCACCCGCCAATCCACCAACACCCTACGACCCACCAACCGACCACCCACCGCCCCTATGCCCCGCCAAGCCACCCACCAACCCACGAACCGCCAAGCGGCGACCGCCCCACGAACCGGCAAGCGGCGACCGCCCTGCAGCCGCCAACCCGCCGACCACCCCCGCTGGCCGCTGAGCGGTGAGCTGCCCCGCAGGCCGCCAAGTGATCGACCGCCCCGGGGTCGCTGAGCGGTGGGCCGCCCCAGAGGCCGCCAAGTGGTCAACCGTCTTGCGCGTCGAGAAGGGCCGACCGACTTCGCGGGCTACCAAGCCGCCAACCGCCCTGTGGACCGCTGAGCGGCGGACTGTCCTGTGGGCAGCCAAGCGGTCGACGGCCCTGGGGTTGGGAAGGGCGCGACCGATCCGTGGGCTGCCAAGCCGCGACCGCCCCCGGGGGCCGCTGAGCGGCGGACTGTCCTGTGGGCAGCCAAGCGGTCGACCGCCTGGGTTGAGAGGGGCGCGACCGATCCGTGGGCTGCCAAGCCGCGACCGTCCCCGCAGGCCGCTGAGCAATGGACCGCCCCGCGGACGCCGAGCCGCCGATCGCCCTGCGGGGCGAGAAGGCTCCAGTCGGCCCGCAGGGCGGCCACGTCACCGACAACCCTGCGGGCCGCCGAGCGGTGACCGCTCGTGGGCTGCCAAGTCAACCCAACGCCTCGCGGGTTGCGCAGGTCCGACCGACCCGTCGAAACGGAAGCCGTGTCTGGCTTTGGCTCGCGAAGCCGTCGACGGCAGCGGAGGGTCGACGGGGCGGCCGTCGACCGAGCGACGACAGCTCCGCGCGCCGGTGAGCGGTTGACCGACTGAGGCGCGAGCGCAGGTGTTCCCTGCGGTGGCGCGAGGCCGAGGTGGTGGCGCGAGGCCGAGGTGGTAGCGCGGGGCGAGGTGTGGACGGGTGCTGGGGGTCGGCGGCTCCGCAGGGAGAGGCGGGGTTGGACGGTCACCGCAGTTCTGGGGCGGTGGTGGAGGTGGTGAGCCACTCCTGTTCGAGGCGGGCGAGGATGCCGTTGGTGCGGAGGGCTTCGATGGAGGTGGAGACGCAGTTGGTCAGGGGGCTGCCCTTGTCGAGGACGATGCCGAATTGCTCGGGTTTGCCGTTGCCCCGGGGGAGTTGGCCGACGATCTTGCCGTTGGTCAGCTCGGCTGAGGTGATGTAGAAGGCGGTGGGGAGGTCCACTACCAGGGCGTCGATCTGGCCGGTGGTGAGGGCGGCCTTGGCGTCGTCATTGGTGTTGTAGACGGCGACGTCCTTGGTGGGGCCCAGGGCGACGGCGGCGGAGTATGACGTGGTGCCGACCTGAGCGCCCAGCTTCATCCCGCGGAGGGCCTGGAGGGTCTTCACCTCGGCGGCGGGGGAGGAGTTGAGGGTGATGACCGCTTGAGCGACGTCGTAGTAGGGCGCCGAGAAATCGACGGCCTGGCGGCGTTCCTCGGTGATCGAGAATTCGGTCAGGTTGGCGTCGAAGGGCTTCTTGCCGGGTTGGATCGCGGCGTTGAAGGGGACGCGGGTCCAGACGACGTCGGTGGGGGCGTAGCCCATGTACTCGGCCAGGGCGTAGGCCACGGCGGACTCGAAGCCGCGGCCGTTGGTCGGGTCGTTGTCCACGTACCACGGCTCGTACACCGGCTCGTCGGTGGCGAAGGTGAGCTTGCCGGGGGTGAGCGTGGGCAGCGACGCCTTCACGCAGGACTGGCCGGGCGGGGTCGGCTGCTCGGCCACCGGCGCGCACGCGGTGAGCACGAGTGCGCCGAGAAGGGCGATCATGCGCATGCCGCGCATCATCGCGCAGTACCGGCCACTAGCGACAGAGCTCCCACCAGCCGGCCGCCTCACCTGCGCAACAGGTAGACGTCCATCACCCAGCCCTTGGCCGCCCGCGCCCGCTCCCGCTCCCGCTTGATCAGCTCGCCGACCTCCGACACCCGCCCGCTGATCAGGATCTCGTCCGGGGTGCTCACGTACGCCCCCCACCGGATCTCCGCCTCCGGGTAGGCCAGGAACGCGCACCGGGCGTCGAGCATGACCACCAGGTCGTCCACCCCTTCCGGCCAGCCCTGCGCCAGCCGCCGGCCGGTGGTGATCTGCACCGCCCCGCCGACCTGGTTGAGGGTCGTGGCGTGCCGGGCGGCCAGGGCGGAGACGCTGCTTATGCCCGGCACCACGCCCAGCTCGAAGTCCACCCCGCGCTCGCGCACGTCGGCCAGGACCGCGATGACGCTGTCGTAGAGCGACGGGTCGCCCCACACCAGGAACGCGCCGACCTCGCCGGGGCGCAGGTCGGCGACCATCTCCGCGCACACGTCCGCGCGCCGGGCCCGCCAGTCGTCGACGGCGGCGGTGTACCCCGGCGACACCCGGTCGCGGGCGGGGTCGGCGCCGCGCACGACCCTGGCCTGCGGGGCGTGGCGGCTGATCAGCGCCTCGCGCAGGGCCATCAGCTCGCCCGCCGCGTCGGGCTTGTCGAGCAGGAACACCACGTCGACCCGGTTGAGCACGCCGACGGCCTGGAGGGTTAGCTGGTCCGGGTCGCCCGCGCCGATCCCGACTACCTCGATGCGCATAGCGCCAGAACCTAGCCGTTCAGCGTGCGGCTGCGGCCGCGGAACTCCGCCACCACCTCGTCACCGCGGGTGACCGTCACGTCGTAGATCCCGCTGCGGCCATAGCGGGTGCGCTCGACCGCGCGGGCCGTCAAGCGGTCGCCCTGGTACACCGGAGCGACGAATGTCACGTCCGCGCCCGCGGCGACGGTCACCGGCCCGTGGCTGTTGCACGCGCAGGCGAACGCGGTGTCGGCGAAGAGGAAGACGTAGCCGCCGTGGCCGATGCCGTGCCCGTTGACCATCGTCTCGGTGACGGTCATCGTGAGCTCGGCCCAGCCGGGGCCCGCGTCGGCGACCTGGATCCCCAGCGCGGAGGAGGCCAGGTCATCGGCCATCATGCGGGCTACGGGTTCAGGGATCACGGGGAGATGCTACCCACACCTTGGTTGCCCTTCCGAAAGTAGGACGTCAAACTAAATGCGGCACCCGCACCGCTGGAGGCTGACGATGACCGCACCGCTGCACCGCCCCGTGAACCCGGTCCGGTTCGTGACCGCGGCGAGCCTGTTCGACGGCCACGACGCCGCCATCAACATCATGCGGCGCATCCTGCAGAGCCAGGGCGCCGAGGTGGTGCACCTGGGTCACAACCGCTCGGTGCGCGAGGTGGTGACCGCCGCCCTGCAGGAGGACGTCCAGGGCGTGGCGATCAGCGCCTACCAGGGCGGTCACGTCGAGTACTTCACCTACCTGGTCGACCTCCTGAAGGAGGAGGGCGCGGGCCACATCAAGGTCTACGGCGGCGGTGGCGGGGTCATCGTGCCCGCCGAGATCGCCCTGCTGCACGAGCGCGGCGTCGCCCGGATCTTCTCCCCGGAGGACGGCCAGCGGCTCGGCCTGGCCCGCATGATCAACACCATGGTCGAGGCGTGCGACCACGCCCTGCCCGCCGACGTCTCCGCCGAGGCCCTGCTCGCGGGCGACCAGCGCGCCCTGGCCAGGGCCATCACCCTCATCGAGTCCGGCCGCGCCCCCGCCGACCTGCTGGCCCTGGTCGCCGAGGCGGCCGCGGCCAGGACCGTGCCCGTGCTGGGCATCACCGGCACCGGCGGCTCCGGCAAGTCGTCGCTGACCGACGAGCTGGTCCGCAGGCTGCGCGTCGACCAGCAGGACAAGCTGCGGGTGGCGGTCATCGCCGTCGACCCGACCCGGCGCAAGGGCGGCGGCGCGCTGCTCGGCGACCGCATCCGGATGAACAGCATCGACGGCGGCCCGGTCTTCTTCCGCTCGCTGGCCACCCGCGGCGCCGACACCGAGGTCCCCGCGGGCCTGGCTGACGCCATCGCCGCCTGCAAGGCGGCCGGGCACGACCTGGTGATCGTCGAGACCCCCGGCATCGGCCAGGGCGACGCGGCGATCGTGCCGTTCGTCGACGTCTCCCTCTACGTGATGACCCCGGAGTTCGGCGCGGCGTCGCAGCTGGAGAAGATCGACATGCTCGACTACGCCGACGCGGTGGCGATCAACAAGTTCGAGCGCCGCGGCGCCGAGGACGCCCGCAGGGACGTGGCCCGCCAGCTGGTGCGCAACCGCGAGGCGTTCGGCGCGCAGTGGTCGGACATGCCGGTGTTCGGCACCAGCGCGGCCACCTTCAACGACGACGGCGTCACCGCCCTCTACCAGGAGCTGCGCGGCCTGCTCGCGGCCAAGGGCGTCCCCTTCGCCGAGGGCGTGCTCCCGCGGGTGGAGACCAAGACCTCCGGGCACGCGGCCAGCGTCGTCCCGCTCGCCCGCCAGCGCTACCTCTCCGACATCGCCGACACCGTGCGCGCCTACCACCGCCGCACCGACGAGCAGGTCGCCGCGGTCCGCAAGCACCGCGCGCTGGAGACCGCCCGCGACGCCCTCAAGGACACCCCGTCGGCCGACCTGGACGAGGTGGCGGCGGCCGCGGCCGAGGCGGTCGACCCCGAGGTGCGGGTCGCGCTGGCGGAGTGGCCCAAGACCGTCGAGCAGTACCGGGCCGACGAGCTGGTCGTCAAGGTCCGCGACAAGGAGCTGCACACCCCGCTGTGGCGGGAGACGCTCTCGGGCAACAAGGTCCCGCGCGTGGCCCTGCCGCGCTTCGACGACGAGGCCTCCCTGGTCCGGTTCCTGCGCAAGGAGAACCTGCCCGGCCGCTTCCCCTTCACCGCCGGGGTGTTCCCGTTCAAGCGCGATGGCGAGGACCCGGCCCGGATGTTCGCGGGCGAGGGCGACGCCTTCCGCACGAACCGCCGGTTCAAGCTGCTCTCCGAGGGCAACCCGGCGACCCGCCTGTCCACCGCGTTCGACTCGGTGACCCTCTACGGCCGCGACCCCGACACCCCGCCGGACATCTACGGCAAGATCGGCACCTCCGGGGTCTCGATCGCCAGCCTGGACGACATGAAGGCGCTCTACGCGGGCTTCGACCTCACCGCGCCGACGACCTCGGTGTCGATGACGATCAACGGCCCGGCCCCCACGATCCTGGCGTACTTCCTCAACACCGCCATCGATCAGCGCGTCGACGCCTTCGTCGAGGAGCACGGCAGGCAGCCCGACGAGGACGAGCGCAAGGAGCTGGCCGCCTGGGCGCTGGCCAACGTGCGCGGCACGGTGCAGGCCGACATCCTCAAGGAGGACCAGGGCCAGAACACCTGCATCTTCTCCACCGAGTTCAGCCTGCGGATGATGGCCGACATCCAGGAGTGGTTCATCCGCAACAAGGTCCGCAACTTCTACTCGGTGTCGATCTCGGGCTACCACATCGCCGAGGCGGGCGCCAACCCCATCAGCCAGCTGGCGTTCACCCTGGCCAACGGCTTCACCTACGTCGAGTCCTACCTCGCCCGCGGCATGCACATCGACGACTTCGCCCCGAACCTGTCGTTCTTCTTCTCCAACGGCATGGACGCGGAGTACTCGGTCATCGGCCGCGTCGCCCGCCGCATCTGGGCGGTGGCGATGAAGGAGCGCTACGGGGCCAACGAGCGCTCGCAGAAGCTGAAGTACCACGTCCAGACCTCCGGGCGTTCGCTGCACGCCCAGGAGATGAACTTCAACGACATCCGCACGACCCTGCAGGCGCTGTGCGCGCTGTACGACAACGCCAACTCGCTGCACACCAACGCCTACGACGAGGCGATCACCACCCCGACCGAGTCCAGCGTCCGCCGCGCCATGGCGATCCAGCTGATCATCAACCGGGAGTGGGGCCTGTCGATGAACGAGAACCCCCTGCAGGGGTCGTTCATCATCGACGAGCTGACCGACCTGGTGGAGGAGGCCGTGCTCGCCGAGTTCGACCGCCTCTCCGACCGCGGCGGCGTGCTCGGCGCGATGGAGACCGGCTACCAGCGCGGGCGCATCCAGGACGAGTCGATGCTCTACGAGCACCGCAAGCACGACGGCTCGCTGCCGCTGATCGGGGTCAACACCTTCCTGCCGCCCGAGGGCGACGAGGACCAGGTCGCCGAGATCGAGCTGGCCCGCGCGACCGAGGCGGAGAAGGAGTCCCAGGTCGCCAGGACGCGGGCCTACCAGCAGGCCCACCAGGCCGAGGCCGCCGACGCGCTGGCCCGGCTGCGCGCGGTCGCCTGCACCGACGGCAACGTCTTCGACGTGCTGATGGACGCCGCCCGGGTCTGCACCCTGGGCCAGATCACCGAGGCGTTCTTCGAGGTCGGCGGGCAGTACCGCCGCAACGTCTGAGCCATACTGGGGCCATGCCCGGTCACCAGCGGGCGCGAACGAAAGGGGAACCGGTGATCAGCCGCGTCGGAGTGGTCGGGTCGGGCCTGATGGGCTCGGGCATCGCGGAGGTGTGCGCCCGCGCCGGGGTGGACGTCGTCGTCGCCGAGGTCAGCGGCGCGGCCGCGGAGGCGGGGCGGGCCCGGGTCGAGAAGTCGCTGGAGCGCGGCGTGCGCAGCGGGAAGCTGACCGCCGACGAGCGCGACGCCGCCCTCGGCAGGCTGCGCTTCACCACCTCGCTGGACGACTTCGCCGACCGGCAGTTCGTCGTCGAGGCCGTCGCCGAGGTCGAGTCGGTCAAGACCGAGGTCTTCGCCACCCTGGACAAGGTGGTCGAGGACCCCGAGGCCGTCTTCGCCTCCAACACCTCGTCCATCCCGATCATGAAGCTGGGCATGGCCACCGCCCGCCCGCAGCAGGTCATCGGCGTGCACTTCTTCAACCCGGTGCCGGTGCTGAAGCTGGTCGAGCTGGTCCCGTCGCTGCTGACCGCCGAGCAGACCAAGGAGCGGGCGAAGGCGTTCGTCGAGGGGGTGCTCGGCAAGGAGGTCATCGCCTCCCAGGACCGCGCCGGCTTCGTCGTCAACGCCCTGCTGGTGCCCTACCTGCTCTCGGCGATCCGGATGCTGGAGTCCGGCTTCGCCTCCGCCGAGGACATCGACAAGGGCATGATCCTCGGCTGCGCCCACCCGATGGGCCCGCTGCGCCTGACCGACCTCATCGGCCTGGACACCACCAAGGCGATCGCGGACTCGCTGTACGAGGAGTTCAAGGAGCCGCTGTACTCCGCGCCCCCGCTCCTGCTGCGCATGGTGGACGCCGGGCTCATGGGCAAGAAGTCCGGCCGGGGCTTCTACCAGTACTGACGCGGCAGGGGGCCGGGCCCGGACACCCGGACCCGGCCCCCCGTCCCCGCCCTACGCCGGGACCATGCCCATGAAGAGCAGCTTGTTGGGCGACCCCAGGCCGGGGTTGATCACGACGCCGGGGGTGGCGTTGTCGGCCAGCGCCGCGGCCGTCTGCCACGCGGTGTCACCGGGGAAGCGGTGGCGCCACAGCGCGGCGGTGCCCGTCACGTGCGGTGCGGCCATCGAGGTGCCGCTGAGCGTGGCGTAGGCGTTGTCCGCGGTGCCCCACGCCGAGTAGATCGACCCGCCCGGGGCGAACAGGTCCAGGCAGGGGCCGTAGCTGGAGAACGGCGAGCGGGTGTCGTTGTTGTTCGTCGAGCCGACCGTCGTCGCCGCGGGCGTGCTCGCGGGCGAGAGCGCGCAGGCGTTGGCGTTGGTGTTGCCCGCCGAGACCGAGTAGTGCACGTTCGAGGCGATGGAGTTGGCCACGGCGGTGTTCAGCGGCGCGAACGCCCCGCCGCCCAGGCTCATGTTGGCCACCGCCCGGGTGCCCGGGTTCATGATCGCGTTGTTGGTCACCCAGTCCACGCCCGCGATGACCCCGGCGTAGGAGCCCGCCCCCGCGCAGTTGAGCACGCGGACCGACACCAGCTGCACGTCCTTGGCCACGCCGACGGTCTGCCCGCCGACCGTGCCCGCGACGTGCGTGCCGTGGCCGTTGCAGTCGTTGCCGGGCGGGAAGACCCCGCCGACGGTGTCGATGCCGTAGATGGCCTGGCCGTTGAACTCCTGGTGGGTGTAGCGGATGCCGGTGTCGATGATGTACGCCTTCACCGACGAGGCGGTGTTGGGGTGGTGGTACTTGGTGTCGAAGGGCAGCGAGCGCTGGTCGATGCGGTTGAGGCCCCACGACGGCGGGCTGGTCTGCACCTGCAGCGCCGTGGTGCGCACCTCGGCGTCCTGCCAGATGGAGCGGAAGCGGCGGTCGAGGGCGAGCTTCTGGGCCTGCTCGGCGTCGGCCTTGACGGCGAAGCCCTTGAGCGCGCTGGTGTAGAGCTGGGTGATGCCGATGCCGTACTCGCGGGCCACCTCGTCGGCGGTCTTCTTGACCAGGTCGGCGGGGGCCTGCTCGTCGGCGAGCAGGGCGAGGTAGCTGTCGGCGATCGGCTCGGCATCGGCCGCCGCGCTGATCCGGCCGGGGCCTGCGTCGGCCAGCCTGAGGTCGCCGGGTGCGGCCGACACCGGGCCTGCGATGCCGCCGAGCGCCGTGGTCACGGCGGCGGCCAGGACGAGCCTGCGGGTGAGCTTCATGGGTCTCCTCCACGGGGATCAGGGACCTCCCGAGGAGACCGGACCGGGGTTGTGGCCGGGTTGTGGATCAGTTGCGGGCGGGGGCAGGCGGGTCGGGGGGCGACCCGACCCGCCTGCCTGCTCGCGCGACCGGGCGGCCCGGCTACTTGCCGAACCCGGCGGTGAGGCCGGTCAGCAGGAACCGCCGCCCGATCAGGTACACCACGAAGATCGGCAGCACGGACAGCGTCACCGCGGCCAGCAGCCCGGGGACGTTCGCCCCGAACTGGCCCTGGAACTCCCACAACCCCAGGGTCAGCACGCGGGTGTCGGTCGACTGCGTGAGCACCAGCGGGAACAGGAACCCGTTCCACGCCGTCAGCGCGGTGTAGATCATCACCGTCATCACCGCGGGCTTGGCCAGCGGCAGCACGAGGCTGCGCAGCGTCTGCAGCGGGGTCGCCCCGTCGAGCTCCTGCGCCTCGTACAGCTCGCGCGGCACGTCCCGCAGGCTGTTGACCATCACCAGGGTGGCCACCGGCAGGGCGAAGGCCGCGGTCGGCAGGATGATCGCGGTCAGGCTGTCGTAGAGGTGCAGCCTGGTGATGAGCAGGTACACCGGGATGATCGTCGCCTGCGCCGGGATCGCCAGGCCCATCAGCAGCAGCGTGAACCCGTAGCGCACGATCGGGCTGGTGCTGCGGGCGACGGCGTAGGCGCAGGGGACCGACAGCCCGATCACCAGGGCGACCGTGCCGACGGTGACGATGATGTTGTTGAGCAGGTACGTGCCGAACCCGCCCTCCAGCACCGTGGCGTAGTTGTCCAGCGTCGGGTTCGCGGGCAGCGACAGCGAGTCGCCGGTCAGGTACTCGCCCCGGCCGCGCAGGCTCCCGCTGAGCAGGTAGTAGAGCGGGACGACCACCACGACCAGCCACAGCGCGGCGCCGACGCCCGCCACGACGTTGGGCCGCGCGCGGCGGCGGGGGTGGACCGGGGGCGCGGACCGCGCCGCCGGACGGGTCTGCAGCGCGGTCACTGGCCCTCCTGCTGGCTCTGCATCGACCGGAACCGGGTCACCTTCATCGTGATCAGCGACAGGGCGGTGCCCAGCACGAGCAGCAGCACGGCGACCGTGCTCGCATAGCCCATCTGGAACCCGGCGAACCCGGTGTCGTACATGTACAGCGGGGCGATCCGGGTGGCGGTGCCGGGCCCGCCGCCGGTCAGGATCAGCACCGTGTCGAACGTGGTCAGCGAGCCGACGACCATCAGGATCGACGAGGTGACCACGGTGTAGCGCAGCTGGGGCAGCGTGACGAACCGGAAGCGGCCCCAGCGCGAGGCGCCGTCGATCAGGGCGGCGTCGTAGAGCACGGCCGGGATGTTGCGGGCCGCGCCCTGGTACAGCAGCGCGTGGAACGGGATGTACTGCCAGCTCACCACGAACACCACCGTGTAGAGCGCGATCTCGGGGTCGCCGAGGAAGCCGATCGACTGCAGGGCGGTGACCGACTGCGGCAGGCCGAAGTTCGGGTCGAGCAGGACCTGCCACAGCAGGGCGATCGCGGCGGTGGACAGCAGCAGCGGGATGAAGAACAGGGCGCTGAGGACGGCCCGGTTGCGCTGCTTGCCCGCCGACCAGGCCCCCATCAGCAGCGCGACGGGGGTCTGGACGGCCCAGGTGAGCACGATGAACACCGCCGTGCGCCCCAGCGAGTCCCGGGCGGCGGCGTCGGTGAGCAGCCGGGACCAGTTGTCCAGGCCCAGGAACTCGGGCGTGCCCAGGCCGTCCCACGCCGTCAGGCTCAGGTACACGACCAGGGCCATCGGCAGGGCGGCGAAGATCCCGAAGAACGCGAACGCAGGGAGCGCGTAGGCCGGGGACGGGCGGGCGGTGGTCATCTGTGTCGCCTCTTTGCGCGGAGGTGGTGATCGGTCAGGCGCGGTTCGCCAGCGAGTCGGCGAACGCCTGCGGGGTCAGCTTGCCCAGGAAGAACTCCTGCAGCTGGGTCAGCATGAACTCCGCCTGGTCGGCGGGCAGGTCCTGGTCCCAGGACAGCTGGAAGACCGGCGCGTCCTTGGCCAGCTCGTAGACCCACGTGGTGTAGTCGGCGTTCGGCGCGGACTTCAGCTGCTCCTCGATGCCCGCCACCGCGGGGACGTCGCCTGCGTCGATGAGCGCCTTGACGTACTCCGGCGTGGTCAGCTGGGTGGAGACGAACTCCTTGGCGGCGTCGAGCTGCGCCGAGCCCTCGGTCAGCGAGTAGTAGTTGGTCGCGTTGCCCACGACGTTGCCCGGGTCGCCCTTGCCGCCCGCGATCGACGGGAACGCCACCCAGCCGAGGTCACCGGCCTTGACGAAGTCCGGGCTCTGGCTCAGCTGGTTGGTGTACTCCCAGGAGCCCATCAGGTGCATGGCCGCGCGGCCCTGGGCCAGCAGGGTGGACGCGCCGCCGATGTCGTAGCCGACCGAGGCGAAGTTGTCGCCGAAGGCGCCCTTGTCGATCAGGCCCTTGAGGACGGTCATCGCCTCGACGACCTTGGGGTCCTTCCAGCCCTGCGGGCCGTTGTCGCGGATGTTCTGGAACACCTCGGGCCCGGCGATGCGGTCGAGCACGTACTCGGCCCACATCAGCTCGGTCCACGCCTGCGACCCGGCCAGCGCGATGGGGGTGACGCCCTTGGCCTTGAAGGTGTCGACCAGGGACAGCAGGTCGTCCCAGGTCTTCGGCGGCTGCGCGCCCGCCTCGGCGAACAGCTTCTTGTTGTAGAAGAGCACCACCGGCTGCATGCCCCGCATCGGGATGCCGTAGTGCTTGCCGTTGATCTTCGCCCCGTCCAGCACGCTGGGCAGGAACGCCGCCTTCAGCTCCGGGTTGCCGTCGAGCAGCCCGGTCAGGTCGGCCACCTTGCCCGCGTCGACGTACTCCTTGAGGTTGCCGCCGCCCCAGTTGAAGAACACGTCCGGGGCCTGGGGGGAGCCCAGGGCCACCCGCAGCTTCTGCTTGTACGGGTCGTTGGCGAAGGTCTCCAGCTTGGCGCGGTCGGCGCCGAAGCGGGTGATCGAGTCCTGCTCGATCTTGTTGAGCGCCTCGTCCTGCAGCGCCCAGACGACCACCGGCTCCTGGGCCCCGCCCCCACCCGCGCCCGGACCGGCCGTGCCGCACGCCGCGAGCGCGGCTGCGGCGACCACCGCGCCGACGGCCCTGAGCCGTGTCCCAATTCGGCGCCTCATCGCACCGCCCACCTTCCGAAAGTATTTCGATACAACCCCGACTCGGCTGGGAACCTATGACCGTCGAAATAGCGTGTCAAGACTCACATGGTCTCGCAACAGTTTCGGGTATCCCCTGCTCAGGGCTAATTTCGCAGGTTCCTGGCGGTTGCGGCAGCCGAAACTCTTGGCCCTTGTGTTTCGGAGAGGTTTCGAGAAAACTCCCCTTCCAGATCCGCGAGGAGGAGCGATGGACGTTTTCGGGGAGGCGCAGCGATGACCGGACCGCGCTCGCGACGGCCCACGCTGGCCACCATCGCGCAGGCCGCCGGGGTGTCCCTGCCCACGGTGTCGAAGGTGCTCAACGGCAAGGACGACGTGGCCGCCGAGACGCGCGCCCGGGTGCGCAGGCTGCTGGAGGAGCACGCCTACGTCCCGGTCGGCGCGCGGCGGGCCGCCACCGACACGATCGTGGTCGACCTGGTGTTCACCGCGCTGGACAGCCCGTGGGCGGTGGAGATAATCCGCGGCGTGGTCGAGTCCGGTGTGGAGCCGGTGGTCTCGGCGATGTCCAGCAACCGCGACTGGGCGGCCAAGCTGGTCCGCTCCCGGCGCGCGGGCGCGCTGCTGGTCACCTCCGAGCTGACCAAGGCCGACCTGCGGCTGCTCGAACGCGCCCGGGTGCCGCTGGTGGTCGTCGACCCCGCCGACCTGCCCAGCCCGGACGTGCCCAGCGTCGGCGCGACGAACTGGGCGGGCGGGCTGGCCGCGACCGAGCACCTGCTGGAGCTGGGCCACCGGCGCGTGGCCGTCATCGGCGGCCCGTTCGGCTTCCTGTGCAGCAAGGCGCGCATCGACGGCTACCGCACCGCGCTGGAGCGCGCGGGCATCGCCGTGGACCCCGACCTGGTGCGCCACGGCGACTTCCACCACGAGAGCGGCTACCGGCACGCCCTGGAGCTGCTGGCCCTGCCCGCGCCGCCCACGGCGATCTTCGCCGGGAACGACGAGCAGGCGATGGGGGTGATCGAGGCCGCGCGCGGCCTCGGCCTCGACGTGCCCGGCGCGCTGAGCGTGGTCGGCTTCGACGACCTGCCGGTGGCCCGCTGGTCGGCGCCGCCGCTGACCACCGTGCGCCAGCCGCTGGCCGAGATGGGCAGGCTGGCCGGGCGCATGCTCGCCGACCTGATCGCGGGCACCCCGCCGCGCAGCCACCGCCTGGAGCTGGCCACGCCGCTCATCGTGCGCGCCACCACCGCGCCGCCCCAGCCCGCCTAGAACGACCGATCGACGCGGATGCAAGGCGCGGTCCACCCGACCGCGCCTGCATCCGCCCTGCCCGAGGAGTGCTGTGACCATCCCCGCCCGCACCAGCGGCGCCGCGTGGGCCGACCCGGCCCGTCCGGTCGACGAGCGCGTCGCGCTGCTCGTCGCCGAGCTGACGCTGGAGGAGAAGCTGGCCCAACTCGTGGGGGTGTGGGTCGGCGTGTCCGACACCGACCAGGAGGTCGCCCCCGCCCAGCACGAGTTCGCCGAGCCGCTGCCGCCGTGGGACGTGCTGACCCGGCCCGGCCTCGGCCAGCTCACCCGGGTCTTCGGCACCCGCCCGGTCGAGCCCGCGGTCGGGGCCAAGGTGCTCGCCGAGACGCAGCGGCGGCTGGTGGCCAACTCCCGCCACGGCATCCCGGCGATGGCCCACGAGGAGTGCCTGGCGGGCTTCACCGCGTGGCAGGCCACGGTCTGCCCGGTCCCGCTGGCCTGGGGCGCGGCCTTCGACCCGGCGGCCGTCGAGCGGATGGCCGCGCTCATCGGCGCGACCATGCGCGAGGTCGGCGTGCACCAGGGCCTGGCCCCGGTGCTCGACGTCGCCCGCGACCCGCGGTGGGGGCGCACCGAGGAGACCATCGGCGAGGACCCCTACCTGGTCGGCTCGATCGGCGCGGCCTACACCCGCGGGCTGGAGTCGGCCGGGATCGTCGCCACGCTCAAGCACTTCGCCGGGTACTCGGCCTCGCGCGGCGGGCGCAACCACGCGCCGGTCTCGGTGGGCGCGCGCGAGTTCCGCGACGTGCTGCTGCCGCCGTTCGAGATGGCGCTGCGGCTGGGCGGGGCCCGGTCGGTGATGAACTCCTACGCGGCCGTGGACGGGGTGCCGCCCGCCGCCGACCCGGGCTTGCTGACCGCGCTGCTGCGCGAGGAGTGGGGCTTCACCGGGGTGGTCGTCGCCGACTACTTCGCGGTGTCGTTCCTGGAGACCATGCACGGGGTGGCCGACTCGCCGGGCGCGGCGGCCGGGCTGGCGCTGGCCGCGGGGATCGACGTCGAGCTGCCCAGCGTGCGCTGCTACGGCGAGCCGCTGGCCGAGCTGGTGCGCTCCGGCGCGGTCGCCGAGGAGCTGGTCGACCGGGCGCTGACCCGGGTGCTGCGGCAGAAGTGCGAGCTGGGCCTGCTCGACGCGGACTGGGAGCCCGCGTCGGCCGACGCCGTGGACCTGGCCCCGCCCGCGCTGGCCGCGGTGGCCCGCGAGCTGGCCGAGAAGTCCGTCGTGCTGCTCGACGGCAACGGCACGCTGCCGCTGGCCGCGCCCGCCAGCCTCGCCGTGGTCGGACCGTGCGCCGACGAGGTGCTCTCGCTGTTCGGCTGCTACGCCTTCCCCAACCACGTCGGCACCCAGCACCCGGACGTCCCGCTGGGGGTGGACGCGCCGACGGTGCTGGCGGCCCTGCGCGCGGAGTTCCCCGCGGCCCAGGTGCGTCACGAGCCCGGCTGCGCCGTCGACGGCGACGACCGCTCGGGCATCCCCGCCGCGGTCGAGCTGGCGGCGTCGGCGGAGGTGTGCGTCGCCGTGCTGGGCGATGTGTCCGGCCTGTTCGGCCGGGGCACCTCCGGCGAGGGCTGCGACGCCGCCGACCTGGCGCTGCCCGGCTGCCAGGGCGAGCTGCTGGAGCAGGTGCTGGCCACCGGCACCCCGGTGGTGCTGGTCGTGCTCTCCGGCAGGCCCTACGCGCTGGACGTGGCCGGGCGGGCGGCCGTCGTCCAGGCGTTCTTCCCGGGCGAGGCGGGCGGGGCCGCGGTCGCGGGCGTGCTGTCGGGGCGGATCAACCCGTCCGGGCGGCTGCCCATCCAGGTGCCGCGGCACCCCGGCGGCCAGCCCCACGGCTACCTGCACACCCGGCTCGACGCGCCCAGCGGCATCACCGCCGCCGACACCACCCCGGCCTACGCCTTCGGCCACGGCCTGTCCTACACGACCTTCGAGTACGCCGACCTGGCCGTCGACGCGACCGAGGTGCCCACCGACGGTGCGTTCACCGTCTCGTGGACGGTGCGCAACACCGGGGAGCGCGCGGGCACGGAGGTCGCCCAGCTCTACCTCAGCGACCCGGTCGCCTCGGTCGCCCGCCCGGTCCGCTGGCTGACGGGCTTCACCCGCGTCCCACTCGCCCCGGGCGAGGCGAAGCGCGTCACCATGCACGTGCACGCCGACCGAACCGCATTCGCGGGCGTGGGCGGCGGGCTGATCGTCGAGCCGGGGGAGCTGGGCGTGCACGTAGGCGCCTCCAGCACCGACCTCCGCCTGACCGCCACACTCCACCTCACGGGCCCCACCCGCCCCGTCGGCCACGACCGGGTCCTGACGACGGAGGTCGAGGTCACCCCCGCGGTTTGAGCCGTCCCGCATCGTCCGCATAGTGGTGGTCTCGGCCATTGTGGACAACATCCAGATCGCCGGGGAACGCCCTGGCCGGTCAGGGGCGGCGGTACTCGGCGATGTAGTGCCAGCGTGGTGGTGGGGCGTCGTCGCGTGGGGGTTCTTCGGTTAGGGAGAGCAGGGTGAGGCCGTGGGTGGTGAAGGCGGCCAGTTCCGCGGCGGTCAGGGCCAGGGCGATGCGGTCGGGTTCGTCGTCTGGGCGGGCGCGGAAGCCGACGACCAGCAGTCGTCCGCCCGGGGCGACGAAGCCCGCGATCGCGGCGATGGCCCGCTCGCGGTCGGCCCCGCGCAGGACCTGGATGGTGTAGGCCTCGAAGACCACGTCGAACGCGCCCGTCCACTCCGCGCGCGGGTCCAGCACGTCTGCGGCGTGGAAGTCGATCTCCGGGTAGGTCTCGCGGGCGGTGGCGATGGCGGTGGGGGACAGGTCGAAGGCGGTGACGCGGTAGCCGCGCGCGGCCAGGTGCGCGGCGTCGTGGCCGTAGCCGCAGCCGACCACCAGCGCCCGCCCGCCCGACCACTCCCGCAACCGCGGGTTGGGCTCGGTGCGGTGCCACGGCACCGCGGGGCCGCCGCCGTCGGCCTCCTCGTACAGCCGCTCGAACCAGTGCCGGTCGCCCGCGGCGTTGGCGGCGACGGCCATGCGGGTGGCGCGTTCGTGGTCTGGGTCGCGATAGGTCACACGCGACATGATGGGCCGGCGGCGAAACCTACTCACCAGTGCGTAGGCATTCGATGAGAACCTAGTCACAAGCTGCGCGCTACCGGGTGGTAGTTGTCCAACCTTGCACGGGTGGCAGTCATCGCATTGCGCCGGACCACGGGCGCCGCAGGAGCGCAACTGGTCGGGGTCGGGTCGTACCGGCCCGATCGCGCCGTGGACAGCGCGGGCATCGCCAGCCGCTTCGGCCGGACCGGGGAGTGGGTGCGCGAGCGCACCGGCATCGTGTCCCGCCGCGTGGCGGGCGAATCGGAGTCGGCGGCGGCCATGGCCGCCGCCGCAGGCCGCCGGGCGTTGGACCACAGTGGACTGAGCCCGGCTGACGTCGACCTCGTGATCGTGGCGACGTGCAGCGCCGAGGCGCCGATCCCCGGCCTGGCCGCCGGGGTCGCCGCCGCGGTGGGGGCCGGGCACGCGGCCGGGTTCGACCTCAACGCCGCCTGCGCCGGGTTCTGCTACGCCCTCGGCGTAGCCGCGGACTCGATCCGGGCGGGCTCGGCAGGCACCGTGCTGGTCGTGGGCACCGAGCGGATGACCGCCTGGGTGGACCCGGCCGACCTGGGGACCAGCATCATCTTCGGCGACGGTGCGGGCGCGGCGGTGGTGACCGCGGCCGACGAGCCGGGCATCGGCCCGGTGGTGTGGGGCAGCGACGGCTCGGCAGCCGACCTCATCCACATCCCCGCGGGCGGCCTGATGCACATGGCGGGCCAGTCGGTCTTCCGCTGGGCCACCACCGAGATCCACCCGATCGCCCTGCAGGCGTGCGAGCGCGCGGGCGTGCGGCCCGCCGACCTGGCCGCGATCGTGCCGCACCAGGCCAACCTGCGGATCATCACCGCGCTGGCGGCCAAGATCGGCGCGCCGGGCGCGGCCGTGGCCACCGACGTGGTGGACGCGGGCAACACCTCCGCGGCCAGCATCCCGATGGCCATCGACCGCCTGCTGGCCGACGGCGCGGCCGCACCGGGCGGGCTGGCCCTGCTGGTCGGCTTCGGCGCGGGCCTGACCTACGCCGCCCAGGTCGTCCGGCTGCCGGTGCGGGTGCCCGCGGACGCGCAGGTGCTGGCCGCCCGCTGACCGGTCACGCCCCGCGGTGGCGGCGGATGTGGTCGCGGTACCAGTGGTAGGAGTCCTTGGGCGTGCGCTGCTGGGTCTCGTAGTCGACGTGCACCAGGCCGAACCGCTCGGTGTAGCCCGCAGCCCACTCGAAGTTGTCCGTCGCCGACCAGACGAAGTAGCCGCGCACGTCCACTCCGGCCTCGATCGCCGCGGACAGCTCGGCCAGGTGCGCGGCGTGGTAGTCGATCCGGGCCTGGTCGGGCACCCGCCCGTCCACCGGGTCCGGGTCGTGCACCGAGCAGCCGCTCTCGGTGATGTAGATCGGCGGCAGGTCCGCGCCGTAGCGCTCGGCGAACATAGTCACCGTCTCGCGCAGGCCGGACGGGACGATCGGCCAGCCGAAGTCGGTCTTGGGGGCGTCGATGGGACGGGGCTCGAACGGCAGGCCCGGGGGCAGCAGCGCGCCCTCCACCGCGACCGGCTCGCCGCTGGGCGCGCCGACCAG
This sequence comes from Actinokineospora sp. NPDC004072, assembly GCF_053604195.1. Taxonomy (NCBI): domain Bacteria; kingdom Bacillati; phylum Actinomycetota; class Actinomycetes; order Pseudonocardiales; family Pseudonocardiaceae; genus Actinokineospora; species Actinokineospora sp. NPDC004072. The sequence goes on along the minus strand of NZ_JBSGHB010000025.1, from coordinate 7,714 downwards.
CGACGGCTGGTAGTAGTTGATCCCGTAGAAGTCCAGCGGCTCGGCGATGGTCTTCAGGTCCGCGGCGACCGGGCCGGGCATGGCCGCGGCCAGCTCGGGCGCCGGGTACGCCCCGCGCAGGACCGGGTCGGCGAACAGCCAGTTCACCAGCGTGCGGTAGGTGTCGGCGGCGTCGACGTCGGCCGGGTCGTCGGAGGCGGGCCACACCGGGCCGTGGTTGTTGGCGATGCCGATGCCCGTGCAGCCCGCCGCGCGCAGCGCCTGCACGGCCAGGCCGTGGCCGAGCAGCTGGTGGTGGACCGTGGGCAGCGCCGCCAGGCCCAGGCTGTGGCCGGGGGCGTGGCTGCCCAGGGCGTAGCCGAACATCGTCACCACGACCGGCTCGTTGAGCGGCATCCACAGGCGCACCCGGTCGCCGAGCCGCTCGGCCACGACGGCGGCGTACTCGGCGAGGCGGAAGGCGGTGTCGCGGCTGCGCCAGCCGCCCGCGTCCTCCAGCTCCTGGGGCAGGTCCCAGTGGAACAGCGTCACCGCGGGCGCGATGCCCGCGGCCACCAGCTCGTCCACCAGCCGGTCGTAGAAGTCCAGACCCGCGGGGTTCACCTCGCCGTGGGGGAGCACCCGCGGCCACGACACGGAGAACCGGTAGGCGTCGACGCCCAGGTCGCGCAGCAGGGCGACGTCCTCGCGGTAGCGGTGGTAGTGGTCGCAGGCCACCGCGCCGGTCTCGCCGTTGCGGACCGCGCCCGGCCGGGCGGTGAAGGCGTCCCACACCGACGGCGCGCGCCCGTCCTCGGCCACCGCGCCCTCGACCTGGTAGGCGGCCGACGCCGCGCCCCACAGGAAGCCTTCGGGAAACATGCCACCACTCCTCATCGGACCGAACGGATGCGGAACACGAGCACGGCGCCGAGCAGCCCGACGAGCGCGGCGACCGCGTACAGCACCGGGTACCCACCGTAGGTGCGCACGATCGGCGCGGCGATCACCGGGGCGAGCACCTGCGGCAGCGTGTTGGCGATGTTGACCAGGCCGAGGTCCTTGCCCCGGTCGGCCGCGGCGGGCAGCACCTGGGTGACCAGCGCGAAGTCGACCGCGGTGTAGGCGCCGAACCCGACGCCGAGCACCAGGGCGGCGGTCACCGCGCCCGGCCAGGTCGGCCAGGCGGCCAGCAGCACCGAGGCCGCGGCCATCACCGCGCCCGAGCCCGCCACGAACACCCGCCGCGACCCCGCCCGGTCCGACCACAGCCCGGCGACGACCACCGTGGCCAGCAGCGCCAGGGCGTAGAGCACGGTCAGCACCAGCACGCCGCCCTCGGGGTCCTCGATGCCCACGGCGTCGTCCAGGAAGTACAGCAGGTAGAGCAGGGCGATGGCGTTGCCCAGGTTCATCAGGAACCGGGTCAGCCAGGCCCACCCGAAGTCCGGGTGCCGCCGCGGGTTGATCATGAAGCCGCGCAGCAGCGGCCCGCGCGGGCGCTCGACCGCGGGCGCGTCCCTGACCAGGGTGAACGGCAGCGCGCCGACCACCACGACGGCCGCGCAGACCAGGTACCCGCCCGCGATGGTCCCGCCCGCCACGGCCAGCCCCGTCCCGGCCATGATGCCGACGGTCTGGGCCAGGCCGAACCAGCCGCCGACCACCCCGCGCCGCTCCTGCGGCACCTGGTCGGGGATCGCGGCGCTCAGCGCGGCCAGCGGGGCGTTCAGCGCGACCTGCACCAGGCACCAGCCCAGGACCATGCCCGCCGCCGAGGTCGCCAGCGACAGCACGACCAGCCCGGCCGCCCCGGCCACCGAGCCGCCGAGCACCCACGGCGCCCGCCTGCCCCACCGGCCGGTCGTGCGGTCCGACAGCGCGCCCCACAGCGGGTTGGCGACCATCGAGCAGATCGCGCCCAGCGCCGCGACGGTGGCCAGCAGCGCCTCCTTGCCGAACGGGTCGATGAGGTCGGCCTGCTTGGCCAGCAGGATCTGCAGCGGCCCGTACCAGCCGACGAAGGTCGCGGTCGTGGTCAGGACGAGCGCGGCCGTCCACCGCGCGGACACCCCGGCCCCGACCGTGCGCACACCCACCGCGACCCCCAGACATGAAGGAAGTTCGCGTCAGCATACGAACTCGACGGGTCCGCCGATAGCCCCTCAGCCCGCGAACTCCCGCGGCCGCTCGGCCATGCCCAGCAGCCACTCCACCGCCTGCTCGCAGCGCTCGGCGGCGTGCCCGTCGCCGAGCGTGGCCGGGGTGCGCGCGCCGGTCAGCACCAGCTTCTCGGCGATGCGGGCGATGACCGCCCGGTCCAGCCCCGCGGTCCACGGCTCGCCGTGGTGCTCGGGCTCGGTCCAGCTCCCGCGGGCGCCGCTGAGCAGCAGCGTCGGCACGCCGAGCGCGGCGGCCTGCTCCACCAGCGGCCCCGGGTCGCAGACCGCGGCCGAGGCGACCGAGAGCAGGCCGACGAGGTCCGGCGGGGGCAGCGCGTCGGTCACCACGATCCGGACCAGGCGGCCGAGCGCGGCCTCGGCCAGCGTCCGCAGCGCGCTGTCGCGCGGCGCGGGCAGCACCACCTCCAGGTCGGGGGTGGCCAGGACCAGGTCCGACACCGCGGGCAGCACCCGGGACAGGCCGCGCTCGCCGTGGCGCAGCGGATCGAGGGCGACCAGGGCGACCCGGCAGTCCCCGCGGCGCGCGGCGTCTTCGAGGTCGGCGAACGACGAGCGGCTGCGGCGGGCCAGCGCGAGCCGGGCGGCGTCGACCGCGGTGCTGCCGACGGTCACGACCGTCCGCCCGGCATGGGCCTCGGCGGCCAGGTTCGCGCTCGCCTCCGGCGTCGAGGTCAGGTGCAGGGAGGCGACCTGGGCGATGAGCCTGCGGTGGCCCTCCTCGGGGAAGGGCGCGGTGAGGTCGTGCGAGCGCACCCCGGCGTCGAGGTGGACCACGGGGATGCGCCGCCAGAACGCCGCCAGCGCCGCTCCGAACGCGACGGCCGAGTCCCCGGCCACCACCACCGCGTCCGCGTCGCTGTCGGCGAGCACACGGTCCACAGCGGACATGAGCGCGGGCGCGCTGTGCAGGTTCTGCTCCGCCAGCGGCACCACCGCATCGGGCGCGGCGCCGAGGGCGGAGACGGTGTCGGCCGCGGCCGGGCCGCAGGCGGTCAGCAGCACGCGCACGCGACCGTGCGCGCGCAGGCGCAGCGCCAGGGGGGACAGCCGGACCGCGGCGGCCGCGTCGGTGGCCACCAGGCACACCAGCGGTTCCGCGCGCGCCAGCGCGGGGAGGGGGACCAAAGTGCACGGTGCCACGGCGCCCCCTTTCCACTGGCCACCGACGGTACCTCCGGTGCGCGCACCCCGCAGCCGACACGCCGCCTCAGGGCACGCGCCTGCCCGAGCGCAGCCGCGTCGCGTAGACCGCGGCCTCGGTGCGCCGGTCGAAGCCCAGCTTGTGCAGCAGCGTGGACACGTAGTTCTTGACCGTCTTCTCGGCCAGGTAGAGCTGCATGGCGATCTGCCGGTTGGTCATGCCCTCGGCGATGAGGTCGAGGATCTTGCGCTCCTGCGGGCTCAGCGTGGCGTACCTCGGGTCCTCGACCCGACCTGCGCGCAGCCGGTCCAGGACGGTCGCGGTGACGCCCGCGTCCAGCAGCGAGCCCCCGCCCGCCAGCGTCCGCACCGCCGATACCAAGTCGTTACCGCTGACCTGCTTGAGCATGTACCCCGCCGCGCCCGCCATGATCGCCCCGAACAGGGCCTCGTCGTCGGAGAACGAGGTCAGCATCAGGCAGGCGGGCGGCGGGCTGACCGCCGAGCGCAGGTCCCGGCACACCGAGACGCCCTCGCCGTCGGGCAGCCGCACGTCCAGGATGGCCACCGCAGGCCGTAGCGCGGGCACCCTGGCCAGCGCCTGGGCCGCCGTGGCCGCCTCCCCGACGACGTCGATGTCGGGCTCGGCCTCCAGCAGCTGCCGCAGGCCGCGCCGGACCACCTCGTGGTCGTCGAGCACGAACACCGAGATCGCCATCAGTTCTCCCGTCCGCGCAAGGGGACCTGCCAGTCGATGCGTGTGCCGCGCCCGCCCGGGCTGTCGACCAGGCAGCGCCCGCCCCAGCGGTCGGCCCGCCGGGCGATGTTGGTCAGCCCGCCGCGGTGCCCGACCTCGGCGGGCAGGCCCGCGCCGTCGTCGCGCACGCCCAGCACCAGCCGGGTCGCGGTGCGGTCGACGACGACGCTGACCACCACCTGGCTGGCCAGCGCGTGGCGCACCACATTGGACAGGGTCTCGCGCAGGGTTGCGATGAGGTCGAGCTGGATCTCCGGCGGCACCACCGAGTCCAGCGGGCCGTCCAGGCTGACGCTGGGCTCGAAGCCGAGGGTGACGGTGGCCTCGGAGATCGCCCGCAGGATCTCCCCGCGCAGGCTGTAGGGGCCGTTGGCGGGCTGCTGCAGGGAGAAGATGCTGCGCCGGATGTCGCGGATGGTGGTGTCGATCTCGCCGACGAACCCGGCCAGCGCGTCCGCGACCGGCGCGCCCGGCCCGGTGCGGCCCAGGCCCTGCAGGCCGAGGCCGATCGCGAACAGCCGCTGGATGACCAGGTCGTGCAGGTCGCGCGCGATGCGGTCGCGCTCCTCGTAGAGCGCCAGCCGCTGGCGGTCCTGCTGGGCCTCGGCGAACTCCACGGCCAGCGCGGCGTGCCCGGCGTAGCTGGCGATCATGGCGATGTCGTCGGCGTCGAAGGGGGCGGCGCCGTGCCCCTTGGCGACGATGAGCACGCCGATGGGCTGCTGCCCCAGCGGGATGAAGGCCGCGGGGCCGAGCACGCCGATGCCCGCGCCCAGCGTGCGGAAGGTGCGCGCCGACCGGCGCAGCGTCGCCTCGGCGACGGCCTCGAAGGCGCGCGGGCGGCCGGTGCTGTAGACGTCGCCGGAGATGCTGTCGGTCATGCCCAGCCGCGCGCCGGTCAGCTCCTCGGCCAGTATCCCGTCGACGGTGTGCATGACCAGCGTCTCGGGGCCGTCGGGGACCATGACGATGGCCAGCACCGCGCCCGGGATCTCCCGGGCCCGGCGGGCCAGCAGGCCGAACCCCTCCGCGGCGGGCGGGCCGGTGCGCAGCACCGCGGTGACCTCGTTGGTGGCGCGCAGCCACTCCTCGCGGCGGTGCCCGCGCTCGTAGCGGTGGGCGTTGGCCAGCGCCGCCCCGACGGCCTCGGCCAGCACGGCCAGCGTGTCAGCGTCGGCGTCGGTGAAGGCGGGCTCCTCGGCCGTGCGCACCACGCGCAGCGCGCCCACCGCGGTCCCCGCGAGGGTGATCGGCTCGGTGAGCCCCGCGAGCCCGGGCAGGGCGGGGCCCGCGGCGGCCCGGTCGGCGACCTCGCCGTCGCGCCCGAGCACGGTCAGCTCGGCGCGGGTGGCGTGGGTCAGCTCCAGCGCCGCGGTGACGGCCTGGTCGAGGACGGTGCCCGCGGACAGCTCGCGCCCGATGGCCAGCACCGCGGACAGCAGGGGATCGCTCGCTCGGCGGGCCCGGACGGCGACCGCCCCCGGCCCGCTCGCGTCACGCACGTCGGTGTCCAGCTCGGCCTCCACTCGACCATCGCGCCCGCCTGCCGGGGTGCACCTGTTGATGGGATCGTTCGCAATGCCACGATTGATACACCCCCGAGCCATTTCCGTCCCCAATCGGACGAATTCGTCACTCCGCATGGTTGACGATTTCCCGGTTGCGCGGCGGTGGTGTGATCGCCCGACCGCGGCCACCGTGCGTCAGACGAGGGTGACTGCGCGTGCCGATCGTTCGCCCGGACGGGGAATCCGCCTGCCCCGGTCGAGGTCTTCCGCCTCTACCCCCAGGATGTGCGCGCGCTCTGCCCGCACGGTTTCAATTCGTGCCCGAAATCAACGGAAAAGCGCAGTCCACCGCCCAGGACCCCCGCGTAGAACGATCTGCGCCCCGGGGGAGACATCGATTCGCCAGAATGAGCGATCGGTTGCGGAGATCGTGTGCAGGAGTGCCGCGCGCATCACCGCCGGATGGGTTATGGCCGCCACCCGCCGCGCGAGAGGCGGCTGGGCCAACCAGGTGGCGACCCGCGCGACGACATCGGCCACCGACTCCCCACCGGGCGCCCGCACCGCGGGATCGGCCACCCACCGCCCCACCTCCGCCGCGTCGACCTGCGCCAGCTCCCGCCCCCGCCACGCCCCGGCGTCCAGATCCCGGAGTGCGGCCACGGGTTCGGCCGCCAATCCCAGGCAGCGCGCGGTGTCGGCGCACCGCACCTCCGGCCCCCGCACCGCCAGATCGACCCGCGGCGCGGCCACCGCCACCGGCCGCTCGACCGGCTCGTCATCGGGGAAGGCCGCGACCCGCGTCGCCGCGGTCGGCAGGTGGGCGATGAGAACGAGCGTCGCCGTGGGGAACTGCCGCGTTGACACCACGACCACCGCTCCCATACGTTTCTAGATCGACCCTGATGGTACGAGGAAGCCGGTGCGATTCCGGCACGGCCGCGCCACTGTGTTGGTCCGCTCGCGGGCCCCAGTCAGACCCCCTGCCATCTTCCCCCTGACACCGGGCCGCGGGCTGCCCGGACGGAGGTCCTCATGACGCACGCCGTCGCCACCCCATCGCCGCTGCGCATCCCGATCCGCGAAATCCTGCCCTACGCCGTGTTCGTCGGCGTCCTGTCGCTGCTGGTGATGTACTTCGTCAGCACCGAGCAGGGCGCGATCGCCCTCTTCGACGGAACCACCGTCCACGAGCTGGTCCACGACGCGCGGCACCTGCTGGGCTTCCCGTGCCACTGACCCGGCCGCGCCCCCTGACCGTCCGCTCGCTGCTCGTCTGGGGCCTGCTGGCAGGCCTGGTCGGCGGCATCCTCGCCTTCGCCTTCGCCACCGCCTTCGGCGAACCCCCGGTGGAACAGGCCATCGCCCTGGAGGAACCCACCCCCCACACCCACGGCGAGCCCAATTCCAACGGCCAAACCCACTCCCACGGCGAGGAGCCGGTCTCCCGCCCCTTCCAAGCCACCGCGGGCCTGGCCATCGGCACCATCGCCTTCGGCCTAGCCCTAGGCGGCCTGTTCGCCATCACCTACGCCTTCACCCACGGCCGCCTAGGCACCCTCACCCCCAGGGCAACCGCCCTCTCCCTGGCCGCCCTCGGCTTCCTCACCGTCACCCTGGTCCCGTTCCTCACCTACCCACCCAACCCCCCAGCGGTGGGCCAGGGCTCCACCATCGAGGAACGAACCACCCTGTACTTCACCATGATCGCCATATCCACGATCGCGGCGATCCTCGCAACAACCTTCGCGGCCAAACGCAACTCCTGGCCCACCACCCTCCTAGCCGCAACCACCTACGCAGCCCTGATCACCACGATCGCCAAACTCCTCCCCACCTACAACGAGATCCCCCCAACCTTCCCCGCAGACCTCCTCTGGGACTTCCGCATAGCCTCCCTAGGCACCAGCACAGTCCTCTGGTCCGCCATCGCAGTCACCTTCGCCACCCTGCTCCACCGAGCAACAGCAACAGCAACAGCAACCCACACCCCCTAAGCAACCCACCCACCCACCACCCAACCGCAACGCGCCCACCCGCCCAACCGCAACGCGCCCCACCAAGCCTGTCCGATGGGGTGGACTCGCATTCGCGGGGAGCGAAACGCCGCTAAACTCGCGAGGGCGTGAACGGGCTCCGCCCGCCTT
>NZ_JBSGHB010000024.1:0-107015 GCF_053604195.1 Actinokineospora sp. NPDC004072 | reverse complement strand
CCCGGTCCCATTCCGAACCCGGAAGCTAAGCCCATCAGCGCCGATGGTACTGCACTCGTGAGGGTGTGGGAGAGTAGGACACCGCCGGACTTCTTTACAAGGCGGGGTGTTCTCGCAGGAACCCGAGTGATCGGGCCACTGCGAGAACACCCCGCCTTTATTCGTTTGCGCGCTCGCCGCCGCACGGCGGACCATGCGGTATGGACGTGATCCTGCACTCGGAGGTCAGCGAGTTCGCCGCGCATGCGCTGCCGTTGTTCCAGGCCGACCCGGTCCGCCACACCATGGCGTTGACCGTGCTCACCGGCGTGCTCAAGGACGACCAGCCCGATGTCAGGATGATCACCGTCTTCGATGACGGCACTCCAGTCGGGGTCGCTTTCCGCACGCCGCCCTGGCCGCTGATCGTCTCCGGGATGCCCGCGGCCACCCATACCGCCCTCATCGACTTCCTCGTGCGCAACGGCATGGAGCCAGGCGGGTTCGCCGGGCCGCGGGAGGTCGCCGACCCGCTGATGACACTGTGGACGGACGCCACCGGCGAAGTGCCCGACAAGACCATCGCCCTGCGCCTGCACCGGTTGGTGGACTTCGTTCGCCCGGAGGTGCCCGGCGAGTTCCGCTGGGCGGTCGAGGACGACATCCCCCGCCTCGGTGTCTGGATGGACGAGTTCTCCGACGACTCCAGTGTTGGTGGTGTCGGGCGCGGAGGCGAGGAGGTGGTGCGCTACTCGTTCGCCACCGGCGTAAGGCGGTTCGGGATCTGGCGCGACCCGGCGGGGGAGGACGTGGCGATGGCCGCGGTCAGCCCGCCGCTGCACGGCATGTCGCGCATCGGGCCCGTCTACACCGCGCGGGACCATCGCGGCCACGGATACGGCAGCGCGATCACCGCGGCCCTGACCCAGGCGGCCTTGGACATGGGCGTCCGGGAGGCGCTGCTGTTCACCGACGTGGCCAACCCGGTCTCCAACGCCATCTACCGGCGCATCGGCTACCGGCCCGTCCTGGAGGCCGTCGAACACCGGCTCCCGGTCGCTAATACCCTCGACGTGTGACCGTACGCACCCTGGTCCTGCAGCTCGACGACGATGACCCGCCCGGCACGCTCGCCGAGTGGCTGATCGACGCGGGCGCCGAGCCGCACGTCGTCCACCACGGCCGCGACCCGATCGACCTCGGCGACTACCAGGCCGTCGTCTGCCTGGGCGGTGGCCGCAGCGCCAATGACCCCGAGCTGGCCGACGTCCGCGCGCTGCTGGCGGCCTGCGTGGCCAAGCGCGTGCCGGTGCTCGCGATCTGTCTGGGCGCGCAGCTCCTCGCGGTGGCCGCAGGCGGGCGGGTCGAGGTCGGGGAGAAGGGGCCGGAGGCGGGCTCCGGGCTGATCGCCAAGCGCGACCTCGGCTGGACGGACCCCCTCTTCGCCGACCTGCCGCTGATGCCCGATGTGGTGCAGTTCCACAGCGATGCTGTCACCCGGCTGCCTGACGCGGCGGTCCTGCTCGCCGCGGCCGCCCGCTACCCGAACCAGGCGTTCCGGGTCGGTCCGGTGGCCTACGGCTTGCAGTTCCACATCGAGACCTCGGCGGAGACCGTGCTGCGCTGGGCCGAGAAGTACCCGGACGTGGCCGCCTGCGCCAAGCCGGGCGACCTCAGCCCGGACCGGCTTGCCGAGCTGCACGAGGACATCGAGGCGTGCTGGCGGCCGTTCACCGGGCGGTTCATCGCGCTGGCGCGCGGCGACCTCGCCCCGGCCGAGACCGCCCGACCGACCCTGCCGATCATCTAGCCGATGGCCGACCCCGCCCGCTCCGTGCAGTCCACGGCCCGCTTCGGCCTCACCGGGGACCGGGCCGAGCGCGAGCTGCGCGCGGCCGGTCTCTGGGACGACTCGGGCCCGCTGCGGGACTACGAGCCGATCCTGGCCGCGCTCTCCCGCGCGCCCGAGCCCGATGTCGCGCTGCGGGGGTTGGATCGCGTGCGGGAGGCCGACCCCGAAGGATGGCCGGAGCTGCGCGCTGCTCTGGTCGACGACCGGCAGCTGCGCGGCAGGCTCATCGCGGTCTTGGGCTCGTCGACGGCGATGGCCGATCACCTCGCGCTGGTGCCAGGGGAGTGGCGCAGGCTCAACAGCGGCCGTACCCCGGTTGATGGGTACACGCACGCGCTCCTCGCGGCTGTGGAGGCCGAGGGGGACGGACCGCAGGGGCCGGTCGCCCGCGTGCGCGGTCGGGAGGCGATCCGCGCGCTGCGCTCGGCCTACCGCGGGCTGCTGATGGAGGTCGCGGGGGACGACCTCGGGCATGTCGTGGAGCCGGGCGTGCCCAGGGCTGACTACGCCACCATCACCGGTCAGCTGACCGACCTCGCGGAGGCCGCGATCCGGGCCGCGCTCGCGGTCGCCTGGGGCGAGCAGGACGGGGCGCAGGACCAGGCGCGCCTGGCCGTCATCGCGATGGGCAAGTGCGGAGGGCATGAGCTGAACTACGTCAGCGACGTCGACATCGTGTTCGTCGCCGAAGGGGACACCGCGCTCGCCACCCGGGTCGCCAGCGCGTTGATGCGGGTCGCGGGCGAAGCCTGCTTCGAGGTCGATGCCGCGCTGCGCCCGGAGGGTAAGGCGGGCGCGCTCGTGCGCACGGTCGACGGGCACGCCTCCTACTACAAGCGGTGGGCGCGCACCTGGGAGTTCCAGGCGCTGCTGAAGGCGCGGCCGATCGCCGGGGACCGCGAGCTCGGCGAGGAGTACATCGGCGTGGTTCGCCCGATGGTGTGGTCGGCGGCCGATCGGGAGAACTTCGTCGCCGACGTGCAGGAGATGCGCAGGCGCGTGGAGCAGCACGTGCCCACCGAGCTGATCGAGCGCGACCTCAAGCTCGGCCGCGGTGGGCTGCGCGATGTCGAGTTCGCTGTGCAACTCCTGCAACTGGTGCACGGGCGTGCGGATGAATCGCTGCGCATCTCCTCTACTGTCGATGCCTTGGCGGCGTTGGGCGCTGGTGGGTATGTCGGCCGTACGGACGCTGCGGAGCTGACCGAGTCCTATCGCTTCATGCGTACGCTCGAACACCGGTTGCAGTTGCAGCGTTTGCGCCGCACGCACCTGTTCCCCGCCGAGGACGACACCATCGAGTTGCGGCGGCTGGCACGCGCGATGGGGATTGGGCCGGAAGGCGGGCGGTCAGCGGCGCAGGCGTTGCAGGCCGAGTTCCGCAAACAGGCCAACCACATCCGCAGGCTGCACGAGAAGCTGTTCTACCGACCGCTGCTCGCTGCCGTGTCCCGGGTGCCGACCGACGCGCTGCGATTGACCGCGGGGCAGGCGCAGGCCCGTCTCGCCGCGCTGGGCTACACCGCGCCCGACGGCGCCTTGCAGCACATCAAGGCCCTCACCGCGGGGGTGTCGAGGCGCGCGGCGATCCAGACCGCGCTGCTGCCCGTCCTGCTCGACCTGTTCGCCGACACCCCCGACCCGGACGGCGGGCTGCTGGCCTACCGGAAGGTGTCGGAGGCGCTGGCCTCGACGCCGTGGTACCTGCGGGTCCTGCGCGACGAGGGCGCCGTGGCCGAGCGGCTGGCGCGGCTGCTGGGCACGTCGAAGCTGGTGCCCGACCTCATCGTCCGCGCGCCGGAGGTGCTGCGGCTGCTGGCCGAGCCGCGGGAGCTGACCCACCGGGACCCGGCCGACGTCGCCGCCTCGCTGCGCAGCGCCGTCAAGCGGCACGGGTACCTGGGCAACGCGGTGGCCGCCGCGCGGTCGTTGCGGCGGCACGAGGTGCTGCGGGTCGCGTGCGCGGACCTGTTGGGGTTCTTGGACGTCGAGGCGGTGTGCGCGGCGTTGTCGAGCGTGTGGGCCGCGGTGCTGCAGGCCGCGCTCGCGGCCGTGGATCGGGCTGAGGCGGCAGCTGACGGCGGGCACCTGGCGCGCATCGCCGTCATCGGGATGGGCAGGCTCGGCGGGGCGGAGCTGGGCTACGGCTCCGATGCCGACGTGCTGTTCGTGTGCGAGCCCGCCGACGGGGTGTCCGATCAGGACGCGGTGCGCTACGCGGGCCGGGTCGCGCAGAGCCTGCGCAAGCTGCTCGGCTCGCCCAGCGGCGACCCGCCGCTGCACGTCGACGTCGACCTGCGGCCGGAGGGCAAGAACGGGCCGCTGGTGCGGACGCTGGAGTCCTACCGCGCGTACTACACGCAGTGGGCGGAGATCTGGGAGGCCCAAGCGCTGCTGCGGGCCAAGCCGATCGCGGGCGATGAGGACCTGGGGGCCCGCTTCATCCAGATGATCGACCCGATCCGCTACCGGCAGAACGGAATTGATGGCGCCCAGGTGCGGGAGATCCGTAGAATCAAAGCCAGAGTGGACACCGAACGGCTGCCCCGGGGTGCGGACCCGCACACCCACACCAAGCTCGGACGGGGCGGTCTGGCCGACGTCGAGTGGACGCTCCAGCTGATCCAGCTCCGGCACGCCCACGCCCACCCCGGGTTGCGCACGACGTCCACACTGGACGGGCTGCGCGCGGCTGCGGAGGCGGGGCTGGTCGACCCCGCCGACGCGGCGGCGCTGCGCGAGTCGTGGCTGCTGGCCACGCACGTGCGCAACGCGGCCACGCTCGTGCGGGGCAAGCCGACCGACCAGCTTCCCGGGTCCGGTCGGGAGCTGGCGGCGACCGCGGCGGCCGTCGGGCACACCGGGGGCGACCCCGGCGCGTTCGTCGACGCCTACCTGCGCACCACCCGGCGGGCGCGCGGGGTGGTGGAGCGGCTGTTCTACGAGGATTGAGGGGCTGCTCACGCGGGCGCTCGCCGCGGGGTCGGGCGGCCTAGAGTGCTGGCATGGCCTGGAGCATCCGCATCCCCGTGCGCAGCTACGAGCTCGACGCGCTCGGGCACGTCAACCAAGCCGTGTACCACCAGTACGCGGAGGTCGCCCGGGTGGAGGGCTTCGCGGCGGCGGGCTGCCAGTGGTCGAGCCTGATCGAGGGCGGGACGGCGCCGGTGCTGCTGTCGTCCACCATCGACTACCGCAGGGAGATCCGCGCGGGCGAGTCGGTGGACGTGACCTGCGAGGTGAAGTTCGGCGCGGGCAAGACCTTCCGCGCCGACTCCACGATCACCAAGCTCGACGGGACGGTGTCCGCCGAGATCGCCTGCGTCATCGGGGTCATGGACCTCGGCAGGCGCAAGCTGGTCGCCGACCCGCGCGCCGCGTTGGAGGCGCACGGGTTCGACCTGGGCAAGCTGGACTAGGCCAGGACCTCGCCGACCTCGTCCATCACGACCTCGGCGGTGACCCGGCGCAGCAGTTCCCCGGCCAGGGCGGGGGACTGCAGGTCGAGCGCGCCGTAGACCGGCACGTCCAGGCCCGCCTGGGCCTCGCGCTGGGCCAGCGGCGAGGTGGTGAGCAGGCCGCTGACGGCCAGCACCGGGTGCCCGCCCGCGCGCAGCCGCTGGACGCCGTAGAGGGCGCCGGAGGAGTCGGCGGCGGCGAAGAGGACGCCGCTGGTGATCCGGCGGATCTCCGGGCGGTCGAGCAGCTGGGCGGTCTCCGGCTGCAGCAGGCCGTCGGCGATCTCCAGGACGATGGCGTCCACGCCGCGGGCCATCAGGTGCCCGTGGAGCAGGAGCGCGCCGTCGACCAGGCGGTCCAACGGGATGCGGAACGTGGTGGCCATGCCCGCGTCGGTGAAGTCGAGGGCGATGACGGCGCCGGAGTCGCGGAACAGCCACGGGTCCCCGCCCGCCGCCGTGCCGGTGACCTTCGCCGCGCCGACCCGCAGCCCGGCCCGCGTCAGGCCGTGCACGAGCGAGGCGACGGTGGTCGTCTTGCCTGAGTTCATCGACGTGCCGACCACGACGAAGGTGGGCGGAACGCGCAAAGCGGACACCGGGACGCCCAGCGCCAGGTCCGCGACGTTGATGATCCGGCCGGTGGCGTCGCCGAGCAGGCCCAGGGGGCGCACCGTCGTCGGCGCGGAGACGGCGGCGTTGCGGCTGCGGACCTTGCCCAGCACGCCGCCCGCGGCGACGAGGCCGCACGCGCCGAGGTCGTCGGGCAGCTCGGCCTCGAAGTGGTCGGGGGCGTAGCGGGCGCCGTAGGCGACGAGCACCTCGTCGCCCACGTAGAGCCGGGCCTTGCGGCCGTCGGTCAGTTCCAGCAGCTGGTGGTAGCCAACCTTGGTGATCTCCGCCAGCACGACGTCGCCGTGCACCGGCTGGTGGTCGGCGTGGTGGACGAGGGTGAACGAGGCTTCCCGATCGAGATTGCGCACCGCGTAGGCCGTCTTCAGCCGGTCTAGGCGCGCTGGATCTAGGGTTGCGAACATGGCGGGTCCTCGACGATCGCTGGGAAAGAGCGCCCGCCCGAGAGCCGGACGGACTGGTGTGCGCGGGAGCGTACGGCTTTCCGTGCTGCCAAGGGAATCCCACGGGCGGTATCGGTTCGGGAAACCCACTCTTTCGGGTACGTGAAACGGGGCGGCGACCGGTGGTCGCCGCCCCGTTCCCGCTGGTGATCAGCAGTCGTAGTACAGGCCGAACTCGTAGGGGTGCGGGCGCAGGCGCAGCGGGTCGATCTCGTGCTCGCGCTTGAACGCCACCCAGGTCTCGATCACGTCGGGGGTGAAGACGCCGCCCTCGAGCAGGTAGTCGTGGTCGGCTTCGAGCGCGTCGAGCACCTGGTCCAGCGACGCGGGCACCTGCTGGACCTCCTTGGCCTCCTCGGGGGGCAGCTCGTAGAGGTCCTTATCGATCGGGGCCGGGGGCTCGATCTTGTTCTTCACACCGTCCAGACCGGCCATGACCATGGCGGCGAAGGCCAGGTACGGGTTGCCGGAGGAGTCCGGGCAGCGGAACTCCACGCGCTTGGCCTTGGCGTTGTTGCCGGTGATCGGGATGCGCACGCAGGCCGAGCGGTTGCGCTGGGAGTAGACCAGGCTGACCGGGGCCTCGTAGCCGGGGACCAGGCGGTGGTAGGAGTTCACCGTCGGGTTGGTGAAGGCCAGCAGCGAGGGGGCGTGGGCGAGCAGGCCGCCGATGTAGTGGCGGGCGGTGTCCGACAGGCCCGCGTAGCCGGACTCGTCGTGGAACAGCGGCACGCCGTCCTTCCACAGCGACTGGTGGCAGTGCATGCCCGAGCCGTTGTCGCCGTAGAGGGGCTTGGGCATGAAGGTGGCGGACTTGCCCTCCTGCCAGGCCGTGTTCTTGATGATGTACTTGAACAGCTGCAGGTCGTCGGCGGCGTGCAGCAGGGTGTTGAACCGGTAGTTGATCTCGGCCTGGCCGCCCGTGCCGACCTCGTGGTGGGCCCGCTCGACGGTGAAGCCCGCGTTCGTCAGGTTCACGACCATCTTGTCGCGCATGTCGGCGAAGTGGTCGACCGGCGGGACGGGGAAGTAGCCGCCCTTGAAGCGGGTCTTGTAGCCCTTGTTGTTGCCGTTCTCCTCGGCCGCGGTGTTCCACCAGCCCTCGACGGAGTCCAGCTCGTGGAAGGAGCCGTTCTCGGTGTAGTCGAAGCGCACCGAGTCGAAGGTGTAGAACTCCGCCTCGGGGCCGAAGTAGGCGGTGTCGGCGATGCCGGACTCGGCGATGTACAGCTCGGCCTTGCGCGCGATGTTGCGCGGGTCGCGGCTGTAGGGCTCCAGCGTGAACGGGTCGTGCACGAAGAAGTTGAGGATCAGCGTCTTCTCGATGCGGAAGGGGTCCACCCGCGCGGTGTAGGGGTCGGGCAGCAGCAGCATGTCCGACTCGTGGATCGACTGGAAGCCGCGCACGGAGGAGCCGTCGAAGGCCAGGCCCTCGGTGAACGCGGCCTCGTCGAAGGCGGCGGCCGGGACGGTGAAGTGCTGCATGACGCCGGGAAGGTCGCAGAACCGGACGTCGACGAACTTCACATCCTCGTCGGCGATGAAGCGCAGGACCTCGTCGGAAGAGTTGAACACGCTGGTTGGCTCCTTACTCCTGGCTCTGCTTGACGGGCAGGCCCGCTCTGCGTGATGACGCTATGGGGGCGGTGTTGCCCGGCAGTCACCCCGGTGTTTCGTCGGTGTTAACGACGACCCGATCCGACCGGAGCATGCCACTGTCGGCCACCTGCGGCATGCCGTCCTACGCTGGTGGGGTGAGCAGATGGAGTGGCACCTGGCTGTCGGGGACGGGCGCGGCCCTGGAGCCCCGCGAGGGGGAGTCGCGCTGGCGCGGTGACCGGCTCGGCCTGCCGGAGCGGGGGCCGGGCTCGGTGGCGGGCACGGGCGCGCGGCTGGTCGCGTTCCTCATCGACCTGGTGCTGGCGGCGCTGGTGACGTCGCTGTTCGTCGAGCGCGACCTCGACGACCTGTCGTCGCAGTGGACCTACAACCTGGTGGCGGTCGGGGTCTGGCTGGTGATCACCGTCGTCGGCGTGGGGTTGGCGGGGTTCACGCCGGGCAAGCTGCTGCTCGGGCTGCGCGTGGTGCGCATGGACGGCGGCGCCGTGGTCGGCCCGCTGCGGTCGGCGCCCAGGGCGCTGCTGGCGGGCCTGATCATCCCCGCCGCGATCTGGGACCGCGACGGGCGCGGCTTCCACGACCGCCTGACGGGGACGATCGAGCTGCGGATGCGCTAGCGGCGGCGGATGGTGCGCTGCACGCTGCGCATCTTCACGCCCTGCGGCATGGGGCCCTTGGGCAGGGCGGCGCCGCGGTTGGCCAGGGCGGCCAGGCGCTTCTCCACGCTGTCGATGTCGTTCGGGCGCAGGTTGTTGGGCAGCTTCATCAGGTGCTTCTGCAGGCCGCGCAGCGGGACCTGGCCCTCGGCGTTGCCGACGATGACGTCGTAGATCGGGGTGTCGCCGACCAGCCGGGAGATGCGCTTCTTCTCCTGGCCGAGCAGGCCCTTGACCCGGTGCGGCGAGCCCTCGGCGACCAGGATGACGCCGGGGCGGCCGATGACCCGGTGCACCGCGTCGAGCTGGGTGGTGCCCGCGACGGTCGGGGTGACCCGCCAGCGCCCGCGCATGTTCTCCAGGGCCCACGCGGCGGCGCCGGGCTGGCCCTCCGCCTTGCCGTAGACCGTCTTCTGCACGCGGCGGCCGAAGATGATGACCGCGGCGAGCAGGCCGAAGGCGATGCCCACCGGCAGCAGGAACCACTCGATGCCCAGCAGCCAGCCGATGCCGAACACCACGGCCGTGACCAGCAGGAATGCGCCGAGCATCCACGGGATCAGGCCCTTGTCCTCCTTGCGCTGCATCTTGAACGCCTGGAAGATCTGCCCGCGCTTGGCCTTCGACTCGGCCTTGCGGGCCGCCTTGGCCTCCTTGGCCGCCGCCTTCGCAGCCGCCTTGTCCTGCTTGTCCGCCATGTTGCCCAGGATACGGGGCGGGCTCCCACTCTCCACCGGTGCGCTCTGTCAAGATGCTGCGCATGGCCGGCGCGCGGGGATTCTCAGAGGGGCTCGATCCCGACCAGCTGGCCGCCGTGCGGGCCCCGCGCGGGCCGGTGTGCGTGCTCGCGGGCGCGGGGACGGGCAAGACCAGGACCATCGTCAGCCGGATCGCCGCGCTGGTGCACGACGGCCACGTGGCCGCAGGCCAGGTCCTCGCCGTCACCTTCACCACCCGGGCGGCCGGGGAGCTGCGGACGCGGTTGCGGTCGATGGACATCCACGCCGCGCAGGCGCGCACGTTCCACTCCGCGGCGCTGCGGCAGCTCCGGTACTTCTGGCCGCGCGTGGTCGGCGACGAGCCGTGGGAGCTGGTCGACGGCAAGCTGCGGCTGGTCGGCCAGGCGGCCCACCGGGCGGGCGCGGCGACCGAGCGGGAGTCGCTGCGGGACCTGGCGGCCGAGATCGAGTGGGCCAAGGCGACGCTGATCGGGCCGGAGGACTACCCGGCCGCCGTCGCCAGGGCGCACCGGTCGACGCCTGCCGCGCCTGAGCTGGTGGCGGCGGTGTACGCGGGGTACGAGGCGCTGAAGACCCGGGCGCGGCTGCTGGACTTCGACGACCTCCTGCTGCACACCGCCGCGGCGCTGGAGGAACACGCGGGCGTCGCCGAGGAGTTCCGCGACCGGTACCGGTGCTTCGTGGTGGACGAGTACCAGGACGTGACGCCGCTGCAGCAGCGGGTGCTGGACGCCTGGCTGGGCAAGCGCGACGACATCACGGTGGTCGGCGACGCCAACCAGACCATCTACTCCTTCGCCGGGGCCTCGCCGCGGCCGCTGCTGGACTTCAGCAGGCGCTACCCGGAGGCGGTGGTGGTGCGGCTGGAGCGCGACTACCGCTCGACGCCGGAGGTGGTGTCGCTGGCCAACCGGGTGATCTCGGCGGCCAGGGACCGCCCGGCGGGGTCGCGGCTGCGGCTGGTGGGGCAGCGGCCGTCGGGCCCGCAGCCGGTGTTCGCCGAGTTCGACGACGAGCCCGCCGAGGCCGCGGCCGTGGTCGCCCGGATCAAGGAGCTGGCCGAGGCGGGCACGCCGCTGCGCGAGATCGCGGTGCTGTTCCGCATCAACGCCCAGTCGGAGGTCTACGAGCAGGCGCTGGCCGCGGCGGGCATCCCGTACCTGGTGCGCGGCGGGGAGCGGTTCTTCGCCCGCCAGGAGATCCGGCAGGCGGTGGCCGCGCTGCGCACCGCCGCGGTCAACCCGCCCGGGGGCGATCTGCCGGGGCAGGTGCGGTCGGTGCTGGAGCAGGTCGGGCTGACCGCGGAGCCGCCCGCAGGCGGGTCGGCGCGGGAGCGGTGGGAGTCGCTGCTGGCGCTGGTCGAGGTCGCCGAGGAACTGGCGGCCGCGGTGCCCGATGCCGACCTGCGGCGGTTCTGCCACGAGCTGGAGCAGCGCGCCCAGGCCCAGCACCCGCCCGCGGTCGAGGGGGTCACGCTGGCGTCGCTGCACGCGGCCAAGGGCCTGGAGTGGGACGCGGTGTTCCTCGTCGGCCTGGTGGAGGGCACGCTGCCGATCCAGCACGCGGACGGGGACGCCGCGGCGGTGGAGGAGGAGCGGCGGCTGCTGTACGTGGGCGTGACGCGCGCCCGCGAGCACCTGTCGCTGTCGTGGTCGCTGGCGCGCACCGAGGGCGGCGGGCGCTACCGCAGGCGCAGCCGGTTCCTCTACGGATTGATCCCGGACAGCCACCCGGCCGCGCGGCTGCCCGCGAAGCGGGAGTCGAGCACGCGGCCGCGGTTCACCGAGAAGTTCTGCCGGGTGTGCGACGCGCGGCTGGTCGGCGCGCTGGCGGTCAAGCTGGGCCGCTGCGAGGACTGCCCGGCCGATGTCGACGAGCCCCTGCTCGACCGGCTGCGGGAGTGGCGGCACGAGCGGTCCCGAGCGCTGCGCGTGCCCGCCTACGTCATCTTCACCGACGCCACCTTGATGGCCATTGCCGAACAACGTCCGGTGGATCGGGCCTCGCTCGTGGCAATCGCAGGCATCGGAGCGCAGAAGCTGGAGAAGTTCGGGTCGGAGGTGCTGTCGCTGGTGTCCGGCGACAGCTCGGCCAAACGAGTGTGACGGGCGTCACACGGAGAAGTGGAAATTCGGTTGCGGCACCCGCCGTGACCCCAATAACCTGCAATCACCGGGATCGAACTGCCCGGGAGTTCTGCCCAACGAGAGCGAGTGAGGAGGTGGCCGTCGTGGAGACCATCAAGTTCCAGATGACCCCAGGCTACCTCGCGCTGCCCACGGGCGGAGCTGTGTCTGGGGCTGGGGTCTGCCCGAAGCAGGGTGGCGGCCGCGTTCGCGCGACCGTTGCCGTTGCTGCTTCGGCTCGGCAGCGCGCTGAGCGCATCGATGTCACCGCCACTTCCCTGTCCGCATCCTCGGGACGGGTCACTTGACGCCACGTCAACGTACCCAGGCTCCCGAGGCCGCGGACTCCGATACCGGAATCCGCGGCCTTTTTCTTTGCCCACACTTCGACCTGGAGCGACACCAGATGTCAACCGCCACTGCTCCGCGCACCGCCGGAGTGCTCCCCGACCTGCTGGAGATGGCCAGCACCGGCGTGAGCGAGCTGCTCGACGCGGCCCCGCAAGCCGGACTGGACCTGCCCTGCCGGTCTTCCGACAACCCCGACCTGTGGTTCGCCGACGCGCCCGCCGAGCTCGAGCGAGCCAAGGCCCTCTGCGAGGACTGCCCGGTCCGCGCCGCGTGCCTGGCCGCCGCGCTGGCCCGGCACGAGCCGTGGGGCGTCTGGGGCGGCGAGATCTTCGAGCGCGGCGTGGTCATCCCACGCAAGCGGCCCCGCGGCCGCCCGCGCAAGGAGGACGCCGCCCGCGACGCCGCCGAGCGCGCGGCCCGCGCCCGAAACGAGGTCGCGGCATGACCACCCAGCTGATCAACCCGAAGCTCGACGACTACTTCCCGCAGGAGAGCACGCAAATGCTGATCTACGAACATCTCGCCAGATCCCGAATGCGGGAGGCGGAGCAGGCGGCGCGCAAGCACCGCCTGGTCCGCGGCCTCCTGCGAACCAGGCGCTGGGAGCGGGTCTCGAACTGGGCCGCCCAGCGCGCGGAGAACGCCAGCCTCCCGGCGTAAACCCCGATTCGCGCAGCCCCGCCACCGCACCGGTGGCGGGGCTTTGCGCCGTTCGAGTGGAGAAACCGGAAAGAAACCCGCGGGACACCGCGGGACGTGGTGACGGCGTTACCGTGGGGAACCCTGTCAAACGGAAGCCTTGGGGCTGGCGTTGGTGCAGAAGACCGTGGTCGCCCGCAACACCCACCGGGCGCGAAGGAATCCGGAAGTCGGCCGCACCGGCGCCCGCTTCGGCCCGGCGGGGCGGCCCGCCGAGGACGCCGGGCCCGTCCGCCCGGCGCCAACCCCCGAGGACCCGCCGGTCGGCGCGCGGTTCATCGGGCGCAAGCGCGGGAAGACCGCACCCGAACCGGACCCGGCTCCGGTTGAAGCCGATTTCTGGGACGCCGACACCCCGGTCGAGACCGCCGAGCACTGGACCGACGAGTACGCCGACTGGCTCACCCGACCCGAGTCGCACGCGCTGGTCCGCCCGTACGCCTGGACCCGCGGCCGCACCCGCGCGTCCGGCGACCTGGCGATCGAGGCCCTGGTGCACACCACGCGCGAGGGGACGCGCTCGTCGTGGGAGTCGCGGACGATCACCGCCCTGTGCCGCACGCCGCGCTCGGTCGCCGAGGTCGCCGCGCTGATGTCGGTCCCGCTCGGGGTCGCCCGGGTGCTGATCGCCGACCTGGCCGCCGCCGGGGTGGTCCGCGTCCACCGGGTGCCGGAGGGCGCCCCGGACGTGGCCATGCTGACCCGCGTGCTGACCGGGCTCCGCAAATTGTGAGGACCTGCGGGCTAGTTTGGCCGCATGGCGCACACCCATGATCGCATCGACTGGACCGAGCGGATCGCCGAGATGCGGCGGACCGACGCGCTGGAGGCCGAGGTCAACGC
The DNA here is from genome assembly GCF_053604195.1 of Actinokineospora sp. NPDC004072. Lineage (NCBI taxonomy): Bacteria > Bacillati > Actinomycetota > Actinomycetes > Pseudonocardiales > Pseudonocardiaceae > Actinokineospora > Actinokineospora sp. NPDC004072. The sequence goes on along the minus strand of NZ_JBSGHB010000024.1, from coordinate 93,615 downwards.
CGGGGTGGCCGACCGGCTGGTCGACCCGCTGCCCGCGGGCGCCACGGTGGTCGACGTCGGGTCCGGGGCAGGCGGGATGGCCGCGGCCTTCGCCACCGCGCTGGCCGCGCGCGGCGGCGGTCGGATCGTGCTGGTCGACGCGGTTCCCGAACTCCAGGCCGCGGCCCTGGAGAACGTGCGGGCGGCGGTGGAGGAGGTCAACGGCGGCGGTGCGGTCGACATCCTGACCGTCGAGTTCGACGCGGCCGACGACGGGCTCGCCGACGCGGTGCCCCAGGGCGACCTGGTGTGGGCGTCGCGGGTGGTGCACCACCTGCCCGACGAGCGGGCCGGGGTGGCGCGGCTGGCCGGGATCGTCCGGCCGGGCGGGACGCTGGCGCTGGTCGAGGGCGGGCTGAGCAAGCGGTGCCTGCCCTGGGACATCGGCGTCGGCGAGCCCGGCCTCGAAGACCGCCTGCACGCCGCGCGGGCCGAGTGGTTCGCCCGGATGCGGGCGGGCATGGACGGGCTGGTCCGCAGCGGCGTGGGGTGGAACCGGCTGCTCGCCGACGGCGGGCTGACCGACGTGCGCGCGTTCAGCTTCCTGGTCGACCTGCCCGCGCCCGGCTCGCCGCAGGTCCGGCGGTTCGTCGCCGACTGGCTGGCCTGGCTGGCCGACGTGACCGAGGAGTTCCTGTCCGAGTCCGATCGCGCCACCGTCGCCCGGCTGCTGGACGAGGACGGGCCGGACTGGGTGGGCGCGCGCGACGACGTGTTCGTCCTGGCCGCCTCGACCGTGCACCTGGGGGTGCGGTGACCGAGCGCTGCGACCGCTGCGGGCGCTCCCGCGACGACGTGGACCCGCTGGACCGGCTGGCCTGGGTCCGCGACACCGACGAGCGCGGCAGCCGGTGGCACTGCCCCCGGTGCGCCCGCGAGCACCTGCGCAGCATCGAGGCGAAGCTGTCCGCGGAGTGGTGGTAGCTCAGGCCGCCTCGTCGGCGAAGCCCGGCTGCCAGCGGGAGATGATCGGGCGCATCGAGAAGTGGGCGTCGAGCTGGCACAGGATGCCGGTCGCGCCCGCCGTCACCCGCTGGATCAGCAGGTACTGCGGCGGCAGGTTCAGCGACCGGCCGGTCTTGAAGTCCTGCCCGCCGCCGACCCGCTCGGCCTGGCGCTGCATCCACCGGCGGCTGAAGTGGAACGTCTCGACCGCGGCGGGCTCGGCGAACGGGGCCAGGTAGGCCAGCACGTCCTCGGCGTCGAGCTCCATGCCCGGGCGGACGAAGCCCTCGTCGCGCATCAGGCGCAGCAGGTCGGCCGAGCGGCCCTCGATCGACAGCCGGGTCATCACGCCCAGCGGCCGGGGCAGCCCGTCGGGCAGCCGGGCGACCGCGCCGAAGTCCAGGACGCAAAGCCTGCCGTCCTCGCTGATCATGAAGTTGCCCGGATGCGGGTCCGAGTGCAGCAGCCCGACCCGGGCAGGCGAGGAGAAGTGGAACTCGCACAGCAGCTCGCCCGCCTGGTCGCGCTCGGCGCGCTCGCCGTCGCGGATGATCGCCGAGAGCGGCTTGCCGGTCACCCACTCCGTCACCGTCACCTTGGGCGCGCTCGCCACCACCCGCGGCACCAGCACGCGCGGGTCGTTGGCGAAGGCGCGGGCGAAGGTCCGCTGGTTCTCGGCCTCGGCCCGGTAGTCCAGCTCCTCGACCATGCGGTCGGCCAGCTCGCGCAGCAGCGGCTTGATCTCCATGCCCGGCACCAGCGGCTGGAACAGCTTGCTGAACCGCTGGAGCTGGCGCAGGTCCGACAGCAGCGCCTCGTCGGCGCCGGGGTACTGCACCTTCACCGCGACCTCGCGCCCGTCGTGCCAGACGGCCCGGTGCACCTGCCCGATGCTGGCCGCGGCGGACGGCTCGTCGTCGAACGCCGCGAAGCGCTTGCGCCACCCGCTGCCCAGCTGTTGGGCCAGCACCCGGTGCATGGTCGTCGCGCTCATCGGCGGCGCGGCCGACTGCAGCCGGGTCAGCGCCTCCCGGTAGGGCTCGGCCAGCTCATCGGGCACCGCCGCCTCGAACACCGACAGCGCCTGCCCGAACTTCATCGCCCCGCCCTTGAGCTGCCCGAGGACGGCGAACACCTGCTCGGCCGTCCGCGCGGACATCTCGGCGCTGACCTTGTCCGCGCTCTGCCCGGCCAGCCGCTTCCCCCAGCCGCCGACCGCCCGGCCCGCCACCCCGAGCGGGATGCTGGCCAGGCGCGCGGTCCGCGCGACAGTCTTGCGTGGCATCTCGGTCACGCCCCGATTGTTCCTTGCGAGGGCGGCCCCATGCAGCTAGTTCCCGCGTGATAACCGGGACATCCTGAGGATTCCACGGTGGAGGGCCGGGCGAGCGGAACCGACCGCGCCGGTGGTTGCGGGGAGTCACCGGGCGGGTGGGGGCGGTGTTTGGGGGTGGAGCGGGTGGCGGCGATGGGCGGGCGCAGCGGGTGGGGGTCGGGTGATGGGACCGAGCGGGTGGCGCGTGGATGGGGCGGAAGCTTTGGGCCGGTGATGGGGATGAGGCGGGAGGTGGGTGCTGGGCGCTGGCAGTGGGGTGCGGACTTGGGCGGGGGGCGGGGGCGCGGGAGAGGGAACGGGGGTGTGGGAGAGGGGGTGGGGGAGGGAGGCGTGCAGATGGGCGCGGGTCGGGATGGGCGCGGCAGAGGGAGGCGCGGGAGAGGGAGGCGCAGGAGAGGGAGGCGCGGAAGAAGGAGAGGGAGGGGGGTGGGAGGGCTGCGGGAGATGACGGGGTGTGGAGAGGAGGGGTGCGGGAGGCGTGGGTGGGAGGGGTGCGGGAAAGGAGAGGGTGGGAGGGGTGTGGAAGAGGAGGGGTGCGGGGGGCGCGGGTGGGAGGGGTGCGGGAAAGGAGAGGGTGGGAGGGGTGTGGAAGAGGAGGGCTGTGGGAGGCGCGGGTGGGAGGGGTGCCGGAGAGGGAGGGGGTGCGAACGCTCCCGGTCGGGTGGGATGGGGCGGAGGAGTGGGTGGGGATGGGGCGGAGGGGAGTGGGTGGGATGGGCTGTGCTGCAACGGAAGGGGGCGGGTGGGGTGGTGGTCATGGGGCCAGGATGCCTGGTTGGGCCGAACGGCGGAGCGGGTTGTCCACAGGGGGAAAGTGCCGCTGCCGGGATGTCGGTGTCGACCTCTACCGTTGTCCCGTGGCCGAACCCCGCGTCGAGGTGCGCAGGAGCAAGCGTCGCACCCGTACCGTCACCGCTTATCGCGATGGCGACACCCTGATCGTCCAGATCCCCGCCCGTTTGTCGAAGAAGGAGGAGGCCCACTGGGTCGCCGAGATGCAGCGGAGGCTGTTGCGGAGCGAAGCGCCTCCGCGGCCGCCTGCGCGGTCGTCGGATGCGACGCTGCTGGCGCGTTGCCGGGAGTTGTCGGCGAAGTACTTCGCCGGGCAGTGCGAGCCCGCGTCCGTGCGGTGGGTGCCGCCGATGCGGACGCGGTGGGCGTCGTGCACGCCGATCGACCGGACCATCCGGATCAGCGAGCGGCTGCGGCAGGTGCCCGGCTGGGTGCTCGACTACGTCCTCGTGCACGAGCTGGCCCACCTGCTCGAACCCGGGCACGGGCCGCAGTTCTGGGCGCTGGTGCGCCAGTACCCCAGGACCGACCGCGCCGTCGGCTACCTCGAAGGGCTGTCGGCGGCCGCGGGCTGGGGGCTCACGGAGGACTGACGAAGCAGAACTCGTTGCCCTCCGGGTCGCGCATGACCTGGAAGGCGCCCTTGGCGTCGCGGACGACGTCGCCGACCCGCTCGGCGCCGAGGCCCACCGCGGTCTCGGCGGCGTGCGGGATGTCGTCGACCTCGACGTCGAGGTGCAGGCGGTTCTTGGTCGTGCGCGGGTCGGGCACGGGCTGGAAGGCCAGCACCGGGAAGCCCGGCGGCTCGGTGTGCGACCAGCCCGACGGGCGGTCGACCACCTCCCCGCCCAGCAGCCCGGCCCAGAAGCGGACCAGGGCGGCGGGCTCGAGGCAGTCGACGACGATCTGGTCGAGCCGCGCCCTCACTCCTCGGTCCCCTCGCTCTTGCGCAGCTCGGCGATGGGGTCGACGCCGGGGGAGCCCAGGCGCTCGGCGAACTCCATCGGGTCGTCGAGGTCCTCGGCGGTGGGCAGCAGGTCGGGGTGGGCCCACAGGCCGTCGCGGGTGGTCATGCCGTGCTGGTCGGTGACCAGCCGCCACAGCGCCGCGGCGGCGCGCAGCCTGCGGGGGCGCAGCTCCAGGCCGACGAGGGTGGCGAAGGTCTGCTCGGCCGGGCCGCCGGAGGCGCGGCGGCGGCGCAGCGTCTCGCGCAGCGCGTCCGCCCCGGGCAGCCGGTCGCCGACGGCCTCGGCGACCACCACGTCCACCCAGCCCTCGACCAGCGCGAGCAGGGTCTCCAGCCGGGTCAGCGCGGCCTTCTGCTCCGGGGTGGTCTGCGGCTCCAGCACCCCCGAGCGCATGGCCTGCTCGATCGACTCGGGGTTCATCGGGTCGAACTGGCCCGCGAGCTGCTCCAGCGCGTCGGTGTCGACCTTGATGCCGCCCGCGAACTCCTCCACCGAGCCCAGCATGCGCTGCCGCAGCCACGGCACGTGCGCGAACAGCCGCTGGTGGGCGGCCTCGCGGGCGGCCAGGAACACCATGACCTCGCTGGAGGGGCGCTCCAGGCCCTTGGTGAAGGTCTCGATGTTGTCCGGCAGCAGCGCCGCGGTGCCCTCCGGGCCCAGCGGCAGGCCGATGTCGGAGGAGGTCTGCACCTCGGCGGCCAGCTGCGCCAGCGCCTGGCCCAGCTGCGAGCCGAAGGCCATGCCGCCCATCTGGCCGACCATCGCCAGCAGCGGGCCCGCCTGCTGCTTGGCCTCGGCGGGCAGCGCCTCCACCCAGGCCCCGGACATGCGCTGGGCGACCGGGTCGCACAGCCGCCGCCAGGTCGGCAGGGTGGCGTCCACCCAGTCGCGCGGGCTCCACGCCTTGGTCGTGGTCGCGCCTGCGGGCAGCGTGGTCACCGGGTCCAGCCACATCTCGGCGAGGTGGACCGCGTCGGCGACCGCCTTGGCGGCGTCGGGGGCGAACCCGGGCTTGCCGCCCAGCTTCTGCACCGCGATCTGCTTGGCCAGGTCGTAGTTCACCGGGCCGGTCGACGTGCTCGCCTGGCTCATCATCTGGCCCAGCTGGCTGAGCATCTGGCCGAGCTGCCCGAACGCCTCGAACGGGTTCGGTTGCTGCCCGGCCTGCCCGGGGTTCTCGTCCTTGTCCCGGTCATCGGGGTCCGGCAGGCTGAAGCCGAACTTGAACTCGTTCATAGCACCACGGTACGCGGCGCGCCCGCGTCCGGTACGTCCGGTGATCCGCCGTCGGCGAACGCACGTACCCTGTGTCGTCGTGAGCACCGCCACCCAGGACCCGGTTCCCGCCCCGCCCGACCCGCAGCGCGGGCTGTCCCGGCGCGGCTGGACCGTGCTCGTCGGGTCCGGGCTGGCGCTGGTGCTGGCCGTGCTGGGCGCCAGCGTGCCCATCCCGTACGTCTCCCTCGGCCCCGGCCCCACCTACGACACCCTCGGTGACGTCGACGGCGTGGCGATCGTGCAGGTCGAGGGCGAGAAGACCTACGAGACCAGCGGCCAGCTGCGCATGACCACCGTCTCGGTGAACGACGACATCACCCTCTTCAGCGCGCTGGCGCTGTGGGTGAGCGGGCGCTTCGCGCTGGCCCCGCGGGAGGACTACTTCCCGCCGGGGGAGAGCGAGGAGGACATCCAGCAGCAGAACACCAAGCTGTTCGAGGACTCCCAGAGCGCGGCCGAGACCGCCGCGCTGCGCCACCTCGACTACCCGATGAAGGTCGTCGCCCAGCAGATCACCACCGGCGCCCCCGCCGACAAGGTGCTCGCCCCCGGCGACGAGATCACCGAGGTCAACGGCAAGAAGATCGTGCAGGCCGACGACGTGCGCGCCGCGCTGGAGGGCACCCGGCCCGGCGACCAGGTGGGCATCGCCTACGTGCGCGGCGGGGCCACGCAGAAGGCCACCATCACCCTCGCCGACGCGGTGGCCTTCGGGGCCGACCCGCGCACCGAGGGCTTCATCGGCCTCGGCGTGGTCGACCAGCCCGCGGTGGACTTCACCACCACGATCACCCTGGAGGACGTCGGCGGCCCGTCGGCCGGGCTGATGTTCGCCCTGGCCATCGTGGACCGGCTCACCGAGGGCGACCTCGCCGACGGGCAGATCATCGCGGGCACCGGGGAGATCACCAGCCAGGGCGTGGTCGGCCCGATCGGCGGCATCGCGTTCAAGATGACCGCGGCGGCCGAGGCGGGCGCGACGACGTTCCTGGTGCCCGCCGCCAACTGCGCCGAGGCGGTCGACAACGCCCCCGAGGGCTTGCGGCTGGTCCGGGTGGAGACGCTGGAGGGCGCGGTGCAGTCCCTCACCGATCTGGAGGCCGGGCGCGCCGTGCCGCTCTGCGCCGCGGGCTAGTCGAAGGTCGCCAGCAGCGCCTGGGTCAGGTTCGGCGCCAGCTGCGGGTTCTCCACCAGCTCGTCGAGGTCGCGGACCCGGATGACGCACGCGGCCGCGCCGCCGCGCAGCACCGCGGCGACCAGCCGGGCCTCCCTGGCCTGCGGGTGCGACGCGGCGACCCTGGCCAGCGCGTCGTCGCCGTCGGGCAGGTCGGCCTCGGCCTCCGGCGGCAGCATCACGATCTCCTGCACGAGCGCGCAGCCCGCGACCGCCTCCGGCCACATGATCCCGGCCAGGGCGGCGCCGAGGTCGCCCTCGGGCAGGCTGTCCTGGGCGATGGGGGTCAGCGGGGATTCCGGGTCGACCTGGCCCAGCAGGTCCGGTTGCGCGGTCAGCAGGTGGTCGGTGGGCACCAGGGCGAACAGCTGGGGGCGCTGGTCCCAGCCACCGCTGTTGACGAACTCCTCGACCTCGCGGGCGACCGCGGGCAGGGCGGTACTGGGATCGATCACGCGGGCATCCTCGCATCCGCGGCGAACCGCGGCCGAATTCCGCACCTTTCGGACACCCGCGTGGGAACCTGAACCCACCCTCGTAGAGTTGAACGGTCAGGGCAAGGTCACGACCGGGCCCGGCCAGACGACAAGCAAGCGACCCTGGAGTGTGTCCAGTGGCCACTCGGCCCCCGATCGGCCTGCCGAAGCTGTCCCGGCGCAGCCGCATCCTGCTCATCCTCGGCGCCGCCGTCCTGCTGATCCTGCTGCTGGGCTCCCGGCTGCTCGGGACGTATGTGGACTGGCTGTGGTTCGGCGAGGTCGGGTTCCGCTCGGTGTTCACGACCATGGTCATCACCCGGGTCGCGCTGTTCCTCATCGTCGGCGCGGTCGTCGGCGGGCTGCTGGCGCTGAGCCTGTGGATCGCCTACCGCACCCGGCCGGTGTTCGTCCCGGTGGGCAGCGCGGACGACCCGCTGGCCCGCTACCGCTCGACGATCGTGCAGCGGGTGCGGCTGTTCGGCATCGGCATCCCGGTCGTCGTCGGCCTGATCGCCGGGTCGGCCGCCCAGGGCGACTGGCAGCGGGTGCAGCTGGCCTTCAACGGCACCCCGTTCGGCATCACCGACCCCGAGTACCAGATCGACATCGGGTTCTACGCCTTCACCCTGCCGTTCATCACCTGGGTCATCAGCTGGCTGTTCGTCGCCATCGCCATCGCCTTCTTCGGCGCGCTGATCACCCACTACATCTTCGGCGGCATCCGCCTGGCCGGTAAGGGCGGCCAGCTCGCGGGCCCGGCGCGCATGCAGCTGTCGATCACCGCGGGCGTGTTCGTCCTGGTCTACGCGGTCGACTACTTCTTCGAGCGCTACGAGCTGTTGTTCTCCGACCGCAACACGCTCTTCAGCGGCGCGACCTACACCGACTTGAACGCGGTGCTGCCCGCCAAGCTGATCCTGATGTTCATCGCGGCGTTCTGCGCCGTGGCGTTCTTCGTCGGCGCGTTCCTGCGCAACCTCCAGCTGCCCGCGATCGCCACCGCGCTGCTGGTGCTCTCCGGCATCCTCATCGGCGTCGCCTACCCGGCGATCGTGCAGCAGTTCTCGGTGCGGCCGAACGAGAACGCCAAGGAAGCCGAGTCCATCCAGCGCAACATCACCGCGACCAAGCAGGGCTTCGGCATCACCGACGACAAGGTGAGCACCGTCGAGTACCCGGGCCTGAGCACCGCGACGCCGGAGCAGATCCGCGCCCAGCAGTCCAGCGTGAACACGATCTCCAACATCCGGCTGCTCGACCCGAACATCCTGGCCCCGACGTTCACCCAGCGCGCGGGCGCGGAGAACTACTACGGCTTCCCGGCCAAGCTCGACGTCGACCGCTACACCATCGACGGCAAGACGCAGGACTACATCGTCGCCGCGCGCGAGATCAAGACCAGCGGGCTGACCGAGACGCAGTCCACCTGGATCAACCGCACGATGATCTACACCCACGGCAACGGGTTCGTGGCCGCGCCCGCCAACACGATCAACTCCGCGCTGCACGACGCGGGCGGGGAGGGCGGCTTCCCGGTCTTCAAGATCAGCGACCTGACCCGGGAGGGCCCCTTCGGCCTGAAGGAGCCGCGGATCTACTACGGCGAGCTCACCACCGACACCTACGCCATCGTCGGCGGCCGCAACAACGGCCAGCCGATGGAGAACGACGGCGGCACCCGCAGCTACTCCTACACCGGCAAGGGCGGCGTGCCCATCGACGGGCTGCTGAACAAGCTGGCGTTCACGCTGCACTACGGCGAGCGGAACATCCTGTTCTCCAGCCAGATCGTCGACGGCACCAAGATCATGTACAACCGCAACCCGCGGGACCGCGTCGCCAAGGTCGCCCCCTGGCTGACCCTCGACGGCGACCCGTACCCCGCGGTGATCGACGGCCGCATCCAGTGGATCATCGACGGCTACACCACGCTGGAGAACTACCCGTACTCCCAGCGCACCGCCCTCGGCGAGGCCACCAGCGACTCGCTGGCGGGCGTGGTGCGCCAGGAGAACCGCACCATCAGCTACATCCGCAACTCGGTGAAGGCCACCGTCGACGCCTTCGACGGCACGGTCAAGCTCTACGCCATCGACGAGCAGGACCCGGTGCTCAAGGCGTGGCAGGGCGTGTTCCCCGGCACGGTGCTGCCCAACAGCGCGGTCTCCGACGAACTGCGCTCGCACTTCCGCTACCCGGAGGACCTCTTCAAGGTCCAGCGCGAGCTGCTGTCGAAGTACCACGTGAAGAACGCCACCGACTTCTTCTCCCAGAAGGACTTCTGGAACGTCCCGGTCGACCCGACCGAGGGCGGTGGCACCAACACCGGCACCACCGGCGCCAAGCAGCCGCCGTACTACGTGCTCGCGCAGATCCCCGGCCAGGACGACGCCACCTTCCAGATCACCAGCGCGCTGACGTTCCTCAACCGAGCGTTCCTGGCCTCCTGGGTGTCGGTGTCGTCGGATCCGCACAACTACGGCCAGATCAGCGTGCTCCGATTGCCCAGCGCGGGCACCAACCAGATCGAGGGCCCCGGCCAGGTGCAGAACCGCTTCCTGACCACGCCTGAGGTCACCGAGAACCGGACGCTGATCCAGAACCCGACCGTCGACGTGAAGTTCGGCAACCTGCTGACCCTGCCGCTGGCGGATGGCCTGCTGTTCGTCGAGCCGATCTACATCCAGCGCAAGGACGACGACGCCTTCCCGCAGCTGGCCCGCGTCCTGGTCTCGTTCAACAACCGCGTCGGCTTCGCCCCGACCGTCTCCCAGGCCCTGGAAGAAGCCATCGGCGCAGGCACCGGCGGCCCGGCCACCCCACCCGGCGACGGCGAGGGCGAACCCCCGCCGACCACCCCGCCCACCACCCCGCCCCCGCCGACCACCGGCGGCGGTGGCGGCGGCGACGCCAACGCCGAACTGGACGCCGCCGTCGCGGCCCTGGACGCGGCCCTGGCCAAGCTCAAGACCGCCCAGCAGTCCGGCGACTTCGCCGCCCAGGGCCAGGCCCTGGCCGAACTGGAGGCCGCCGCCAACCGCTACAACGAGGCCAAGAGCAAGCAGGAGGAATCCGGCGGCGGCCAGCCCTCCGGCCCCACCCCGTCACCCACCCCACCCCCCAACGGCGGCGGCGGCTGACAGGCGCCCACAGCACCACCAGAAATCGGCCCCGGCCCCCCAGCCGGGGCCGATTTGCACCCACCCTCAACCGTCGCGTAGAGTTGTCCTTACCGACGCGGGGTGGAGCAGCTCGGTAGCTCGCTGGGCTCATAACCCAGAGGTCGCAGGTTCGAATCCTGTCCCCGCTACAACACAACGAAGGCCCCATCCGTCACGGATGGGGCCTTCGCCGTTTCACGACCAGCTCAAAGCAAAGAGCAACGCGCCCACCCGCCCAACCGCAACGCGCCCCCGCCCAAGTGTCCGATGGGGTGGACTCGCATTCGCGGGGAACGAAGCGCCGCTAAACTTGCGGGGGCGTGAACGGGCTTCGCCCGCATCGCCGCTCTTCACGCCCAGCGGCGCTTCGTTTAGGGGTCCCCGCGAATGCGAGTCCACCCCATCGGACCGACCGCGCAACAGGCGCAACAAGACCTGCGTGCCGCTGACGAGCCCACATCTAGCGCCGAACCGGCCCCCGGTGAAACCCCTTCCAGCCCCCCGTGTACAGTTGCACTTACCGACGCGGGGTGGAGCAGCTCGGTAGCTCGCTGGGCTCATAACCCAGAGGTCGCAGGTTCGAATCCTGTCCCCGCTACAGCAGCGAAGGCCTCATCCGTCACGGATGGGGCCTTCGCCGTATTCCACTTGGGTCGGGACAGCCGTTTTGGTTGGCTGAGCGCATGAACGACCCGTCAGCGCGCGATATCGCAGGCATGCTCGCCGAACCCGCCCGCCTCCAGGTCTTCGCCGCCCTGGTCCTAGGCGCAGAAGACGTCGCCGCAGTCGCAGACACCACCGGCCTCAGTCCCCGCGAGGTCACCAAGGCGTTGCTGAAGTTGCGCGAGGGAGGCCTGGTGTCAGACATGACCGTCCGCCCCGAGGCCATCAAATCCGCCGCCCGCGAAGCGCAGACCAGCCGCGAGCCGGAGAGCTTCGGCTACGCCGACCAGCGGGTGGAAGGCGTCCTGCGGGCGTTCGTGCGGGACGGTCGGCTGCTGGCCATGCCCGCGCACGGGGGCAAGCGCCGGGTGGTGCTGGAGCACGTCGCGCAGTCGTTCGAGCCCGGGACGCGCTACAGCGAGAAGGAGGTCGATGTGGTGCTGCGGGCCTGGTGCGAGGGCGGCGGGGTCGACTTCGTGACCGTGCGGCGCTATCTCGTCGACGCCGAGCTGCTGACCCGCGAGGCCGGGGTCTACTGGCGCTCCGGCGGCTACACCTAGGACGGGTCGGAGCCGCGGACGGCCCAGAGCCACAGCGCCAGGGCTGCGGTGATGGCGGTGGCGGCCAGCCAGCCGGGGAAGCCGCTGCCGTCCACGTAGGCCCAGAACAGGCCGACCAGGGGCGCGGAGAGGGCGGCCGGGGCGTCCATGCGGAGGTGGCGGCCCAGGCCGGGGACGGTCTCGGGGGCGTCCGGGGTGGCCGCGTTGTCGGTGCGGCGGCCGGGCGGCTCGGTCGTGCGGACGCGGCCGGACGGGTAGAGGGTGGCGCCCGCGACGCGGACGGCGACGAGCCGGTCGCTGCGGGGGTCGCCGTGGGCCTCCACGACGGTGGGGCTGGGGAGGGTCTGCAGGACCGGGTCGAAGTAGACCGGGATCCAACGGCCGGGGCCGGACTCGGTCTCCAGGTAGGAGCGGGTCAGCAGGCCGCGCTGGACCCGCACCCTGCGCACCGCCAGCTTCCTCGCTGGGCGCCGCAGCACCAGGGTCCGGCTCGCCGCCAGCCAGAGCCCGTACGCGAGCGCCAGCAGGGCGACCAGGGCGGTGAACACGACCCCGCCGAGGGCGCGGTCGGCGTCGGCGAAGACCTGGGCCCCCGGGACGACGGCGCGGCTGGGGTCGCGCGGGTCGTAGGCGATCGCGGCCGGGGCCTTGGCGGGGGGAGGGGTGACGGCCAGGGTGACCTCGGCCGACAGCGCCGCCCCGGTCGGCGAGGTCCACTCCGCGCGCACGGCGGACCCGCCCAGCGGGGTGACGGTGCCCTCCACGACCTCGGTCAGCTCGGACAGCGAGGCGTTGATGGAGCGGTAGTTCGCCAGGGAGATGCCGCCGACGGCCCCGCAGACCAGCAGGACCAGGGCGGTGGCCACGAGAATGTGACGGGCCGCGCGCACCCCCAAAGATGCGCGCGGCCCGCCACCGGATCCCACCATCGTCAGGCTGCGAAGCCCATCGCGGTGTAGTCCGGGTCAGCGACGCCGAAGGCGCCGAAGTTCACCAGCTTGACGTCGACCGCGACCGCGCCCGGCACCTGGTACAGCGGCAGGTGGTGGCCCGCCTCCCAGATGAGCTTGTCGGCCTGGTTGGTCAGCTCGGCCCGCTTGGCGTCGTCCAGCTCGGCGTTGGCCTCGTCGAGCAGCTTGTTGATCTCGTCGGAGCCGATCCGCCCGAAGTTCTGGTTCACGCTGTTCGGGTCGAGGTAGTAGATGCCCTTCGAGGAGCTGATCGGCCACGCCGTCTGCGACCAGCCGAAGCCGGTCATGTCGAAGTTGCCGGTGTTGACGAAGTCGCTGAAGAACGTCGCCGAGGGCTGGGCGTCGATGACCAGGTTGACGCCGACCTCCTTGAGCTGCGCCTGGGTCAGCTTGGAGATCTGCTCGGAGATCGGGTTGCCCGCGGTGGACACCATGCGGATGTCCAGCTGCTTGCCGTCCTTCTTGCGGAACTCGCCGTCCATCTTCCAGCCCAGGGCGTCCAGCTCGGCCTTGGCGGCCTCCTTGTCGGCCTTGATCGGGGCGGAGTTGTCCACGTAGTTCGCGGTGCCCTGCAGGAAGAAGTGGTTGCCCAGCGGCTTCGGGTCGGCGACGATCGGGCCGAGGATGCCCTTGGCGTAGACCGCCGGGTCCATCGCCTTCATGACCGCGACGCGCAGCTTCTGGTCAGCCAGGATCGAGGTGCCAGCGCCGTTGAAGGTGATGTGGTTGTAGGACTTGCCGGGGGCCTCGCGGACCTCGACGCCCTGCATGGCCTTGGCCCGCTGGAAGTTGTCCACGCTGGAGCCGATCTTGTACCAGTCGATGGCGTCGGAGGCCAGCGAGTCGGCCAGCGCGGCGCGCTCGACCACCCGGAAGGTGATCTTGTCGAGCTTGGGCTTGCGGCCCCACCAGTTCGGGTCGGGCACGACGCTGACCAGCTTGGCGGTCTGGTCGATCGTCTCGATCTTGAACGGACCCGCGGTGACCTTCGGGCCGTCGATCCAGCCCTCGTTGAAGGTCTTCGGGTCGGAGTTCAGCGACTTCGGGTAGAGCGGGCTGAACAGCGAGGTCCACTCGGCGAACTTCTTCTTGAAGGTGACGACGACCTCGTTGTCGGCCGCGCCCTTCTCCACCTTCTCGATGTCCTCGTAGCCGGTCGTGCCCGCGACCGAGAACTCCTCGTTGGTGCCGTTGAGCGCCTTGAACTGGGCGTCGAAGTCCTCCCAGCCGATCGGCGTCCCGTCGCTCCACTTGGCGTTCGGGTTGAGCTTGTAGGTGACGACCTGCGGGTCGGGCGAGGTGACCTCAGCCGACTCCAGGTAGTCCTTGTTGACGCTGATCTTCCCGGCCTTGTCCGCGATCTGCAGCTTCGGGATGAGGGCGCTGAGGATGTAGTCGTGGTCGACCAGCGGGCCGTTCAGCTGGTTGTAGTTCCAGTTGTCCGGCAGCGCGTCCAGCGGCCACTTGAGCTCGCCGCCCTGCTTGACCTGGTCGTACGGGAGCTCGTTGATGGACCACGTGCCCTGCACGGCCTCGTCGGTCCCTTGCAGACCGCCGCCAGCCTGGTCGTTGCCGTCGCCGCCGCACGCGGTCAGCACCAGGGCTGACGCGGCGACGGACGCGGCGACACCGGTCCACTTTCTGCGAATCACGGGGTAACCCTCCTTCATGGCCCGCTACACGACTGCGCGGGACTCGGCGTAGTGACACGCGGCGCGGTGGTCCCCCGCGCCGTCGAGGTCAGGTTCCTGGTCGACGCACAGCGCGCGCTGCGCCTCGGGCAGCGCGGCGTACTTGAAGCAGCGGGTGTGGAACCGGCACCCCTGCGGCGGGTTGGCGGGACTGGGCAGGTCACCGGTGAGGATGATCCGCTCCCGGCGCCGCTCCACCACCGGGTCGGGGATCGGGATCGCCGAGAGCAGGGCCTGGGTGTAGGGGTGCTCGGGGGCCCCGAACACCTTCTCCACCGACCCGATCTCGATGATCTTCCCCAGGTACATCACCGCGACCCGGTCGGCGATGTGGCGCACCACCGACAGGTCGTGGGCGACGAACAGGTAGGACAGCCCGAGCTTGGCCTTCAGCTCGTCGAGCAGGTTGATGACGCCCGCCTGGATGGAGACGTCCAGCGCCGACACCGGCTCGTCCAGCACGATCAGCCGCGGCTCCAGGGCCAGGGCCCGGGCGATGCCGATGCGCTGGCGCTGGCCGCCGGAGAACTCGGCCGGGTAGCGGTCGGCGTGCTCGCGGCGCAGGCCGACGAGGTCGAGCAGCTCGGGCACCCGCTTGGCGATCTGCGCCTGGGAGTAGCCGTGCACCTGCATGGGCTCGGCGAGGATGTCGTGGATGGGCATCCTCGGGTCGAGCGCGGCCATCGGGTCCTGGAAGACGACCTGCATGTCCCGGCGGATGGCCTTGCGGGCCGCGCGGTCCAGCGCGGTGGTCTCCTTGCCGAGGACGGCGATGCGGCCCGCCTGCAGCTTCTCCAGGCCCAGGATCTCCATGAGCGTGGTGGTCTTGCCGCAGCCGGACTCCCCGACCAGGCCCAGGGTCTCCCCGGTGCGGATGTCGAAGCTGATGCCGTCGACGGCGCGGACGCTGCCGATGGTCCGCTTGAACACCGAGCCCTTGGTCAGCGGGTAGGCCTTGACCAGGTCCTCGACCTCCAGGACCGTCTCCCGCTGCGCCCTGGGCACCGCGGCCAGCGCGCCCTCCTCGACGGTGTCCACGCCGTACACCTCGGCCGCGTCGGCGTCGGTGCTGGCGATCTCGTCGCTGCGGATGCAGGCGGCGTGGTGGCCGGGGGCGACCTCGGCCAGCGGCGGCTCGGCGGTGGTGCACGCCTCGACCGCCATCGGGCAGCGCGGGGCGAACGGGCAGCCCGGGGGCAGCTCGACCAGCGACGGCGGCTGGCCCTCGATGGGCACCAGCGGCTGCTTCTCCTCCGCGTCCAGCCGCGGGATCGAGCCGAGCAGGCCCAGCGTGTAGGGCATGCGCGGGTGCGGGTACACCTCGTCGACCGGCCCGGTCTCCACCGCCCGGCCCGCGTACATGACCATCAGCCGGTCGGCGAACCCGGCGACCACGCCGAGGTCGTGGGTGATGATGACGATGCCCGCGCCGGTGACCTCCTGGGCGGTCTTGAGCACCTCCAGGACCTGCGCCTGCACGGTGACGTCCAGCGCGGTCGTCGGCTCGTCGGCGATGATCAGGTCGGGGTCGTTGGCGATGGCGATGGCGATGACCGCGCGCTGGCGCATGCCGCCGGAGAACTCGTGCGGGAACGCCTTGGCCCGCTGGGCGGCGTTGGGGATGCCCACGAGGTCGAGCAGCTCGACGGCCCGGTTGTTCGCCTGCTGCTTGCTGACCCGGCCCCGGCCGTGGGTCAGCAGCGCCTCGGCGATCTGGTCGCCGACGGTGTAGACCGGCGTCAGCGCCGAGAGCGGGTCCTGGAAGACCATCGAGATCTGCTTGCCGCGGATGCGCGAGAGCTCGGTGTCGCCGAGGCCGAGCAGCTCCTTGCCGCGGAAGCGGATGGAGCCGGAGATCCGCGCCTGGGCGGGCAGCAGGCCCATCACCGCCAGCGAGGAGACCGATTTGCCCGAGCCGGACTCGCCGACGATGCCGAGCACCTCGCCGGGGGCGACCTCGTAGCTCAGGCCGCGGACCGCGCGCACGCGGCCGCTCTCGCTGGGGAAGGACACCCGCAGGTCGTCCACCTTCAGCACCGGGCCGTCCACGTGGGGCGCGGACCCGTCGAACAGCAGGTCGGCGGCGGTCACTGGTCGTCCTCCTTGGGTTCGCGCTTGCGAGCCCGAGACGAACTCGGGTCGAGCGCGTCGCGCAGGCCGTCGCCGAACAGGTTCACCGCGAGCACGAACAGCACGAGGAACCCGGCGGGCATGTAGAACAGCCACGGGTAGGTGATCACCGAGTCGGTCCCGGTGGCGATGAGCGTGCCCAGCGACACGTCCGGGGGCTGCACGCCGAAGCCGAAGAAGCTCAGCCCGGTCTCCGACAGCACCGCGGCGCCGATGGTGATGGTCGCGTCGATGATCAGCAGCGACGCCATGTTGGGCACGATGTGCTTGATGATGATGCGCAGCGGGGACTGGCCCATGAACCGCGCGGCCTTGACGTACTCGCGCTCGCGCAGGGTCAGGGTCATGCCCCGGACGATGCGCGCGGTGATCATCCAGCTGAACGCGGCCAGCAGGGCGACGAACAGCAGCCAGCTCTGGCCCTTGAAGGCGGGGCTGAGCACGGCGATGATCAGGAACGAGGGCAGCACGAGCAGCAGGTCGACCAGCCACATCAGGGTCCGGTCCACCCAGCCGCCGAAGTACCCGGCCAGGGCGCCGACCAGCGCGGCCACGCTGGTGGAGATCACCCCGACCAGCAGGCCGATCGTGAGCGACTTCTGCAATCCGCGCATGACCTGCGCGAACACGTCCTCGCCGATCTTGGTGGTGCCGAACCAGTGCTCGGCGCTGGGCGGCTGCAGGAACGCGGTGTAGTCCGGTTCGGCGTAGCCCCACGGGGAGAACAGCGGGCCGAGGAAGGCCATCAGGTAGAGCAGCACGACCACGACGAGGCCGAAGACCGCGCCCTTGCGGCGCAGGAACCGGCGCAGCACTAGCCGGGACCTGGTCACCGACCGCTCGCGGGTGGGCCCGCCGTCGACCGGGCTCGCGCCGGGGGTGGCAGCGTCGCTGGTGATAGTCGCCATTTCGCGGACCCCCTAAACCCGGACTCGCGGATCGAGTGCGGCGTAGAGCACATCGGACAGCCAGCCGGAGATGAGCACCAGCACCGCGATGAACAGGGTGACGGTGGCCACCACGTTGGTGTCCTGGGCGGTCACGCCGGTGATGAGCCAGTCGCCCATGCCGTACCAGCCGAAGATCCGCTCGGTGAACGTGCCGCCGGTGATGAGCAGGCCGAACCCGAAGGCGAACAGGGTGGCCATCGGGATGAGCGCGGTGCGCAGGCCGTGCTTGAACAGGGCGCGCCGCCGGGTCAGGCCCTTGGCCTGGGCGGTGCGCAGGAAGTCGCTGCCGAGCACGTCGAGCATGGCGCTGCGCTGGTAGCGGCTGTAGAAGGCGATCTGGCCCAGCGCGATGGTCAGCGTCGGCACGATCAGGTACCGCAGGCGGTCGCCGAGGGACTCCAGCCAGGTCCCCTGGAACCCGGGTGTCGCCTCGCCGAGGGTCTGCAGGTAGTTCGACCCGATGAGGTCGTTGAACGCCTGGGCGGGCTGCTTGAGCAGGGTGCCCAGGACGAAGACCGGAATGGACAGGACGACGAAGGAGAACAGCGTGGCCACGTGGTCGGTCAGCTTGTACTGCCGGATGGCGCTGACCACGCCCAGCACGACGCCGCAGATGACGCCGATGGTCACGCCCAGCAGGAACAGCCGCAGGCTGACCCCGACGCGCCTGCCCAGCTCGTCGGTGATGGGGTGCCCGGCCACGGTCAGGCCGAAGTCGCCCTGGACGACGCCGCCGAGCCAGCTCAGGAAGCGCTGGGGGATGGGCTGGTCCAGCATGAGGTCGACGCGCTTGGCCTCGATCACGGCTTCCGGGGGCGGCGGGTTGCGCTGCAGGAGGATGCCGATGGGGTCGAACGTCAGCGAGGCCAGGGCGAACGCCAGGAACGTCGCCACCAGGCACAGCACGATGTAGTTCGCCAGGCGTCGGACGAGGAATCCGATCACGTCAGAAAGGGCCTTCCGGTACGGCCCTGTCCGGGCCTGCACGCGACAGTCACGAAGATGGGATGTTCGGCTGTGGCGCTGCGCCGAGGAACCTACTTTAGTAGGGAATCGGGTTACAGCTCGGCGTCGGTGCCCGGCTAGCTCCATATGGGTGGTTGCTATGGGTGATTCGCGCCACAAATACGCGCAGGTCAGAGCGCCATTCGGGTGACTACGCGGAAGTTCTGCGGACTGGGCCGATCGGGTTGCCACCGCCGGTGATGATCCACTCCATTGGGTGAGCGCCGGACGGCGGTCCCAAGGGGACCGTCGCGGTTTGCGCCGGACGGGCGCGGCGGCTTGGGCTGTTCGGTCGCGTCCGAACGAGTCGGCCGACCCCGGCTGTGATCAGCCATTGTGGACTGGTCAGGCTGGCCATTGTGGACAGCCTGCCCGGAACGTGGCACCGTGGACCTGTGTCTGATTTGAATGCAACCGCAGCGGCACTGCTCGGCTTGCTGCACGACGGTCCGCAGACCGGCGGGCAGCTCGTCGCGGCGGCCCGCGAGCGCTTCGGCTCGTTCTTCAGTGTCACGCGCAGCCAGGTGTACCGGGAGCTGCCCGCGCTGGCCGACGCCGGGCTGGTCCGGCTGGGCAAGCAGGGGCCGCGCTCCAGCCAGCAGTACGTCCTGACCGCGGCGGGCAAGAAGGCGTTCAAGTCGTGGCTGGCCGCCGAGCCGGGCCCCGACCACCTGCGCAGCCCGCTCATCCTGCGCCTGGTGCACGCCGACACGCTGACCGCCAAGCAGCGGACGAACCTGATCGACCAGGCGAAGGTGGCCTACGCAGGCGAGCTGGACGCGGCCAAGTCCGCGGCCAAGACCGCCGAGGACCCCTACGCCAAGGCGATCGCCGAGTTCGGCGTGGCCCGCGCGCGGGCCGTGCTCAAGCTGCTGGACGCGGTCCCGAAGGCATGAGCGGCCCGGCCGCGGTGGGGCGGGAGCGCCCATCGCGGCCGTCCGGCTGCACGCCGGGTGTGAGGTCCGCGTAACCTTGTACGACGTGAACCCCGACGTCGTGACCGACCTCAAGGACCTCTCCGCCACGCTGGCCAGCGTCGAGGCCGTCATGGACCTCGACAGCCTGCGCAACCAGGTCGCGGCGCTGGAGGAGCAGGCGGCCCGGCCGGACCTGTGGGACGACCCGGAGGCCGCGCAGAAGGTGACCAGCCAGCTGGCCCACCGCCAGGGCGAGCTGCGCCGGGTGGAGGGCCTGCGGTCGCGGGTGGACGACCTCGGCGTGCTCTACGAGCTGGCCGAGGAGGGCGAGGACGCCGACGCGCTGGCCGAGGCCGACGCCGAGCGGGAGAAGCTGCGCGCCGACATCGCCGCGATGGAGGTCCGCACGCTGCTGTCCGGGGAGTACGACGAGCGCGAGGCGCTGGTCACCATCCGGGCCGAGGCGGGCGGGGTGGACGCCGCCGACTTCGCCGAGATGCTCATGCGCATGTACCTGCGCTGGGCCGAGCGCCACGGCTACCCGACCCAGGTCTACGACACCTCCTACGCCGAGGAGGCGGGCATCAAGTCCGCCACGTTCAAGGTCGAGGCGCCCTACGCCTACGGCACCCTCTCGGTCGAGCAGGGCACGCACCGGCTGGTGCGCATCTCGCCCTTCGACAACCAGGGCCGCAGGCAGACCTCCTTCGCCGCGGTCGAGGTGGTGCCGGTCACCGAGCAGACCGACCACATCGATATCGATGAGAAGGACCTGCGCGTCGACGTCTACCGCTCCTCCGGGCCCGGCGGCCAGGGGGTCAACACCACCGACTCGGCGGTGCGCATCACGCACCTGCCGACCGGCATCGTCGTCTCCTGCCAGAACGAGCGCTCGCAGCTGCAGAACAAGGCCACCGCGATGGCGGTGCTGCAGTCCAAGCTGCTGGAGCGGCGCAGGCAGGAGGAGCAGGCGCGGCTGGACTCGCTGAAGGACTCCTCGTCGGGGTCGTGGGGCAACCAGATGCGCTCCTACGTGCTGCACCCGTACCAGATGGTCAAGGACCTGCGCACCGAGTACGAGGTGGGCACGCCCAGCGCGGTGCTCGACGGGGAGATCGACGGGTTCCTGGAGGCGGGCATCCGCTGGCGGCGCACGCAGTGACCGGCCGGTCACCGCTGGCGCACATGGGGTGAACTGGATAAATCGGATGACCGGGCGAGGCAACGGGTCGATAACGCCCGGGGGTAGACTCGCGCACCGTGATCCGGCTCGAACAGGTTTCCAAGGTCTACAAGACCTCCACGCGACCCGCGCTGGAGAACGTGTCCGTCGAGGTGGACAAGGGTGAGTTCGTCTTCCTGATCGGCGCGTCCGGCTCCGGGAAGTCGACCTTCCTGCGGCTGCTGCTGCGCGAGGAAGTGCCCACCAAGGGCCGGGTCTACGTGGCCAACTTCGACGTCGCCCGGATGGCCCGGCGCCGCGTGCCGCGGCTGCGCCAGTCGATCGGCTGCGTGTTCCAGGACTTCCGGCTGCTGCACAACAAGACCGTCGCCGAGAACGTCGCGTTCGCCCTGGAGGTCATCGGCAAGCCCCGGCACACCATCCGCAAGGTGGTGCCCGAGGTGCTGGAGCTGGTGGGCCTGGAGGGCAAGGCCGAGCGGATGCCCAACGAGCTCTCCGGCGGCGAGCAGCAGCGGGTCGCCATCGCCCGCGCGTTCGTCAACCGGCCGCTGATGCTGCTGGCCGACGAGCCGACCGGGAACCTGGACCCGGACACCAGCCAGGACATCATGCTGCTGCTGGAGCGGATCAACCGCACCGGCACGACCGTGCTGATGGCCACCCACGACCATTCCATCGTGGACTCCATGCGCCGCAGGGTCGTCGAGCTGGACCTCGGCCGCGTGGTCCGCGACGACGCCCGCGGCGTGTACGGCGTCGGCCGCTGACCCACCCCGAGAGCCTGAGGAACGATGCGCGCGAGTTTCGTGTTCAGCGAGGTCGTCACCGGCCTGCGCCGGAACATCACGATGACCATCGCCATGATCATCACCACCGCCATCTCGCTGGCCCTGCTCGGCGGCGGCCTGCTGGTCGTGCGGATGATCGACAAGACGCAGGCGCTGTACCAGGACAAGGTCGAGGTCAGCGTCTACCTCACCAACGACGTCTCCGAGACCGACCCGGGCTGCCAGTCCGAGCCGTGCGCGGGGCTGAAGGCGGCCCTGGAGTCCGACCCGGCGGTGGAGACCGTCGACCACGAGAGCCGCGAGGCGGCCTACGAGCGGTTCAAGCGGATCTTCGAGGCGCAGCCGGAGCTGGTGAAGCTGGCCCGGCCGGAGGCGCTGCCCGCCTCGCTGCGGGTCAAGCTGGTCGACCCCGAGCGGCCCGAGGTGATCGAGCAGACCTACGGCGGGCGCCCGGGGGTGGAGTCCATCGCCGACCAGGGCGAGTTCCTCGACCGGTTCTTCGGGGTGCTCAACAGCCTGCGCAACGGGACCTTCTTCGTCGCGCTCGTCATGGCCGTCGCCGCGCTGCTGCTGATCTCCAACACCGTGCAGCTCTCGGCGTTCACCAGACGGGTCGAGGTGGGCATCATGCGCCTGGTCGGCGCGACCCGCTGGTACACCCAGCTGCCGTTCCTGCTGGAGGCGGTGGTCACCGGCATCGTCGGCGCCCTGGTGGCGATCGGGCTGCTGGTGGTGCTCAAGCTGACCTTCATCGACGACGTGCTCGGCGGATCGATCCAGTCCGGCGTGGTCAGCTCGGTCGACGGGGTGGACATCCTGGTGGTCTCGCCGATCCTGCTGGTCACCGCGCTGGTGATCTCCGGCATCACCGGGTACGTGACCCTGCGGCTGTACGTGCGCACATAACCCGGTTGCCCGGCTTCCGTAGAGTTGGTCCCCATGGCGAAGGAAAGCGGCCAGAAGGTCATCGCGTCCAACCGCAAGGCGCGGCACGACTACACGATCCTGGACACCTATGAGGCCGGGATCGCGCTGGTGGGCACCGAGGTCAAGAGCCTGCGGGCTGGCCGGGCGTCCCTGGTGGACTCCTTCGCCACCGTCGACGACGGGGAGATCTGGCTGCGGGGGCTGCACATCCCGGAGTACAGCCACGGCACCTGGACCAACCACGAGCCCCGCCGCACGCGCAAGCTGCTGCTCCACAAGAAGGAGATCCTGCGGCTGATCGGCAAGACCAAGGAGTCCGGGACCTCCCTGGTGCCGCTGTCGATGTACTTCAAGGACGGCAAGGTCAAGGTCGAGCTGGCCCTGGCCCGCGGCAAGAAGGCCCACGACAAGCGCCAGGCGCTGGCCAAGCGCGACGCCGACCGGGAGATGCAGAAGGCGATGGGCCGCGCGGCCAAGCGGGGCGCGGGTGCGCGACGCTGAGGTCGCGGGCTGGGTGCGCGGCCTCGGCGTGCCCGGCCTGGTCGACCTGCACGTGCACTTCCTGCCCGAGCCCGTCCAGCGCAAGGTCTGGGCGTACTTCGACCAGGCGGGCGCCAACTACGGCATCGAGTGGCCCATCCGGTATCGGCTGCCCGTCGACGAGCGGGTCGAGGTGCTGCGCTCCCTCGGCGTGGTGGCGTTCGCGCCGCTGGTCTACCCGCACAAGCCCGGCATGGCCGAGTGGCTGGTGGACTGGGTGCGCGAGTTCGCCGCCGGGGTCCCGGAGGCGGTGCCGACGGCCACGGTGTACCCGGAACCCTCGGTGGTCGGGTATCTCGACGCCGCCCTGCGCGCGGGCGCCCGCTGCGTGAAGGCGCACGTGCAGGTGGGCGCCTACGACCCGCGCTCGCCGCTGCTGGACCCGGCGTGGGGGATGCTGGCCGACGCGGGCGTGCCGGTGGTCGTCCACTGTGGGCACGGCCCGCTGCGCGGCGAGCACACCGGCCTCGACGTCTTCGGCGAGGTGCTGGCCCGCCACCCCCGGCTGACCGCGGTGCTGGCGCACGCCGGGATGCCGGAGATCACCCAGGCGCTGGACCTGGTGGCCGCCTACCCCCACGTGCACATCGACACCACGATGGTCGGGGTCGGCTTCACCACGCCCATCGCGCCGCTGCCCGCGGACTGGGCCGACCGGCTCGCCGCCCACCCGGACCGGGTGGTGCTGGGCACCGACTTCCCCTCGATCCCGTACCCCTACGCCGAGCAGATCGAGGCCATCGCGGGGTGGGCGGAGGACCCCCGGCTGGGGGCGGGCTTCCTGCGGGCCGTGCTGCACGACACCCCGGCGCGGCTGCTGCGGCTGTAGTTCACCCTGGGCGAACGACCAGCGGAAACATTCCCCGGGACCGCGAGGTTGAGCTGGTCAGACTCAACTTCACGAGGGGTGATCCCATGTCGGAGGCTCTGACGCTGCCGGTGCTGCCGCTCGACGACGCGGTCCTGCTGCCCGGCATGGTCGTGCCCGTCCCGCTGACCACCGAGGCCCGGGCCGCGGTCGAGGCCGCGCGGGCGCTGGGGGCCAAGCCGGAGCGGGTGGCGCTGGTGCCGCGCCTGGACGGCAAGTACGCCGCGGTGGGCGCCGTCGCCGTGGTCGAGCAGGTCGGGCGGCTGCCCGGCGGCGAGCTGGCCGCGGTGGTGCGCGGCACCGGCCGGGTCCGGCTGGGCGCGGGCACGACCGGGCCGGGCGCGGCGCTGTGGGTGCACGTCGACGAGGTGGACGAGACCGTGCCCGAGCGCGCCGCCGAGCTGGCCCGCGAGTACAAGCGGCTGGTGGTCACCATCCTCCAGCAGCGCAACGCCTGGCAGACCGTGGACGCGGTGGGTGCGCTCGACGACCCGGCCGCGCTGGCCGACCTCGCCGGGTACGCGCCCTACCTCTCCGCCGAGCGCAAGGTGTGGCTGCTGGAGACCGCCGACGTCGCCGAGCGGCTGGACAAGCTGGTCGAGTGGGCCCGCGAGCACCTGGCCGAGCTGGACGTCGCCGAGACCATCCGCAAGGACGTGCAGGAGGGCGTGGAGAAGCAGCAGCGGGAGTTCCTGCTGCGCCAGCAGCTCGCCGCGATCCGCAAGGAGCTGGCCGAGCTGGCGGGCAAGCCCGCGTCCGAGGAGCAGGACTACCGGAGCCGGGTCGAGGCCGCCGACCTGCCCGAGGCCGTGCGCGCGGCCGCCCTGTCCGAAGTGGACAAGCTGGAGCGCGCGGCGGAGTCCGCCCCGGAGGCGGGCTGGATCCGCACCTGGCTGGACACCGTGCTGGAGCTGCCCTGGGCCGAGCGCACCGAGGACGCCTACGACATCGCGGGCGCGCGGGCGGTGCTCGACGCCGACCACGCGGGGCTGGACGAGGTGAAGGACCGCATCATCGAGCACCTGGCCGTGCGCAAGCGCCGCGCCGACCGCGGGCTCGGCGTGGTCGAGGGCAGGCGCAGCGGCGCCGTGCTGGCGCTGGCCGGTCCGCCCGGGGTCGGCAAGACCTCGCTCGGGGAGTCGGTGGCCAAGGCGATGGGCCGCAAGTTCGTGCGCGTGGCGCTGGGCGGCGTGCGCGACGAGGCCGAGATCCGCGGGCACCGGCGCACCTACGTCGGCGCGCTGCCCGGCCGGATCGTGCGGGCCATCAGGGAAGCCGGGTCGATGAACCCGGTGGTGCTGCTGGACGAGATCGACAAGGTGGGCGCCGACTACCGCGGCGACCCGACGGCGGCGCTGCTGGAGGTGCTCGACCCCGCGCAGAACCACACCTTCCGCGACCACTACCTGGAAGTCGAGCTCGACCTGTCGGACGTGGTGTTCCTGGCCACGGCCAACGTGGTCGAGGCCATCCCCGGGCCGCTGCTGGACCGGATGGAGCTGGTGCGGCTGGACGGCTACACCGAGGACGAGAAGGTCACCATCGCCCGCGACCACCTGCTGCCCCGCCAGCTCGACCGGGCCGGGCTGACCGCCGACGAGGCGACCGTCACCGACGCGGCGCTGCGGAAGCTGGCCGGGGAGTACACCCGCGAGGCCGGCGTGCGGGAGCTGGAGCGGTCGCTGGCGCGCGTGCTGCGCAAGGTGGCCGCGCGCGGCGACGACGCGCTGCCGGTCCGCGTGGACGCCGCCGACCTGCGCGGCTACCTGGGCAGGCCGCGGCACACCCCGGAGTCGGCCGAGCGCACCGCCGCGCCCGGCGTGGCCACGGGTCTGGCGGTGACCGGCGCGGGCGGCGACGTGCTGTTCGTGGAGGCGTCGTTGGCGGACAAGGACACCGGCTCATCCGGTGTCACGCTGACCGGGCAGCTCGGCGACGTGATGAAGGAGTCGGCGCAGATCGCGCTGTCGTACCTGCGCTCGCACGGGCCGCGGCTGGGCCTGCCGGTCGGGTCGCTCGGCGACCGCGGCGTGCACATCCACGTGCCCGCGGGCGCGGTGCCCAAGGACGGGCCGAGCGCGGGCGTCACCATGACCACCGCGCTGGCGTCGCTGCTGTCCGGGCGGCCGGTGCGCGCGGACGTGGCGATGACCGGCGAGGTGTCGCTGACCGGGCGGGTGCTGCCGATCGGCGGGGTCAAGCAGAAGCTGCTGGCCGCGCACCGCGCGGGCATCACGACCGTGGTGCTGCCCGCCCGCAACGAGGCCGACCTCGACGACGTGCCCGAGTCGGTGCGCTCGGCGCTGACCGTGCACCTGGTCGGCGACGTCCGGGAGGTGCTGGACCTGGCGCTGTCCGCGCCCGAGGCCGCCGCCGCGGCGGCCTGACCGCATCCCCTTGCGGGACAACGGGGGTCGTCCGCGCTTTCACCCATAGCGCGGGCGGCCCCCGGTTCATAGCCGCTGCCCTGTTCAGCCGAACCTTGCGGTGCACCCCTGGCGCACCAGCGGGGATGCCGGTTATCTCCGTCCTAGGTTCTGCGCGTCCCTGCCTATCCCCGGGTTCGAGGGAGAGTGACGGCGATGAGACAGGTTTCCCCGGCCCGGACGGCAACCGCGGCCGCCATCGCCGCCGCCTTGGTGATGGCCGCCGCCACCCCGGCAGCCGCGGCCGAGGGGCCCGTCATCGGGGCAGGCGCGCCGGGTGCGGTCGAGGGCAGCTACCTCGTCGTGCTCAAGGACGGCGCCGTGGCGGCGCAGTCGGCGGCGCTGGCCGCCCGGCACGGCGGGACCGTCACGGCGACCTGGCGGCACGCCCTCACCGGGTTCGCCGCCGAGCTGACCCCGCGCCAGGCGCGCAGGCTGGCCGCCGACCCGGCCGTCGCCTACGTCGAGCAGGACCGGGCGGTCACCGCCGCGGCCACCCAGCTCAACCCGCCCTCCTGGGGGCTGGACCGCATCGACCAGCGGAACCTGCCGCTGGACAGCGGCTACACCTACCCGACCACGGCCGCGGGCGTGACCGCGTACATCATCGACACCGGCATCCGCACCTCGCACAACGACTTCGGCGGGCGGGCCCGGTTCGGCATCAACACCACCACCGACGGCGTCGACACCGACTGCCACGGCCACGGCACCCACGTGGCGGGCACGGTCGGCGGCGCGGCGCACGGCGTCGCCAAGGGCGTGGCCCTGGTCGCGGTGAAGGTGCTCGGCTGCGGCGGCAGCGGCACCACGGCGAGCGTCGTCAGCGGCATCAACTGGGTCACCGCGAACGCGACCAGGCCCGCGGTGGCCAACGTGAGCATCGGCGGCTCCGCGAGCACCGCGATGGACGACGCGGTGCGCCGCTCCATCGCCTCGGGCATCACCTACGCGGTGGCCTCCGGCAACAACGACCGCGACGCCTGCGCGGTCTCGCCCGCCCGGGTGGCCGAGGCGATCACGGTCAACGCCAGCACGCGGACCGACACCCGCACGCCGGGCTCCAACTTCGGCGCCTGCACCGACATCTTCGCGCCGGGTCAGGAGATCACCGCGCCGTGGAACACCAGCGACACCGCCACCAACACCCTCAGCGGCACGTCGATGGCCGCCCCGCACGTGGCCGGTGTCGCGGCCCTGCGGCTGGCGGCCCACCCGGCCCAGACCCCGGCCCAGGTGGCCGATGCGCTGATCGCGGCGGCGACCCCCGACAAGATCGCCGACCTGCCCCCGGGCACGCCGAACCGGCTGGTGTTCGTCGAGCAGGTCGCGCCGGAGCCCTTCCAGGTGGTCGACCCCGGCCCGCAGGCCAGCACCGCGGGCGCACCGGTGACCCTGCGCCTGTCGGCGTCCGGCGGCGTCCCGCCGTACCGCTGGTCCGGTGTGGACCTGCCGCCCGGGTTGCGGGTCGAGACCGACGGCGTCATCTCCGGCACGCCGACGACCGCGGGCGAGTTCGAGGCCCGCATCACCGCGTCGGACGCCGGGGGCCGCACCGCCCGGCTGACGATCCCCTGGACCGTGACCGGTGGGGTCGGCCTGACCAACCCGGGCACGCAGCACGGCATCCTCGGCGTGCCCGACGGGGTGGAGCTGGTCGCCTCCGGCGGCGACGTCAGCCTCCCCGACCCGTTCACGTGGACGGTGACCGGCCTGCCCCCAGGCATCAACGCGGTCGACACCGACACCAACACCCTCGTGATCGAGGGCGTTCCGAGCGCTGCGGGCACCTATCGCGTCACCGTGACGGCGACCGCGAGAAGGGGTTCGGCGACGGTCTCGTTCGACTGGATCATCAGCCCCGGCTCCGGCGCCATCGTCGTCCCCAACCCGGGCGACCAGGAGAGCACGGTCGGCGAGCCGGTGCGGCTGCAGCTGTCGGTTTCCGGCGGCGCCGCCCCGCACACCTGGTCGGCGGCCGGCCTGCCCCCGGGCCTGTCCATCGGCTCCGACGGCTTGATCACCGGAGTCCCGACGACGGTGGGCGGGTACTTCGTGACCATCACCGCCACCGACGCGACCGGGTTGACCGGCAGCACCGCCTTCCGGTGGACCATCGTCCCCGCCGACGACTGCGACGGCAGGCAGCGGCTGACCAACCCGGGCTTCGAGTCCGGCGCGCTCGGCTGGGCGACCTCGGCCACCATCATCGGCCAGCACGGCCGCGACGGCCAGCCGCCGCGCACCGGCCAGTGGAACGCCTGGCTCGGCGGCTGGGGCCGCTTCCGCACCGACACGCTGGCGCAGACCGTCGCCATCCCCGCGGGGTGCTCGGCCACCCTGTCGTTCCACCTGCACGTCGACACCGCCGAGTACGCCTCGTCGGTGTCCTACGACAAGCTGACCGTGCGCATCGGCTCCCGGACCCTGGGGACCTTCTCCAACCTCGACGCCGCCAGCGGCTACCAGCTGCGCGCCTTCGACGTCTCGGAGTTCGCGGGCCAGACGGTCACGGTGGCCTTCACCGGCGTGGAGGACGCCAGCCTGCAGACGTCCTTCGTCCTGGACGACGTGGACCTCACGGCGAACCGACCGGGATAGGTGGGTGAAGGGTGCGGCCCGGTCCCGGACCGGGCCGCACCCGGCTCAGCGCTCCAGGAAGGCCAGCACCGCGCGCACCCGCCGGTGCTCCTCGCCGCTGGGCTCCAGGCCGAGCTTGGTGAAGATGTTGCCGATGTGCTTCTCGACGGCCCCGTCGGAGACCACCAGCGACCGGGCGATCGCCACGTTCGACAGCCCCTGGGCCATCAGCCCCAGGACCTCGCGCTCCCTGGGCGTGAGCGCGTCCACGGGATTCCTGCGCTTGCGGGCCATGAGCTGCGCGATCACCTCCTGGTCGATGCACGTCCCCCCGCGGGCCACCCGGTGCACGGCGTCGATGAACTCCGCGACGTCGGCCACGCGCTCCTTGAGCAGGTAGCCGACCCCGCCCGCGCCGTCGGCGAGCAGCTCGACGGCGTAGCGCTCCTCGACGTACTGGGAGAGCACCAGCACGGGCAGGTCCGGCACGGCGGAGCGGGCGGCCAGCGCCGCCCGCAGCCCCTCGTCGGTGAACGTCGGCGGCATGCGCACGTCGACGATCGCCAGGTCGGGGCGGTGCTCGGTGACCGCACCCAGCAGGTCGTCCCCGTTCTCCACCGCCGCCACCGTCTCGATGCCCTCGTCGGCCAGCAGCCGCAGCACGCCCATCCGCAGCAGCACGGAGTCCTCGGCGATCACCACTCGCACGGCAGATCGGCCCTGATCACTGTCGGCCCGCCGAGCGGGCTCACCACGGTCATCACGCCGTCGATCGTCGCAGCCCGGTCGGCCAGGCCCGACAGCCCGCCCCCGGGTCGCACCTGGGCGCCGCCGACGCCGTCGTCGGTCACCTCGACCACGACCCGGTCCTCGTCCCGCCAGGCGCGCACCAGCGCGTGCGTGGCCTGCGCGTGCTTGGCCAGGTTGGTCAGGGTCTCGCTGACGATGAAGTAGGCCGTGCTCTCCACCGCGGCCGGCGGGCGCGGCTCGACGTCGACGTGCACCTCGACCGGCACCGGGCAGCGCGCGGCCAGCGAGGACAGCGCCGCGTCCAGGCCGCGGTCGCCGAGCACCGCGGGGTAGATGCCGCGGGCGAGGTCGCGCAGCTCGGCGACGGCCAGCTTGGCGTCGGCGTGCGCCTCGTCCAGCAGCACCCGGGCGGCCTCGGGGTCGGCGTCGAGCTTGGTCTTGGCCCGGCCCAGGCCCATCGCCACCGCGACCAGCCGCTGCTGGGCGCCGTCGTGCAGGTCGCGCTCGATGCGGCGGCGCTCGGCCTCGGCGGCGTCGACGCCGCGGGCCCGCGACGCCTGCAACCGCTGGGCGCGCTCGGTCAGCGCGGCGGTGCGGTCGTGGCTGAGCAGCGCGACCGCCAGCTGCGCCTGCAGCCAGGCGAAGCGGGGCACCACCCACAGCGCGAGCGGCACCAGCGGGACGCTGACCACGCCGATGGCGAAGCCGAGCACGGACAGCGGGAAGTTCAGCAGCACGAAGGCCAGGTCCCGCCACGTCCGCCGGGCGGTGAACAGCACGGGCCACTGCCGCAGCCCGCCGCCCTCGGTCGGCTCCAGCACCGGCCTGCTCGGCAGGTCCGGGCAGATCAGGCGGGTCCACGCCAGGTGCGCGTTGCTCAGCGCCCGGGCGGCGATGATGCTGCCCACCAGGATCGGCACGCCGATCCAGACGACCACGGTGGCGAACCCGACCAGCCAGCCGATGATGCCGATGATGAAGGAGACCAGCGCCAGCGGGAACCCGCCGAGCAGGAACAGGATCGCCTTCGCCGGGTGCGGGTACTGCCGGTTCACGCGCGCACCGCCGCGGTCAGCGCCGGGCCGAGCAGGGCGCGGGCGAAGCGGGCGTGCACCCCGGCCAGCCAGCGGGTGGCGATCAGGGCGATGGCCAGCACCAGCACGCCCAGCGCGGCGAACGGCAGCGCCTCGACCGTGGAGTCGATCACCATGACCGGGCGGTCCCAGTCCCAGAGCCGGTAGCTGCCGGTGGGCAGGAAGCGGAAGTACACCGGCAGGAAGATCAGCGCGAGCGAGGTCGACCACAGCACGACCACCACGGTGAACTCGAAGACCCCGATGGGCAGCAGCAGGAGGAAGTACGCCAGCGACCGCCAGGTCCCCCCGTCCTTGAGCCGCGCCTTCCACCGCCCGGTCTCCGGCAGCGGCGAGTGCGGCACCGCGATGTAGGTGTTGAGCAGCGCGTACACCCGCGCCCGTTCCACCTGCGCCCCGCCGCGGCAGAGCAGCACCGCCAGCGCCAGCACCGGCAGCCCGACCCACACGACCGCGGTGCCCACCCCGACGGCGAACAGCGTCACCAGCGTCACGAACCCCGCGATCCCGACGGCCAGGTTCATCAGCAGGTACACCACCGACCCGGCCAGCGGCGGCCGCGGCGTGGTCCCGTCGAGGTGGAAGCCCTGGTCGGGCTGGATGGCGGTCGTCATGTCCTCGTCCCCTGTCCTCGTGCTGGGACCAGCATGCATCGCCGCTGGTCGGCCGAACATCCGGGAAGCCGCCGAGCCCGGGGTAGGGCTGTCCCCACCCCCGCTCGCGGTAACCGGGATGATTCGGCGGACGCCGGGCGTTAGACTGGGTGCAACAGCAGTCCCACGAGGGGGTGAACGGTTTCGACTCTGGACGTTGAGTCAAGGGAAGCGTGCAGGTGCAGGCGTACGACCACCTCAAGCGTCGAACGCAAAACAATAAGCGCCAAGACTAACAGTCGCGCTGACTACGAGCTCGCTGCTTAAGCGAGTATCGGGTCTGTCGGCCCGGGGGTGCCTCCGCCCCGGTTCGCCGGCATCAGCTAGGAGGCTCACCACCAGGCCCGGTCACGGGGCCTGGCCGGGAAACCCACAGTGACTGGGCCCGTCATACCGACTAGTTCGCGTGATCGGTAGGGCCGAGCAGAGGCACAGCGAACTGCGCACGGAGAAGCCTTGTCAAGGCGACAGAGGACCCGGGTTCGATTCCCGGCACCTCCACGGGCCTCGGCCGACCTGTGTTCGCGGAAAGCGCGAACCGGGTCGGCCGTCGTCATATCTGGGGGGCGACCCCCAGACCCCCACGGTGCGGTTGGGTCGCGTTCCGGCGGTGCCCCGGCTTCGGTGGGGCTTCGCTTGCGTGTGAAGCGGTGATCCTGGGCTGCCGGTCGCAGGTGGGGCTTATTGGCAGCCGATGCCGTTCTTGTCGCGGTCGAGGTCGTAGACGTCGGTGCCGATGACGCGGACGGGGCCCTCTACGTAGGAGGGGCCGTTGCCGTTGCCGTTGGCGCAGTCGACGTCCACCGGGTCGTTGGGGACGCAGGGGGTGTAGTTGGGGTTGCAGTCCTGGTCGGGGGTTTGCGGGGGTGGGGCTTCGGTGGGTTCGGGGGCGAGGGGTGTGGTGGTGGGCGGGCGGGTGGTTGTTGGGCGGACGGGCGTTGGGCGGGTGCTGGTGGGGCGGGTGGTGGGGGAGGGGAGGGCTGTGGTGGTGATGGTGGTGCCGGTGTCCGCGGTGGGGGTGTCGTCGCCGGTGGTGGCGAGGGTGGCGATGACGGCGACCATCGCGGTGACGGTGCCTGCGAAGGCGAGGGGCACCTTGCCGCGCTTGGACTTGGTGGGCAGGGGCGCGGGGACCGCCAGGGTCGGCGGCTGGGGGGTGGCCGGGAGGTGGAGTTCCAGGCGCAGGCCGCGGCGGCCGCGGACGATCGTGGCCTCGCAGCCGGGGCGGGCGCCCAGGGCGAGCAGGGGATCGATCGCGGGGGCGTAGCGGTCCGACAGCGCGTGGGTCAGCTCGCCGACGCGGGCGCCGTCCAGCAGGACCTCGATGGTGCGGCGGTCGGGGGTGCGCCAGCGCAGCTCGACGGCGACGCGGCGGGCCAGGCCGGGGGTGGCCGGGTAGCGGGACAGCACCGGCTGGTGGTGCTCATCGCCGGTGACGGTCACCGTGACGACCGGGTCCAGGAGGTGCAAACCTGCGGGCGAGTTCTCTAGCACGCCCCCTTGAATCGGGGTGCGGACGGCGGTGTTATCCGCCGAACGGGTGAGGCCCGCCCGGTCGGGGTGACCGGGCGGGCCTCAGCGTCGTGCCGTCAGAGGTCGCGGCACTGGCCCGCGGCCGGGCCGCGGACGGTGTTGGGCCGGTCGTCGTCCACCGGCGCGGGCGTGTTGCCCGAGCAGGAGAGCGGGCCGTTGACGGTGTTGCCCGCCACGACCACGCCGCCGCCGTTGCCGGTCAGCGCGATCGGGCCGGAGACCTGCGCGTCCTCGATGGCGACCGCGCCGGTGGCCCCGGTGACCGACAGCGACCCGGCGATCCGGGTGCCGACCACCTGGAACGACCCAGGGCGCACCGCGGCGACCGGGCCGGAGATCCGCCCGC
Source organism: Actinokineospora sp. NPDC004072 (assembly GCF_053604195.1). Taxonomy (NCBI): domain Bacteria; kingdom Bacillati; phylum Actinomycetota; class Actinomycetes; order Pseudonocardiales; family Pseudonocardiaceae; genus Actinokineospora; species Actinokineospora sp. NPDC004072. The sequence goes on along the minus strand of NZ_JBSGHB010000024.1, from coordinate 60,868 downwards.
CTGTCGCCAGCAGCGACGCGCCGGGCTGCACCACGACCGGGCCGCTGACGACGGCCTCGTCGAGGCAGGTCAGGCCGGAGGTGAGGACCAGCGGACCGTTGTGCCGACCGCTGATCGTCCGGTCGCAGACCGGGCCGGGGGTGCCGATGGCCGAGCGGGGGGCCGGGTCGGCGGTGATCGGGGAGTTCGCGGCGAAGTAGTCGACCAGCATGGTCAGGTCGTTGTCGCCGGTCGTCGCCCGGTCGGTCCCGCCGCCGAGGGCGGCGAAGTTGTCCCCGCCCGCGGCCAGGAACGAGTTCACCGTGACCCGGTACTTGCCCGCCGGGTCCAGCGGCACGTCGTTGAGCCAGATCCCGGTGATCCGCGAGCCCTGCGGGTTGTCCGGCTGGTACAGGTACCGGAAGCCCTTGGACACGCCCAGCCACAGCACCGGCCGCGACGCGCCCGCGGGCTGCCACTGCTGCTCCAGCGCCTGCTTGATCTCCGCGCCGGTGTAGGTCTTGGTCACCACGTCGTTGGCGAACGGCTGGACCGAGAACGCCTCGGCGTAGGTCACCACGCCGTCGGGGGCGTGCAGCAGGTCGGCGCGCAGGCCGCCGGGGTTCATGAACGCGATCTGCGCCCCGCCGCGGCCGGGTGCCGCGGTGCCCGCGAGCTGGACGTCGGCGATGAAGTTGCCGAGCACCGACTCCTTGCCGCGGTCCTCGTTGCCGCTGGGGGTGAAGGCCCGCTTGATGTCGGCGGTGATCGAGCCCAGCTGCGCCTTGCCCAGCTCCTCGGCCCGCGTCTTGGCGTCGGCGACGAGCTGCGCGACGGCCGGGTCCGGGGTCGCGCCGACGACGTCGACCAGGGACGAGCCCGCGCCGACGACCTCCTTGGCAGCCACGTCGATGCTCAGCGTGGCGCGGCCCAGGAGCTTGCCGTAGTCGCCCGCCTGCACGACCGGGCGCTGCCCGTCGACGAAGGCGTAGGGCTGGTGGGTGTGGCCGCTGAAGATCACGTCCACGTCGTCGCCGAGGTTCATGAAGTCCTTGAACACCTCGTCGGACTCCAGCTCCTCGATCGAGCCGATGTTCTCCGTGGCCGCGCCCTCGTGGGCCAGCAGCACCACCACGTCGGCCTCGCCGTTGGCCGCGTCGCCGTCCTTGAGGGCGGCGGCGACCGCGGCGGCCTCGGCGGCCGGGTCGCGGAAGGTCAGGCCCGCGATGCCGTCCGGGCTGACCAGCGACGCGGTCTGCTCGGTCACCACGCCGACGATGCCGACCTTGACGCCCGCGACGTCCTTGACCTCGAAGGCGGGCAGGGCGCGCTCGGCGCCGCGGTAGACGTTGGCGCCCAGCAGCGGGAAGTCCGCGCGCGGGGCGACCCGGTCGGTCAGGTCGGCCATGCCCTTGTCGAACTCGTGGTTGCCGACCGCGGAGGCGTCGAGGCCGATCAGGTTGAGGGCATCGATCGTCGGGTTGTCGTCGTCGATCGCCGAGACGAACGTCGACGCGCCGATGTTGTCGCCAGCGGAGAGGAACAGCGTGTTCGGGTTCTCCGCGCGCAGCCGGTCGACCAGCCCGGCGAGCTGGGCCGCCCCGCCGATCGGCTTGCCGTCGGCGGTGTTGCCCGGGGACTCCAGCCTGCCGTGGAAGTCGTTGATGGACAGCAGCTGCAGCTCGACGGTGCCCGAGGTCTCCAGGCCGATCACGATCGGGTTGTGGTCGCTGGCCCGGTAGGGGTTGGGGGCGAAGAAGTCCGGGTGGCCGTCGTACTGGAAGGCGAAGGACTCGTGGGCGTTGATCGACCACACGTCCGCGCCGGTGACGAACTGGCGCAGGCCGGACGCGGCCAGGCCGTGGTCCAGCGAGCCGGACTCGCCGCCGAAGACGTAGGTCGCCTCGCCTGCGGCGTTGACGTCGGTGTAGCCGGCCTCGTAGAAGACCTGCATGGGGTCTTCGGCGGTGTAGGCGTTGAAGTCGCCCAGCAGCAGCGGGTTCTCCAGGCCGGACGCGAACTCCACCAGCGCCCGCGCCTGCCGGACCCGGTCGCCGTTGTAGGCGCCCTGGCCGTCACCGGTGTCGACGTTGTCGCCGGTGGCGTCGCGGTCGCCCTTGGACTTGAGGTGGTTGGCCACGACGGTGAAGGTCAGCGCGCCCGAGCGGAAGGTCTGGGCGATCGGCTCGCGCGCGTTGAACCACACCGACTCGTCGTTGACCGACTTCGACGCGCCCACCGGGGTCACCGCGGCGGGCTTGAAGATGATCGCCGTGGTGATGAAGTCCTGCTGGGCGGCCGCGGGCAGCTCGGCAGGCGAGCGCACGTAGTCCCAGGTGCCCGCGCCCTCGGCGGCGTTGAGCGCGGCGACCAGGCGCTTGAGCGCCTTCTGCGGGTCGGCCGGGGAGAAGCGCGTCGAGTTCTCGATCTCCTGCAGGGCCACGACCTCGGCGTCCAGCGCGGTGATCGCCGAGACGATCTTGGCCTCCTGCTTGGCCAGCGCGGCCGCGTCCTTGGCTCCGCGGGCCTCGCCGCCGAAGTGGACGAAGTAGTTCAGCACGTTGAACGCGGCCACCTGGATGTCGCCGCCGACGGCCTCGGGGGCCGGGGTGCGCGGGTTGGCCGACTTGAACGTGGTGCGGCCGATGGTCGGGGTGCTCGCGTCGATCGGGCGGGTGGGCTGGAGCCGCCACTCGTCGAAGCCGTAGGACAGCACGCCGGGCGCGAACGCCTCCACCGCGTCGCCGACGCGCAGCGGCGCGTCCGGGTAGACGTACGGCGGCGCGGCGCCCGCGGTGGACAGGTTGCGGCTGGAGCCGTCGTCGACCAGCAGTCGGGCCGCGGCGTTGGCCGCCGCCAGCTCGCGCGCCTGCGGGGTGGCGGGGCGGTGCAGGTCGGTCGGGATGCGCGCGGGCCGGTCGCCCGCGGTCACCACGACCTCGCCGAAGCGGTTGGTGTCGTAGACCTCGGAGACGGTGTACGCGCCGAGCGGGGCGACCAGCATGGACTCGGCCGACTCGCGGGCCGCGTCGTCCAGCGGCAGGGTCAGCGGGACCGCGGCGGGCAGCGGCGCGTCGTGCGCGCACACCTGCACGTTGGTGCTGGTGACCTGGGTGAGGCCGAAGTACTCGCTGACGCTGCCGCGCACCCGCACCCGGTCGCCGATGGCGACGTCCGGGTGGTTGGCCGGGTTGGTGGTCAGGAACACGAACAGGGCGTCGGATGCGGTGCCCGCGGCCGGGGCGCGGTCGCCGGAGCCCTCGGTCTGCACGTAGATGCCGTTGTAGCCGCCGGTGCGGTGGTCGGCGGTGACGATGCCCTCGACGGTGACCGTCGTGCCGACCAGCGGGGAGGCGGCGCCGGTGCCCTGCACCTCGGCGATGGTGCGGTCGACCGGGAGGTCGCAGCCGACCGGGTCCGGGTCGGGGCCCGGGCCGCCGGTGCCGTTGCGGACGCCGAAGGTGTGCGGGGCGGGCTCGCGCCACACGCCGTCGACCTTCTGCAGCGAATAGCCGACCGGGGTGTCGGCGGGCTCGGCGACGCCGATGTCGGTGCCCGCCATGCCCGCCGCCGGGCCGCCGGTGGCGGTGAACGTGCCCTCGTAGGTGAGGAATTCGGCCACCGAGCCGTCCGGGCGGACCAGGGCGACGCCGTCGGGGGAGCCGTTCTGCACGCCGTTGGCCGGGTAGGTCTGGACCACGACCCCGGCCGCGGGCACGGTCCCGCTCAGCGTCCGGGTGTCGTAGGCCGCGCCGCCGGTGCCGTTGTAGAGGACGATCTTCCAGCCCGCGAGGTCGAACCCGGGTGGGGCGTCGACCTCGATGGCCTCGCCGGTGTCGGTCCCGGCGTTGTCGTAGTGGATCTCACTGATCGAGGGTGCGGTCGGGTCGGCCGACGCCGGGACCACGCCGAGGGCTGCCGCTGCGGTGGCCGCGGCGGCCACCCCCGCGACAGCTCTGGCGCTTCTGCTATTGCGCATTGATCATGCCTCCAACGGCCTTTCCACAGAAATCCGCCGCAGCCTAGGTCGCTTCGGTGTCCGAGACAAAGCGCGCGGATGTACGAAAGGTCGCATGGCCACTTCCACCGGGGAAGCGGCATTAGCCCGAATGGCCGATCCGGCTGGGCCGAATATCCATTCTGGCCGATTCGGCGCCCTTACTTTCGTCAGTGTCGGCCCCCGTCGGGCGGCTTGTACCGTCGGCGGGTGCGAGTTCGGGGCAGGTGGGCGGCGGACATCGCGCTCGGCGTGGTGCTCGCGGCGCTGTACCTGGCCGAGGCGCTGGGCAACCTCCGCGGGGAGATGGCGCTGCCGTGGGCGGCGCTGCCGTTCATCGCCTCCCTGCTGGCCGTCGGCGGGCTGGCCCGGCGCTGGCCGCTGGCCGCGCTGGTGCTCACCGCGACCGGGACGGCGGTCCTCGCGCTCGTCGGGATCGTCTCCACCTCGTACCTGGTGGCCACGATGGTCGGGGCGTTCCTGGCGGGCAGGCGGATGGCGGCCGTGCGGCCCGCCGTGCTCGCCTTCGCCGGGTTCGCCGTCGCAGGACTGGCCTACGCGCTGGTGATGGCGGCGACCCGCGGCAGGCTCGACCACCAGCTGATGCAGTGGTTCTGGGCGGTGCTGGCGCTGGTCTTCCTGGTGGTCTTCCCGTGGTTCGGCGGCCGGTTCCTGCGCCAGCGGGCGGAGCTGGTGGCCGCGGGCTGGCAGCGGGCCGAGCAGCTGGAGCGCGAGCAGCGCATCGTCGCCGAGCGGGAGCGGCTGCGCGAGCGGGCCCGCATCGCCGAGGACATGCACGACTCGCTCGGCCACGAGCTGACCCTGATCGCGCTGCGCGCCGCCGGGTTGGAGGTCGCTCCCGATCTCGCGGAGCGCCACCGCAGGGCCGCGGGCGAGCTGCGTGAGTTGGCGGGCGCGGCGACTGAGCGGTTGCGCGACATCATCGGGGTGCTGCGTGAGGAGGGGCGGCCTGCGCCGACCAGTCCCGGGCGCGATTCCGTGGCGGATCTGGTGGCCAGGGCGGCGGCGTCGGGGATGGCGGTGACGCTCGACGGCGCGGTGCCCGACGCGGTGGAGCGGCCCGTGTATCGGGTGGTGCAGGAGGCGTTGACCAATGCGGCCAAGCATGCCCCGGGCGCGGTGGTGTCGGTGCGGATCACCTCCGACGCCGGGGAGACGACGGTGTCGGTGGTCAACGGCCCGCCCGCTGAGCCGGTCAGCGCGGTCGGCGGCGGGACCGGTCTCATCGGGCTGCGCGAGCGGGCGCGGCAGGCGGGTGGGGCGCTGACCGCGGGGCCTGTGGAGGGCGGTTTCGCCGTCACCGCCCGGCTTCCGCACTCCGCAGCGCCCGCGGTGACCGCGGCCGATGAGTACGCCGCCGCCCGCAGGAGCGCCCGGCGCGGGCTGGTCGCCGCCGTGCTCGTCCCCGTCGCCTTGGCCGCCGGGCTGATCGCGATCATGTTCGGTTTCTACGCCTTCTCGGTGACCAACTCGGTGCTCGACCGGCAGCGGTTCGACGCGCTGCGGATCGGCCAGCCCAGGGCCGAGGTGGAGGAGCTGCTGCCCGACATGGAGATGCTGGACGCGCCCCGGATGCCCAACCCGCCGGGCGCGGGGTGCTACTACTACCGGGGCAACGGCGCGCTGTTCGACTTCCGGGTGCCGGTGTACCGGGTGTGCGTCGACGAGGAGCGGCTGGTGGCCAAGGACCTGGTGCCCAAGGAGTTCGACGGCCGCGGGGAGGCCGGGTGATCCGCGTCGTGCTCGCCGACGACGAGGCGATGGTGCGCGCGGGCGTCGGCGCGATCCTGGCCGCCGACCCCGGCATCGAGGTGGTCGCCGAGGCCGCCGACGGGCGCGAGGCCGTCGCCCTGGTCCAGGCGCACCGCCCGGACGTGGCGCTGCTGGACATCCGCATGCCCCGCCTCGACGGCCTCGCCGCGGGCGCGGAGATCCGCCGCACGGTGCCGGAGACCGGCGTCGTGGTGCTGACGACCTTCGCCGAGGACGAGTACATCGCCCGCGCGCTCGGCGACGGCGCGGGCGGGTTCCTGCTCAAGTCCGGCGACCCGCGCGAGCTGCTGGCGGGGGTGCGCGCGGTGGCGGGCGGCGCGGCCTACCTCTCGCCCAAGGTCGCCGCCCGGGTGATCGCCGAGCTGGCCGACGGCCCGTCCGGCCTGCTCGGCCGCCGGACCAGGGCCAGGGCGCGGGTCGCCGCGCTGACCGCCCGCGAGCGCGAGGTGCTGGCGCTGGTCGGCGCGGGGCTGGCCAACGCCGAGATCGGCCGCCGCCTGCACCTGGTCGAGGGCACGGTGAAGGCCCACGTGAGCACCATCCTGGGGCGGCTGGAGGTGCGCAACCGGGTGCAGGCGGCGATCCTGGCCTACGAGGCGGGGCTGGTCTAGGCGTCGCGCCTGCGCAGGACCGCGATGCCTGCGGCCAGGGCGGCCAGCGCCCAGGCGACCAGGACGAGCGCGCCGCGGGCGGGGTGCGTGCCCTCCATCAGGTCGATGCCCGCGATCCCGGGGACGTAGTGCGACAGGTCGCGGAAGGTCTCGTTGAGCTGCATGGCCACGGGCAGCACCATCAGCAGCACGAACAGCGCCAGCAGCGTCCCGGCGATGTGCCGCAGCGCGGTGGCGATCCCGATGGCCAGCACGCCGATCAGCGCCAGGTACAGCCCGATCGTCAGTACGGTGTGGACGGTGTCGCCGGTGGTGTAGGCCGCGCCGTGCTCGGCGAGGGTGGCGTCGGCCAGCCAGACCGCGGGCGCGGCGAGGAGCGCGCCGACGGCGAACAGCGTCACCGCGGCGACGACGGCCTTCGCCGCGGGCACCCGCCAGCGCACCGGGACCGATTGCAGGGTCGGCAGGATGCCGCGGTGGGCGTACTCGCTGGTGACCATGAGCGCGGCCAGGGCGGCCGCGGCGAACTGGACCAGGTAGACCGTGGCCTCGACCGGGAGCTGCGTCGCCGCGGCGGGCACGCGGTCGGCCACGCCGTCGTCGTGCTGGCCGTGGATGGCCAGGCCGTTGGCGCCGACCATCACCGCCATCAGCCCGGCGGCGGCGACCAGGCACCACAGGGTGGCGCGCACGGACCACAGCTTGGTCCACTCGGCGGCGATCGCGTACCTCATCGGCCCGCCCCGTACTCCACGCTGCCCGCGGTGAGGTCGAGGTACGCCTGTTCCAGGGAGGCCTGCTCGGTGGTCAGGCCGTGGACCGCCACCCCGGTGGCGTGGGCGATGTCGCCGACCCGCTCGGCGGCCATGCCGGTGACCGACAGCTCGTGCCCGCCCGCCGGGCGGACCTGCGCGCCCGCCCGGACCAGCGCGGCGCGCAGCGCGCCGGGGTCGGGGGTGCGCACGCGGACGGCCGCGCCGGAGCGGGCGATCACCTCGGCCACCGGCGCGTCGGCGATGAGCCTGCCGCGGCCGATCACCAGCAGCCGGTCGGCGATCAGCTCCAGCTCGCCCATCAGGTGGCTGGAGACGAACACCGCGCGGCCCTCGTCGGCCAGGTCGCGCAGCAGCGCCCTGATCCAGCGGACGCCGTCGACGTCGAGCCCGTTGACCGGCTCGTCGAGGATCAGCACCGCGGGGTCGCCCAGCAGCGCGGCGGCGATACCCAGCCGCTGGGCCATGCCCAGGGAGAACGCGCCCGCCCGCTTGCCCGCGACCTCGGCCAGGCCGACCCGGGCGATGGCGGCGTCGACCGCGCGCGTCGGCAGGCCGGTGGCGCGGGCCAGGGCGGTCAGGTGGGCCCGCGCGGAGCGGCCGGGGTGCACCGCGCGGGCGTCGAGCAGCGCGCCGACGGTGCGCAGCGGGTGCCGCAGCCGGTCGTAGCGCACGCCGCCGACCGTCGCGGTGCCGCTGGTGGGCTCGTCCAGTCCCAGGATCATCCGCATGGTGGTGGACTTGCCCGCGCCGTTGGGCCCGAGGAAGCCGGTGACGAGTCCGGAGTGGATGGTGCAGTCGATGCCGTCCACCGCGACTGTGTGTTTATAGCGCTTGGTCAGGTTCCGCAGTTCGATCACAGCCGCGACGCTAGGGCCGCGGCGGGCGCCGGATCGCCTGCCGATGGGCAGGCGCTACCCCTGACGAAAGTCGGGTCGGCGCAGCAGCTCGCGCGTGACCGCGACCACCACGAAGGTGTCGACGGCGGCCAGCACGGCCAGCGCGACCGACCCCGTGCGCACCGCCCTGGCCGCCTCGAACACGACGAACGCCGCCAGCACCACGCACGCGACCGGGAACGCCGCGAGCTTGCCGCGCAGCAGGGCCGCGGCCAGGGCGAGCTTGACCGCGCCGTGCGCGAGGAGGAAGCCGACGGCGAAGGCCCGCCCGTCCGCGTAGTGCTGGGAGAGCTGGTGGGCGATGCCGCCGTCGACGTCGCCGATGAGGTCGCGGGTCAGCACGGCGTTGGCCAGGCCGGAGATCGCCGCGGGCGGCACGGCGGCCAGCAGCAGCGCGACGAGCACCTGCCCGGCGCCGTCGGCCCCCTTGAGCAGCACCGCCAGCCGGAAGACCATCGCCGCCCCTCACGGTCGCAGTTCGAGCACCTGCCCCGGCCACTCCCCGACGGTGAAGGTCTGGGTCGGGGTGAAGCCCTGGCCGACGTAGTAGGCGACCAAGCGGCCATTGTTGCCCGCCCAGCAGTCGACGCGCAGCAGTTTGCCGGATGCGCGCCCCTTGGCGAAGTCCAGCAGCCCGCTGCCGACCCCGCGCCCGGCGAACCGCCGGGAGGAGACCAGCAGCTGCACGTACAGCTCCGGCTCGTCGACCGGCGGGATCCACTCCTGCAGCTCGGTGCCCAGCACGATCGCGCCCGCAGGCTGCCCGTCCAGCTCGGCGATCCACAGCCCGTCCGCGGCCATCCGGTTGATCCGGTCGACCATCTTGGGCCGCTCCGACCACGGCTGCGTCCCCCACTGCCCGGTCTGCCCGCGCTCGACCATCCACGCGACGGCCTCGTCGAGGAACCCCAGCACCACCGGCGCGTCGGCCGGTCCACCTGCCCTGATCCGCATGCGTGGATTCAACGGTGCGATGCTTCGCAATGCAAACCACTTCGCGCCGCGGCAGGGGGTGGTGTGGTCGCGGCGGGCGCGGTGCGGTAGCCATGATCACGTGGATGGGCTGGACGCGGTGGGCACCGCGGCGGAGTACGTGGCGGCGATGCGGCGGCTCAAGGACGGCTCCGGCCGCACCTTGCGCGCCCTGGAGGCCGCGGCCGCCGCCCGCGGCGACGTCCTGCCGCGCAGCACCCTGGCCGACATGCTGCGCCGCACGACCCTCCCGCGCCCGGAGCTGGTGACCGCCTTCGTCCGCGCGTGCGGGGCCGAGGACCAGCTGGAGGAGTGGACGCGCGCGTACGAGCGGGTCGCCTCCGGCGAGCGGCCCGCACCCGGCGCGCCCGAGCCGCCACCGCGCCACGACGCGGGCAAGCGCGCGCTGATCGCCGCGGCCGCCCTGTCGGTGGTCGTCGTCATCGGCCTCCTGCTGTGGCCGACAGGGGAGACCGAACCGCCCGCCCCCGGGCTGGAGCCGCTGCCCGCCGCGGGCGCCTGGGCCCGCATCCGCCCGGCTGGCGCTCCGCAGCTCTGCGTGACCGAAGGCCGCACCCGCGACGGCCGCTACCCCTCCGCCGTCGCCGTCCAGCGCCCGTGCGACGAGCCCGGCGGCCCCCGCACCTACCTGCTGCCCATGCCCGGCGACGCGGTCGCCATCCAGTGGGAGCACCCGACCACCAAGGTCCTGGGCTGCCTCACAGTCCTGGACGACGGCCCCGCGACCAACCTCCTGGAACCGCAGGAGGACTGCGCCGCCACCCGCGAAGACCAGATGTTCCGCCTGACCCCCACCCCGTCGGGCGCCCAGATCCAGCACGCCGCCTCCGCCCGCTGCCTGGCCCCGGCCGACCCGGCCCCCACCGCCGAGATCACCCTCGCCCCCTGCCCCGCCGCCCCCGCCTTCCTGATCGATCTCCTCCCCCCTTCCCCGTCCGGCGCAGAGCTCTGACCAGCCCGGACAACACCCGGACAATCCGGGACAGCCCGATCCATTGCCCCACGAACGAAGCCAGCACCACACTCGGTCCCGACGCCAGCCGAGGAAGCGCCAGGTGCCACCCGGCACCACGACCGCATTTCCCCCTTGCTCCCTCGTCCTGGCGGCAGTTGACCCCGGGAGGGCGGTGTCGGGGGCCGGCGCAGCCGGTCGCGCAGCGACGCCGAAGGCGCCCTTGCTCCGCCCTCCCGAGGTTTGACCATCGAGCCAGCGGGAGCATCTCCTTTGCACTCGACCCCCGGCGCGATCCCCCGGCGCCACCCCCGAGCCCGGTCCACGCTTTCGGCGCATGCGCGCCGCCTTCCAGGGGGTGTGGAGACGCCAGTCCTCCACAGAATGGGGAACCGACCCCGGTCCGCCTCCCCGCGGGCCGGGGTCGACTCCCCGACCAGCCGCGGCAAGTGCCGGTCCCGGCCCGATTTACCGGATTCGCACCACTGGCAAACCGCGGCGAAACCGGCCGCCCGCAACATTTTCACATGGTCGTTCATCCTGGTGCACCAACGGTTCCGGCTACCGACCGTAGCCAAGGGCCGGGTCGATCCTGCCGCGGTTGTCGGGGCACGCGCGCGGGCGGGCGGCTGCCCAGCCCGATCGCCGCGGCGCTGTCGCTGGCGCCGTCGCTGACCGCCCGGGAGATGGCCGCCTTCGAGCTGCTCGGCCTCGGCTGCGACAACCGCTCGATCGCGCGCAGGCTCGCCATCAGCGAGCGGACGGCGAAGCGGCACGTCACCGCGATCCTGGAGAAGCTGGGCCTGGAGTCGCGGCTGCAGGCGGGCTTGGCCGCGATGGCGATGAGCCTGGGCGCCCACGAGGAGCGCCCCTGACGGTCGCCGTCGGCCCGCAGGCAGGTGCGAACCGGCCGGGCGGCGGCCATACCGGCGGCAAACCGCCCGCGCCTACCCTGGCCGCACAACGCCATCGGGGAGGTCACCATGCCTGCTGAGGAACCGCGTCCCGACGAGTCGGCCGTGCCGGAGCCCGACGCCCCGGACGTCCACGACGAGGAGGACGAGACCGAGGTGATCGCCCACGCCGAGCCGACCCCGTGGTGCGTCGGCTGCTTCGGTTGAGCTGAAGGGGGCACCGGCCGCGCGCCCGAATGGCGCGGAACCGGCAGTTGTCCCGGTGCAATGATCCCGTTCCGGCCGCTACCCGCCGGTTGTCGCCGAAGATTGCTCAGTTATGGCGGCGCAGGGGATGGAGGTCGGTCGGTGGGTGCTGGGTCGGGCCTGTCCTTCGGCGTGCTGGGGCCGCTGGAGGTGCGCGGCGCCGCCGGTCCGGTCGACCCGGGCCCGCACAAGCAGCGCGTGCTGCTGGCGGTCCTGCTCCTGCGCGCCAACCTCGTCGTCCCGGTCGACCAGCTGGAGCAGGCGGTGTGGCCGGAGGGCCCGCCGCGCACCGCCCGCAAGAACCTCCAGGTGTACGTCTCGGCGCTGCGCAAGGTGATCGGCGACCGCATCCACCACGCCAGCTACGGCTACGTCCTCGACGCGGCCCCCGACGACGTGGACGCGCTGCGGTTCGACGACCTGGCCAACACCGGCTACACCGCCTTCCACTCCGGCGACCTGCCCGAGACCCGCAGGCTGCTCGGCGAGGCGGTGGCGCTCTGGCGCGACGACGTGCTCGCCGACCTGGCGGCCAACCCGGTCATCGCGGCCGAGGCCGACCAGCTCGTGCAGCGCTACCTGGCCGTCTACGAGGACTGGGTCGACCTGGAGATCGACGCGGGCCGCCACCTCGCGGTGCTCGGCCCGCTGGCCCGGCTGGCCCGCAGGCACCCGTTCCGGGAGCGGCTGACCGCGGCCACGATCACCGCGCTCTACCGGGCCGGGCGGCGGCGGGAGGCGCTGGCGACCTTCGAGGTGCACCGCCAGCTCATCGCCAGGGAGCTGGGCATCGCCCCGAGCCTGGTCTTGCAGCAGCTCTACCAGACCATGCTGGCCGACGCCTCCAACCGGTCCCGCCCGCTGGCCGCCCCGCACCGGGTCCGGCCCGCCCAGCTCCCGCGCGACGTCCCCGACCTGGTCGGCCGGGCCGAGCAGGTCGACGCCCTGGTGGGCGCGCTGACCGGCCCCGAGGGCACCGACGTCGCGGTCATCACCGGCGCGGTCGGCACCGGCAAGACCGCGCTGGCCGTGCGGGCCGGGCACCGGGTGGCCGACGCCTTCGACGACGGCCAGGTCTTCGTCTCGCTGCGGCTGCCCGACGGGCGGGCGAAGCCGACGCACACCGTGGTCACCGAGCTGATGCGGGCGACCGGGCTCGACCTGCCGATCCCGCGCGACGACGGCGAGGCGCTGGCGGTGTGGCGGTCGTGGGTCGCCAACCGGGCCTTCCTGGTGATCCTGGACAACGCGGTGAGCGAGTCGCAGGTGGCGGGGCTGCTGCCGGGCAAGGGCCGCAACCGGACCGTGGTGACCAGCGCGCACCGGCTCAGCGGGCTGGAATCGGTGCACCGCACCGAGGTCGGGGAGATGTCGGAGGAGGAGGCGGGCGAGCTGGTGGGCCGCGCGGTCGGCCCCGCCCGCGTCCTGGGCCCGGCCCTGCGCCGCATCCTGCGCCGCTGCGGCGGCACCCCGCTGGCGGTCCGGGCGGTCGCGGCGAAGCTCGACGCCCTGCGGCACCTGTCGATGGCCGACGTCGCCGACCGGCTGGAGGCGGCGACGTGCGTGCTGACGGAGCTGGCGGGGTCGGCGGTGCGCGACCGGGTGGCCCGGGTCTACGGCGACCTCGCGCCGCCGCAGCGCCGGGCGGTGCGCGCCCTGGGCGCGCTGGCCGACGGGCCGGTCGACGCCACCGCGCTCGCCGCCGCCTTCGCCGCCCTCCCCGAACCCGCCGACAGCATCATCGACCGGCTGGTGGAGGCGAACATCGTGGGCGTGCCCGACTTCGAGGTGGTCGGGCACGCGGTGCACTACGAGGTCCCCGCGCTGGTCCGCCACTTCGCCGCCGAGCTGGGCTAGCGCACCAGCCCGGCCAGCATCCCGTGCAGCGACTCGATCAGCTGCACGCCCCGGCCGCGCTGCTCGTCGTCCATCTCCCCGAGCAGGGCGGCGATCTTGGCCAGGGTGTCGTACTCCGCGCCGCCGCGGCGCAGGCCCGCCCGCGCGGCCCGGTTGCGGATGAGGATGTGCAGCGACAGCGCGGCCTGGTTGGCGAACATCGCCAGCAGGTCGAGGTCGGCGACGCTGTAGCGCGACTGCGGGTGCGGGTCGAGCACCTGGAGCACGCCGATGGGCGTCATCTGGTGCACGATCGGCGCGGCCATGATCGAGTCGGGGACGTAGCCGGTGCTCTCGGCCAGGTCCCTGGCGAAGACCTGGCTGCTGGTCAGCTCGGTGGCCGACATGGCCTGGCCGGTGGTGATCACCCAGCCCGCGATGCCCCGGTCGGCGGGGAACCGGGTGCCGACCAGGAAGCCTTCGCCCTCCCCGGAGACCGCCTCGAAGACCAGCTCGTCGGCCTCGGCGTCGAAGAGGAAGACCGAGCTGGCGGCCGCGCCGAAGATCGTCCGCGCCACCCGCACGATCGAGGTCAGCAGCTCGCCGTCCTCAGTGGCGGCCTCGGCCAAGGCGTTCGAGACCGTCTCCGTCGGACCCGTGGTGTGACTCATCGGTTCGCCCTCCTCGCACGTTGGCTGCCGTCAGGTAGAGGATCGTCTTGAGCTGGAACACCGTCAGCCGCGGGTGCTTGCCCAGGATCAGCGCGCAGCGGCCCGCGACGTGCGGGGTGGCGAAGCTGTTGCCGGAGTTGCGGCTGACGCTGCCGCGCAGCCCCGCCACCGGCACGGCCTGGCCGCGGGCGAAGAACTCCACCGGTGGGTTCGGGTTGTAGAGGATGCGGTCGGCCGCGCTGTCGGTGTGGCTGCCCACCGAGACCACCGAGGCGAACCGCCACGGGAAGCTCTCGATCTGGGAGTTGTGCGCTGACGCCACGATCACCGAGCCGCCGAAGTACGCCTCGTCCACCAGCTCCCGCAACGCCTGGTTGAACTCCGGGCGGGCGGTGGACAAGCTCATGTTGATGACGCGGAAGCCTTGCCGGATGGCCCATTCCAGCCCGGCGAGCAGCGCCCGGCCGGTGCCGCCGCCGCGGTCGCCGAGCACGCGCACGCTGTGGATGTCGCAGCCGGGGGCCATCTGCCGCACGATCCCCGCGCACGCCGTGCCGTGCCCGAAGTTGTCGCCCGGCTCGACTTCCTCGACGTGGCAGGCGCCGTTGCGGGTGATGACGGCGTGCGAGCTGGCCACCGGGCCGACGAGCGGGTGGCCGGGCTCGATGCCGCCGTCCACGATGCACACGTCGACGCCCTCGCCGGTCGACCCGCCCCAGGCCCAGTCCGGGGTGATCGGGCTCGGCTCCCCGAGGTCGACCTGGATGGCGGTCTCGTCGGGGTCGAGCAGCCGCCAGGTGAGTCCGGTCATCGGTCGCGCCCCCCGAGGTCGACGAGCAGCCTGCGGGCCGCGGCGGCCCCCACCGCGTGCCCCTTGGCCAGGAACCGGTTCGCCGCCGCCCGGGCCGCCAGCCGGGCCGGGACGGGGCTGCCGGTGCGCGCGTGCACGGCCGCCAGGTCCATGAGGGCGCGGCCGTGGTCGGCGGGGGAGTCGGTGCGCCGGGCCACCGCGACCGCCCGGCGCGCCAGCTCGACGGCCCGGCCGGGGTCGGCCTCGACCCGCGCGGCGACGCCGAGCAGGGCGGCCAGGTCGCTGGGCTCCTCGGCGGCCAGGCCGCCGATCAGCTCGGCCGCGGCGCCCGGGTCTTCCACCCTGGCCAGCTCCAGCCGGGTCTGGCGGATCAGCGACTCCGCGCGCACCGCGCCCAGCGCCTCCCGGAACAGCACCCGCGCCTGCGCCCGGTCGTCGCGGTGGGCGGCCACGAGCGCGCCCAGCAGCGGGCGGAAGTAGCGCGATTCCGCGTACGACATGGCCGACATCGCCTCCTGCGCCTCCGCCAGCGCCCGGTCGGCCTCGTCGTCGCGGGCCTGGACCGCGTAGAGCATGGTCAGCGCGAACCCCAGCGTGGCCTGCACCGCGCCGCGGTCGCGGTGGGCGGTCAGCAGCGCGCGGCACTGCTCGGTGGCCCGGTCGGCGCGCAGCGGCCCGTGCCACAGCGACAGCCCGATCGCGCCCAGGGCGTTGGCCACCTCCCGGTCGGCGGTGGCGGCCAGGGCGTGCCGCAGCGCGGGCCGCAGGGCGCCCAGCGCCTTCTCCTGCCTGCCGCGGCGCTGGTCGCAGCGGGCCAGGACGTAGCGGACCCGGGACAGCCCCAGGTCGTCGCCGTGCGCGGTGAACACGGCGAACTCCGCGGCCGCGACCCGCTCCACCTCGGCCATGTCCTGGCGCAGCATGGCCAGGTGCAGCCGGGCGTGCGCGGCGGTGACCGGGCGCTCGGCCTCGGCGGCGGCGCTGGTGAACGCGGCCTGCGCCTGCTCCGGCCTGCCCAGGGTCAGGTGCACCTCGCCCAGCCGCTGCAGGCACTCCGGCCTGCCCGGGTCGCCGGGGGCGGTGAGCTCGGCGGCCTGCTCCAGCAGGGTCAGCGCCCACGGCAGGTCGACCCGGCGCAGCGCGTCGGCCCCGGCGGCGTCGAGGTGCCGGAACGCCCGCCGCCGCAGCGCGGTCGCGGGCACGCCGACGGCGCTCTGGTACCGGTGGGCGTGGGCCAGGTGGGCGCCGATGAGCGCGTCGGCCGCGCCGCGCGTGGCGAGGTGGTCGGCGTAGCGCTCGTGCAGCTCGCCGCGGCGCCGCTTGGTCAGCCCGCGGTAGGCGACCTGCCGGGTGATGCCGTTGGCGATGCGGTAGCGCGGGCCGACCTGCTCGACCAGCCTGCGCCGGACCAGGGCGCGCAGGGCCGCGCTGTGGTCGCGGGCCTCGGCCAGCGCGGCCAGGTCCTCGGCGTCGAAGCCGTCGCCGTTGACCACCGCGCCGTGGCGCAGGGTCTCGCGCTCGACGTCGCCGAGGCGGTCGATGCGGGCGGCGACCAGCGCCTGCAGGCTCAGCGGCAGGGCGTCGGCGGGGGCGTTGTCGTGCTCGACGGCGGCCACGAGCTGCTCCAGGTACAGCGGGTTGCCGCCCGCCTGCTCCACGATCCACTCGGTGGTGGCGGTGTCGTGCGTGCTGACGTCGGCGAAGTGCGCGGCCAGCCGGGCGGAGTCCGCCGCGGACAGCTTGCCGACCACCGCCGTCTCCGCGCTCGGGCAGCCGATCCCCCAGTCCGGGACCGCCTCGACCAGCTCCGGCCGGGCCACGCACACCAGCAGCAGCGGCAGCCCGCTGAGCCCGTTGACCAGCCGCTCCACCACGGTGATCAGCGACGGCTGGATCCACTGGCAGTCGTCCACGACCAGCAGCACCGGTCGCGACCGCGCGACGGCGGCGAGCAGGCGGGCCACGGCGGCGGCGGTGGCGTCCAGCGACGGCGCCGGGGTGCCGTCGTGCAGCAGGCCGCGGCGCAGCAGCGCCAGCGGGGCGGCCGCGGCCGGGTCGTGCTCCACTTCGGACACCAGCGGGGCCAGGCACTCGGCCAGCGCGGTGAGCGTGCCGCCGTCGCCGACCGGCCTGCACCGGCCGATCACCACCGGCCCGCCCGCCCGGCGCAGCCACTCGGCGACCAGCCGCGTCTTGCCGATCCCCGGCTCGCCCACCAGCGTCAGCAGGTGCGCGGCGCCGCCGTCGACCACCCGCCGCCAGGCGATGTCCAGCGCCGCGATGTCGGTCTCGCGGCCGATGAACGGCACGTCGAAGCGCCGGGTGCGCTCGGGGTCGGCGGGCGGCACGTCGACCAGCCGGTAGGCCTCCACCGGCTCCGCGACGCCCTTGAGCGGCAGCCACTGCGGCTCGGCGACGGTCACCGCCCCGGCCGCCGACCGCGCGGCCGCGCTCACCAGCACCTCGCCAGCCGGGGCCGCCTGCTCCAGCCGGGCGGCGATGTTGACCACCTCGCCGGAGACGAACGCCTGCCGCTCCGCGGCGTCCGGCAGCGCCACGACCTCCCCGGTGTGCACGCCGATGCGCACCCGCAGCCGCACACCGTGGTCGCGCCGCAGCTCGGCGTCGAACCCCGCCGCAGCGGTGGTCATGCCCAGCGCGGCGACCAGGGCGCGGCGGGCGTCGTCCTCGCGGGTCTCGGTGAGCCCGAAGACGGCCATCACCGCGTCGCCGATGAACTTCTCCACGATCCCGCCGTGCGCGGCGATCACCGCCGACATCAGCTCGTAGTAGCGCAGCAGGACCGCCCGCAGCAGCTCCGGGTCCAGCACCCCGGACATCGCCGTCGACCCGGCGAGGTCGCAGAAGACCACGGTGACGACCTTGCGCTCCTCGGCCCCCTTGGGGCGGGCCGCGACGGCGGCCCCGCACTGGGAGCAGAAGCGGGCGTCCAGCGGCAGTGCCGCGGCGCAGGAGGCGCAGCTCATCGCGGCTCCACGGGTTCGGGGGCCCGCTCGGGCTGCGGCAGCCGCGCCCGCGCGTAGAGCCCGGCGAGCACCAGCAGCACCGCCGATGCGGCGAACACGGTGTCGATCTGGCCGAAGCGCACGCCCGCCAGGGACGCGCCGAAGTCGGCGGGCACCACGCTGGCGAACCAGCCAGCCGCGGTCGCCGCCACCACCGAGGCCAGCCGGGTGACCGGGTAGAACACCGCGAAGACCCGGCCGGTGAACTCCTGCGGGGCCGCGGTCAGCAGCAGCGGCGACATCGCGGTGTTGAGGATCGTGATCGGCAGGATCGTGGCGAACAGCGCCACCACGCCGAAGGCGAACTCGGTCTGCCTGGAGTAGACGAACAGCAGCACCCCGCCGAGGATCAGACCGACCCACGTCGTGGTCCGCGCTCCGACCCACTGCACCACCCGGCCCGCGCACAGCGCCCCGACGATCCCGCCGATGCCCAGCGTCGCGCCGAGGAAGCCGTACAGCTCGGCGGGCGAGGCGAGGTTCCCGGTGAGGAAGAACAGGTTCAGCGTGTTCACCGCGCCCACGCCCAGCTGCCCGATCACCGCGATGGCCAGCAGCGCGACCAGGAACGGGCTGCCCGCGAACACCTTGAGCCCGGCGACGAACTCCGCCCGCAGCCCCGGCCGCGCCGCCCGCGCGGCCCGCCGCACCACGACCTCGTGGCGCACCGAGCGGATTGCGATGTAGGAGACCGCGTAGGACGCCGCGTTGAGCACCAGCGCCCACTGGATCCCGATGCCGAACATCAGCGGCGCGGCCAGCGGCGGCCCGGCGATGGTCACCGTCGCCGAGGTGGCCTGGGCGATCCCGGCGGCCCGCGCCCGGTCCGCCTCGCCCGGCACGGTCTCGCGGATGGTGGCGAAGCGGGCGGGCGCGAAGAACTGCCCGGTCGCGGTCAGCCCGAACACCACGACGTAGAGCAGCGCCAGCCACGCCCAGATCGGCAGCGCGTCCCTGGGCAGCAGGGAGACCACCGTCAGCAGCGCCACCAGCCCGCCGCGCACCACCTCGGTGGTGAGCATGGTGCGCAGCGGGTCCCAGCGGTCCACGAACACCCCGGCCAGCGGCCCGAACACCAGCACCGCCGCGCCCACCGCGAGCTGGATGCCGCCCACGGCCGCGGGCGCCCACGGCCGGTCGGCGGCCAGGTCGGTGGCCACCCAGAGGACCAGGGTCGTGCTGAACACGAAGTCGCCCAGGGTCGAGGTGGCCTGCCCGAACCACAGCCGCGCGTAGGTGCGGTTGATCAGCAGCCGGGGCACGGGGTCATCCGCAGGCGGTCGACGGCGGGATCATCGCGGCGAGGGCCGTGACGAGGGTCGTGTGGTACGCCTTGCGGAACAGCTCGACCGGGGTGGCCGTCTCCGGCGGGCGCTGGGCGGCGAAGCGCGCGGGGATGGACCCGTCCGGCTTCTGCACGTTCAGCAGCGCGTCGACGGCCCGCTGCCCCGACGGCGTGCGCCGCGGATCCAGGCCGAGGCAGGACTGGGTGAGGATGAACTCGGCGATGAGGTCCCAGTACTCGATCTCGATGAAGTGGTCGGTCAGCTGCTCGGTGACCTCGCGGATGCGCATGAGCTCCTGCGGGGCGACGTTCATGCCGCGCACGCCGAAGTCGGTGATGTGGAAGACGGTGTGGGTGATCCGGTAGGCCGTCTCCACGTCCATCGGCAGGACCTCGGTCAGGTTGGCCAGGATGCTCTCGGCGTAGAGGTCGCCGTAGGGGGCGACGTCGTGGCTGAGCCCGGCCAGCTCGGCGTAGTAGCGCAGCTCCAGCCGCCCCGACGGCGACTTCTTGGCGATGTCGACGTGCCCGGACGGCATCAGCCGGGCCAGCGTCGCCGGGTGCGTCGACCCGGCCAGCCCCGGCGGGGCCAGCGCGCTGTAGATCAGGGCGAACCCGCGGGTGTAGCCCGGGTGCTCGGCGAACTGCTCGGGGAAGTGCGGGTCGCGCCAGATCTCGGCCACCGCGTCGCTGACGACCGCCAGCTCGGGGTCGTCCGGGCGGGCGCGCGTCCACAGCCGGTTGAGCAGGCCGATCTCCATGCACGCCTTGGCCCGCGGCGTCACCGGCAGGTCGGCGGCCCCGGGGCGCAGGTAGACGACCTTCTCGGCCATCCAGCGCCGGGTGCCCGCGGAGAGCCGCTGCATGCCGAGGGTGGCCGCCGCGGCGCCGTCCGGGCTCATGACGGCGGTGGGCTGCGGGGATGCGTCGTCCATCGTCGGCTCCTTCGTCATCAGTTCAGTGCCGGTTGCAGCGCGACCGACCGCTCGACGGCGTCGGCGGCCCGGGCGGGCCCGCCTGCTGCGGCCAGGACCGCGCCGAGCCGCGCCGCCCGGGCGCGCATCAGGTCGTCCGCCCAGGCCGCACGCAGGCCGGTCTGGGGGTCGTCGTCGGCCAGCAGCAGGGCGCCGACGCCCGCGCGGACGCAGGCGGCGCTGAGCACCGGCTGCTCGGAGCCGTTGGGGGACAGCCCCAGCGGCTTGCCGCGCAGCAGGGCGGCCAGCACGGGCGCGGAGGTGCCGCTGGTGAGCACGAGCCCGGCCCGGTCGAGGAACGGGCGCATCCACGGCTTGCGCACGAGCAGGATGTCCGCACCGGGCGACGGCTCGGGGTTGGCCGTGCGGCCCTGCTCGACCACGGCTTGGAAGGGGCCGCCAGTGAACGCGGCGTTGAGCCTGGGCCACTGCGTTCGCCCGCCGAAGAAGCGGCCGAGGTGCACGTAGACCAGCGGCTTGCCCACGGCGTCCACATGGGACAGCTCCGCTCCCGCATCGCCCCTCGGCTCCCAGTCGAGCGGGCCGACGTGCTGCACGGCAGGGGGCAGGGCGGTGCCCGGGTACTCCAGCGACGGGTGGCCGCGCAGCAGCAGGGCGGTGCCGTGCAGCGGGTCCGCCGACAGCGGCCGCCTGCGGGCGGGCAGCCCGACGTGGGTGCGCAGGTCGTCGTAGATGCGCAGCGTGTCGCGGGTCCGCACGGCCCGGCTGGTCGCGGGCTGGGGCTCGTCGTCCCCGCCCGCGCGGTAGTTCCACAGGTAGGTGGTCAGGCCCAGCACGATGACCGGCAGGTCCAGGATCTCGGCGGCCAGCAGCGTCCCGTGGCAGAGCACGGAGGTGACCAGCACGTCCGGCCGCAGCTCGCGCGCGGCGTCGAGGGTGGCGGCCAGCTGCGCGGGACCGCCGTCGCGCCAGCGCCCGACGGAGAACCCGCCCGCGCCGCCGCGCTCCTCGGCGGCCAGGAACGGCAGCCCGGCGTGCGCGGCGACCGGTGCGGCGGCGGCCCGGCCGAGCACGTGGACGCGGTGGTCGCGGCCCGCCAGCTCGCGGCCCACCGCGATGGCCGGGTACAGGTAGCCCGCGTCGCTCAGCGGGCAGAGCAGGACGTTCACAGCCTGCCGGTCGCGTCGAGGTAGTCCAGCAGCGCCGAGTCCACCCCGTCGCGGAAGGCGGCCAGCACGTCGGCGCCGTCGGCCTGCCGGTAGGAGTCCCCGCAGCCGATCCAGCGGCCCTCGGTCTGCTCGGCGGGCAGGTAGCCGCTCTCGACCGTGCCGACCTCCCAGCCCGGCTTCCCGGCCGTCTCCCAGCAGCTGGCCAGCACGCCGTCGGCGTTGACCACGCCCCCGCGGCTGCCGTCGCCGGGCCCGCACGTCGCGCAGACCGCCTGCGGGCCGGGTCGGTTGACGGTGAACCCCCGGTCGAGCGCGGCCCGCTGCCACCGGGTGAACCGGGCGATCAGCTCGTCGGTGTGGGTCAGCTCGTTGCTGTAGCCGATGCCGATGTCGCCGACCTGGGCGAAGTAGATGGTGCACCGGCCGGGGTTCACGGCCGCGGCCAGCCGGTCGACCATCGCGTCGATGCCGTGGTGGTTGTGGTGGGAGACGTTGACCCGCAGCGTCCACCGGATGTCGGTGACCTCGCTGGCGCGCACGATGTTGCGCACGATCGTGTCGAAGGTGCCGCCGGTGGAGCGGCGGACCCGGATGCGGTCGTGCTCGTCGCGGTCGCCGTCGAAGGTGACCTGCACGTGCTTGAGCTTGAGGTCCGCCAGCTGCGCGGCGAGCTGGGGCGAGAGCAGGGTCAGGTTGGAGACCATGCGCGCCGAGGTCAGCCCGTGGTCGGCTGCCCTGGTCAGCAGCTCGATGCAGCCGCGGGGGTTGAGCAGCGGCTCACCGCCGAAGAGCAGGATGCGCAGGTCGTCCAGGCCGCCCGCGGCCATCTGCCGGTCGGTGAAGGCCAGGATCGAGGTGATGGTGTCCGAGGTCAGCCGGGAGTGCGCGATGCGCGGCGGCCTGCTGCCCCCGCGCAGGTCCTGGCTGGTGTTCTGGAAGCAGTACCCGCAGCCGAGGTTGCAGTCGGTGCTGGTCAGGACGGTCAGCGAGTAGGAGTTGTCCGGCCGGGCGGTGAGCAGGCCGCGCTCGTCCAGCCGCCGCAGCACCTCCGGGCGCGGCGCGCCGTCCTCGGCCAGGTGCCGCTCGCGCAGCCGCGCGATCCCGCCGGGGCCGAGGAACCACCAGTTCCGCTCGCCCTTGAGGATGCGCTCCCGGCTGATGATCTGGCCAACGCTCACCGCGACCTCCGTGGGGGTTGGGGTGGACGGCCCGGCCCCGCGGCCGGGCCGTCCCCGATGTCAGAGCGCCTGGCTGTTGTTGACGACGCACCAGTCCTCGACGTCCGCGCCGTGCGCGACGACCTCCACGTCGTCGGTGGTCTCGTCGATCTCGGGGGTCTCGGGGCTCTTGTCCTCGGACATGTCGTCTCCTCGTGGATGTCGCCTGCCGGCGGGATCGCCGTGGGTTTCTCCAGTCTTGCCAGGTCGCCGAACGGCGTTCCATGCGACCTTCGGGCCGTAGACGGCGCTGCCCCCGGCCCGTAGACTTGATCGTTCGCCTGCCGGGGGGCAGGCGTTGTTTGGTCTACTGTGGACTGTTAGAGGTTGCCGCTCTGCTGACGGCGGATCTGCCCACAGCAGAGAAAGCAGCGCGCACAGCGGGAGTGGCGGCAACCTCGAAGCATGACGAACGAGAAGCAGCCGATGTTCGACCACCGGCTCCGCGAGCGCCTCTACAGCCAACGGGTGCTGGTGCTCGACGGGGTCCTCGACGACGACAACGGCACGGTCCTGGCCACCCAGCTGCTCGCGCTGGCGGCCGAGGACCCCGCCAAGGACATCGCGTTGTGGATCCACTCGCCGGGCGGGTCGGTGCCGTCCATGTTGGCGATCCGCGACGTGATGCGGCTGGTGCCGTGCGACGTGTCGACGCTCGCGCTGGGGCTGGCGTGCAGCGCGGGGCAGTTCCTGCTGTCGGCGGGCACCCCGGGCAAGCGCTACGCCCTGCCGCACGCCCGCATCCTGATGCACCAGGGCTCGGCGGGCATCGGCGGGTCGGCCGTCGAGGTCGAGGTGCAGGCCGACGACCTGCGGCACACCCGGGACACGGTCCTGGGCCTCATCGCCGCCGACACCGGGCAGCCGGTCGAGCGCATCTTCGCCGACTCCCTCCACGACCGCTGGTTCACCACCGAGCAGGCCCGCGAGTACGGCTTCATCGACCACATCGTCGACACCATCGGCCAGGTGATCCCCACGCGCACGCAGGCGCTGGGGCTGGGTTCGCAGACGGGGGAACGCGCATGAGCACCTACACCATCCCGAACGTCATCACCCGCGTCGCAGGCGGCGAGCGGATCATGGACGTCTACTCGCACCTGCTCTCCGAGCGCATCGTCTACTTGGGCACGGGCATCGACTCCGGGGTGGCCAACGCCCTGATCGCCCAACTGCTGTTCCTGGAGGCCGACAACCCCGACCAGGAGATCAACCTCTACATCAACTGCGAGGGCGGCGACCCGGCCGCCATGCTCGCCCTCTACGACACCATGCGGTTCATCAAGGCCCCCGTCGTCACCACATGCGTCGGCCAGGCCGTCGCCGCGGGCGCGGTCCTGCTGGCCGCAGGCGTCCCCGGCCGCCGAGCCGTCCTCCGCCACGCCCGCGTGGTCCTCCACCAACCCGCCGCCCAAGGCCGAGGCACCATCCCCGACCTGATCCTCCAAGCCGACGAGGTGATCCGCGTCCGCACCCAGCTGGAGGAAATCCTCTCCACCCACACCGGCAACCCCATCCCCCAACTCCGCCACGACACCGACCGCGACCGAGTCTTCAACGCCCAGGAAGCAGTGGCCTACGGCCTAGCCGACCAAGTCCTCGACCACCGCGCCTAACCCCCGAGCCGCCCTGAAGCCCAGCCAGCGAACCACCGGGGTCGCCGCGAACCCCACCCAGCGAGCCACCGGAGCCGCCCTGAAGCCCAGCCCAGCGAGCCATCGAGGCCGCCGCGAAGCCCAGCCCAGTGAACCACCGGAGCCGCCCCGAACGGGCAACACCGCGGCGGTGCAACCCAACCCGCGCCGAGTCGGCCGACCGCGTTGGGTCGACCAAGCAGACGGGAACGGCCAAGGCGCGCCGGTTCGGCCAGTCGCGGCAGGCTGCCCAAGGCGTGGCGAGGTCCGCCAAGCGCGCCAGGTCGGTCAAGCGCGCCAGGTCGGCCAAGCGCGCCGGGCTGACCGGCCGTGGCTGCGCCAGCCGAGCCCAGCACGAGCGCTCGACCGCAGCCCCACGCCGGTGCTGTCAGGCCGCCATGAGCACCGGGCCTTGCGGCTACCGCCGCACCAGCGAGGTCCGGTGCGCTGCTGACCGCAGCTCCCGCCCCAGTGCCGTCTGGCCGCATGAGCGCGGCCCTGCGGTCGTCGCCGCACCAGCGAGGTCCGGGTGCGCTGGTGACCGCGCCCCACACCCGTGCCGTCAGGCCGCCATGAGCACTGGGCCCTGGGGTCGTCGCCGGAGCAGGGTAGTCCGGGTGCGGTGGCGGCGGACGTCGCCTGCGATGGTGGTGAGCAGGTCGGCCAGGTCGAGGCCCAGGGCGCCGGTGACGGCGGCGATCATCTCGCTGGACGGCTCCTTGCGGCCGCGTTCGATCTCCGAGAGGTACTGCGGGGAGATGCCCGCCCGCTCGGCGATGTCGACCAGCCTGCCGCCCTGCTGCTCCCGCGTCGCCCGCAGGGTGCGGCCCAGCGCGGCGCGCCACAGCGGGTCCGGCTCGTCGTCGGGGGCCGGGCTGCGGTTCGGGGGGAACGGGAGGACGTCAGCCATGACCGCCATCCTGGCACCCCCGCCACCCCGCCGGGCAGCCCTTCCGCTCCCAGCGGAACGCAGCACCCCGATCGAGGGAACCGGGACTGTCCGCCTGCGATGCGAGGATGTCTCGCGGTAACGCGCCCCCCGGATCGGAGCCTCCCATGAGCCGCCACGTCCAGATCACCTTCGACGCCCACGACCCCCGCGCCCTGTCCACCTTCTGGTGCGCCGCCCTGGGCTACGTCCACCCCGGCCCACCCGGCGTCGAGCTGCCGGCGGGCGCGGACCCGCTGGCCGCGTGGGACGACTTCCTCGCCCGCATCGGCGTCCCCGAGGACCAGCGCAACACCAGGTCGGCCATCGAGGACCCCGACGGCCAGGGGCCGCGGCTGTTCTTCCAGCAGGTCCCCGAGGACAAGGTCGCCAAGAACCGCGTCCACCTCGACGTCCGCGCCGCCCCCGGGCTGGCGGGCGAGGAGCGGATGGCCGCCCTGGAGGCCGAGGCCGCCCGCCTGGCCGCGCTCGGCGCGACCCGGCTGGCCCGCCACGAGCCCGCTCCGCCCATGAGCGCGGGCTTCATCGTCATGGCCGACCCCGAGGGCAACGAGTTCTGCCTGGACTGAGCAGCGCTGCGTGACCACCCCGCCGCCCGACCCGGGGACCCGCCGCGAGGTGGGGTGAACCGCGGCGGGCGGCGGCATCCGGCCCCTGGGGGCGGGGGTAGTACCCGACCCCGACCGCCAACCCAGGGAAAGGATGCTCCATGCGACGCGATTGGCTCCGGGTCTGCACGCTCCTCACCGCCGCGGTCGCGGGCGCGGCGACGGCGAACGCGCCCGCGGCGGTGGCCCAGGACGAGACCTGCTACATCAAATACCAGGTCAACTCCGGCGAACTGGTGGACAACACCCACTTCATGGCCGCCTTCGACGACCCCGACAGCAACCAGCCCGGCGCCTACATCGCGGGCACCGACGTCCACTTCGAGAAGCTGGAGAAGGGCTGGACGACCGGGAAGACGGGGAAGATCAGCTGCTACGTCGCCACCCACCCCGACAACAAGCGCTTCCTCGCGGGCAGCACCCGGAGCAAGGCCAAGCGCACCACGATCCACAACCTGGTCGCCGAGGTCTACGACACCCGCCCCGGCCAGGCCGACGTGTGCAAGAAGCAGTACTCGTGGTCCAGCAGCTCGGGCCTGTTCATCATGGGCCTGCACCTCCTGCGCTGGGAGGTCACCAAGACCGGCGACTGCACCAACACCTGACGCCACACGCTGATCACGCCCCTCACCGGCAGGCGAGGGGCGTGATCAGAACCGCTGTCAGATCCGGGTCATGGTGGACTGGTACCCACCCCCGCCCGGGTAGACCCACTCCCCGGTGACCGCGGTGCCGTCGGCGTCGAACGTGCCCCGGTAGTAGGCCGGGCTGCCCTTCGCGCCGCCCCAGATCGTCAGCGTGTCGCCGGTCAGCTCGTAGACGTAGTCGAGGGTGTTGCCGGTCGAGTCGTAGAACCGGGACACCACGTCCGTGCCCGCGGGCTCGCCGAACGGGCGCAGGTTGCCGATCACCTCCAGGCCGGTGACCGGCTGCCCGAACTGGGTCAGCTCGACGTGCTGGAGCAGGAAGAACCGGCCGGGCATCCACTCGTACCGCACGGTCCCCTCGGTCCCGCCGGTCACCGCCCACGTGCCGACCAGCCGGTCCAGGGCCTGCAGGTCGGCGCTCGGCTGGATGGTGCTCTCGGACATCGCGTCCTCCTCGGATTGCTTGCTGTGCGCCGGTACCACGGAGCCGCCCCCACCCCCTCGACACCGCTCGCTGGTGACCTACGTCACGCGGTCGCCATGTCGAGGCGCGACGCACGGCGACGTGGTTGCGGCTGGAGCCCGTACCGTTGCCGGGCGCGACAAGGAAGAGGGATCACGTGAAGTACCTGCTGCTCGGCTACACCCCCGCTGCCGCATGGGACGCCGCCACCGCCGACGCCCCCTCCGCCGAGGCGCTGGCCGCGTTCGCCGCCTACCAGGAGTTCGAGCAGGAGCTGGTCGAGTCCGGCGAGTTCGTCAGCAGCGAGGGCCTCGGCCACCCCGCGGTCAGCACCACCGTCCGCAGGACGGCCGACGGCGTGGTGGCGACCGACGGGCCGTTCGCCGAGCTCAAGGAGGTGCTGGCCAGCTTCGCCGTGATCGACGTCGCAGGCCACGAGCGCGCCGTGGAGATCGCCGCGCGCATCGTCGACGTGCTGGGCGAGCCGATCGAGATCCGCCCGATCATGGGGGAGGACTTCGGGGCGTGAGCGAGCGCGCCGCGACCGTCGAGCACCTGCTGCGCACCGAGGCGCCGCAGGTGCTCGGCGCGCTGGTGCGGCGGTTCGGCCAGTTCGACGTCGCCGAGGACGCGGTGCAGGAGGCGCTGCTCGCCGCGAGCCGGACGTGGCCGGACAGCGGCGTGCCGGAGAACCCGCGCAGCTGGCTCATCCGCATCGGCTACCGCAAGATGGTCGACCTGCTGCGCTCCGACCAGGCCCGGCGCAGGCGCGAGCAGGAGGCCGGGCTGGCCGAGCTGGCCCTGCGCGAGCCGGGCGGCCTGCCTGCGCCGCCGATCACCGACGACAGCCTCACCCTGCTGCTGCTCTGCTGCCACCCTGCGCTGTCCCCCACCTCCCAGGTGGCGCTGACGCTGCGCGCGGTCGGCGGCCTGACCACCGCCGAGATCGCCCACGCCCACGGCACCACCGAGAACACGATGGGCACCCGGATCAGCCGCGCCAAGCAGCAGCTCGCCCGCGCGGGCGCCCGCTTCACCCCGCCCACCGACGCCGACCGCGCCAGCCGGATGACCGCCGTCCTGCAAGTCCTCTACCTGATCTTCAACGAGGGCTACACGACCTCCGCGGGCGCCGAGCTGACCCGCGTCGACCTCACGCACGAGGCGATCCGGCTCACCCGCATGCTCCGCGGCACCCTGCCCGCCGACGACCCGATGGCCGCCGAGGCGACCGGCCTGCTGGCCCTCATGCTGCTCAGAGGCGCGGCAGCCCGCCCGCACCGGCGAGGACGGCGAACTGGTCCCGCTGGAGGAGCAGGACCGGACGCGGTGGCGCACCGACCTCATCCGCGAGGGCACCGCCCTGATCGACGGCGTCTGGCAGCGCCGCGAGATCGGCCCCTACCAGCTCCAGGCCGCGATCGCCGCGGTCCACGCCGCCGCGGCGGAGCCCGGGCAGACCGACTGGCCGCAGATCGCCGCGCTCTACCTCTGGCTCGAACGCCTCGCCCCCACCGCGCCGGTGCGCCTCAGCCGCGTCGTCGCCGTCGCCAAGGCGTACGGCCCCGAACGGGGCCTGGCGCTGCTCGACGACCTCAACCGCCGCCACCACCTGGACCAGAACCCCCTGACCCACCAGCGGGAACGCGCCGTCCGCGCCCACCTGCTCCAGATGACCGGCGGCACCACCGACGCGGCCGCCCTCTACCGCGAGGCGGCCAGCCTCACCGTCAACCACGTCGAGCGGCGGTACCTCCGCGACAAGGCCGATCACCTCGACCCACCGGGCTGACGGGGACCACCCACCCCATCCGACGAACCCGGCCGCGGCGGAACGCGATCGGCCCCGTCCCGGTTGGACCCACTGACGTGGTGCTCGTTGATGTTCACCGTTGAGTGGCGCGACCCGGGGCCGATCACGCGGGGTGACCCGTTAACCCGCCGGGGGCCGAACCCCGCCTCACTCGATCCGGTCGGAATTGCGCGGATTACTCGAAGCGTGAAAATGAGCCCGATCACCCTTTCGTGCAGCCGCGCGGGGGATCAACACCGGTGCTAGCGTCGGGAATGCAAAGAACGGACAATTGGCCGCCGCGGCGCATTTCCCGTCGTGGCCTGGCGGAAAGGGTGCGATGCGTGGTGGTGGTCAGGTGAACCGGCGGCTCCCGAATTCTGCGGAAGAGTTCCACCCGTCCATTCAGCGCGGTGCTGCCCGGTGGGGCCGCAGGTCATGACCCAAACGCTGGAGCCGGACGCGGGGGAGTCCGGGGCGCAGGCCCGACCGGCCGACCCGCTGCCGGTGCGCAGGACGATTCGGCAGGTCCTGGCCCTGGTGTTCCGCGCCCGCCGGACCGAGTCCCCGGCCGACCCGTGCGTGCTGCGGCCGTGCGAGGAGTGCTACGCGGTGCACTGGGAGCGGACCAGAGGCGCCATTCTGCGCGGCGAGCCGATCCATTTCGTGATCCCGGGCTTCCCGGCGAAGTCGCGCAATCCGCGCAAGGTGGTCGGCTCGCTGCCCGACTTGGGGGAGCGGCTGGCGGTGGAGTTCCTGCAATCGTTCTGCGAGCACGTCGCCCACGTCTATCCGCCCGGCGCGCGAATCACGATCTGCTCCGACGGGCACGTCTTCTCCGACCTGCTGGGAATTCCGGACGCGGACGTGACCGGCTACCGCGAGGAATTGCGCCGCATCATCCAGGCGACCGGTGGCGGCGCGGTCGGGCTCTACTCCCTCGACGACGCCTTCGGCCGCGAGGCCTACGACGCCATGCGCGAGCGCCTGGTCTCCCGGTACGCCACCCCGGTGGAGGAGATCCGCCGCCAGGTGCGCTCGGACGCCGCGACCCGCTCGCTGTTCAACGGGATGCACCGGTTCATGGTCGAGGACCAGGCGCCGCTGCACCCGGGCCTGAGCCGCAGCAAGCTGCGCGTGGCCTGCAAGGACCTCGCCTACGCGATGATCCAGCGCAGCCGGGCCTGGGGCGAGCTGGTCGGGGAGGCGTTCCCGGACTCGCTGCGGCTGTCCATCCACCCCCAGCCCTGCCACGCCCGCAAGATCGGCTTCCACCTGATCCGGACCAGGGACAGCTGGCTGACCCCGTGGCACGGCGTGGTCGTCGACGACGGCATGGCCTACACGCTGGTCAAGCGCAGCCAGGCCGAGGCCATGAACGCCTCGCTGATCTGGCGCAACGGCAGGCCGAGCCACTACGTGCACCCGCGGGTGCCCGCCGAGGAGGTCGCATCGTGACCAGCCAGGCCGCAACCCCCACCCGGATCGCGCTGGAGCCCTTCGGCCAGGTGGTGACCGCCGACGGCCCCGCCGACCTGCGCGACATCCCGCCAGCCACCCTGGAGCGCTGGACCATCGAGTCCAAGGTGACCGTGCTGCGCGGCTTCCCCCTGCTGGCCAAGGACGAGCTGATCGCCTACGCCGGGAGCTGGGGGGAGATCCTGCGCTGGGACTTCGGCGAGGTCCTCGACCTGGTCGTCCAGGAGAACCCGAGCAACTACCTGTTCGCCAGGGGCGACGTGCCGTTCCACTGGGACGGCGCCTTCGCCGCGGCCACCCCCCGGTTCTTCCTCTTCCAGTGCGTGCGCGCCCCGCGGGCGGGCGGCGGCGGTGAGACCGTCTTCTGCGACACCACCGCGGTCATCGAGCGGGCGGACGCGGCGACCCGCGAGCGGTGGGCGTCGGTCAGCATCACCTACCGGACCGACAAGGTGGAGCACTACGGCGGCCGGACCACCGCCGCGCTGCTGGCCACCCACCCGGCAACCGGCGCGCCGATCATCCGCTACGCCGAGCCGCTGCCGCCCGGGGACTACCTGAACCCGCTGTTCCTCACCGTGTCCGGCATCCCCGAGCCCGAGGTGCCCGCCTTCCTGGCCGACCTGCGCGAGCGGCTGCACGCGCCCGAGGTCTGCTACCACCACCAGTGGCGCGACGGGGACATCGTCGTCGTCGACAACCACGCGCTCGTGCACGGCCGCAACGCCTTCCGCGACGACCCGTCCCGGCACCTGCAGCGCATCCAAATCCTCTGATGACACCGGTCGACCGCGGCGTCGACCAGCGGAACGAGGGAGCGTATGACCGTTAGCGATGGCGCCCCGGCGGCGTCCACCCGCACCGCCGACCCCGCCGCCCGGCTCGGGTTCCGGCGCCGCCTGCTCTACCTGGCCCGCATCCGGCGCATCGAGTTCCTCGCGGTCGAGGTCGCGATCTACCTGATCCCGCCGCTGCTGATCCTGGGCTCCGGCGCCGAGCTGCTCGGCCCCACGTACCTGATCGCGTTCCTGACGGCGCTGTGCGGCATCCACTTCATCGACATGACCAACGTCGTCGCCGACCGCGACCTCGACGCGATCTACAAGACCAGGCTCTCCGACGCGGTGTACGGGCTCGGCGTGCGCAACGTGCGCTGGCAGCTGCGGGTCACCGGGGCGGCGGCGCTCGGCCTGGGCTGCTACCTCTGGGCGACCACCGGCCGCTGGGAGGTCCCCGCGCTGGTCGCGGCGACGCTGGTCCTGGGCGCGCAGTACTCGATCCCGCCGCTGCACCTCAAGGGCGCGGGCATCTGGCAGATCCCGGCGCTCATCCTGATCCTGTACTGGCTGCCGATGCTGATGATCACCAACGCCCTGCCCGGCCCGGTCGGCTGGCCGGTGCTCGCCGCGATCGCGGGCTTCGGGGTCAGCCAGATCGGC
Organism: Actinokineospora sp. NPDC004072; assembly: GCF_053604195.1. Lineage (NCBI taxonomy): Bacteria > Bacillati > Actinomycetota > Actinomycetes > Pseudonocardiales > Pseudonocardiaceae > Actinokineospora > Actinokineospora sp. NPDC004072. The sequence continues at coordinate 29,749 of NZ_JBSGHB010000024.1, read as the reverse complement.
GTCGTGCTGGTCAACACCGCCGAGGACTGGCCGGAGGACGAGGCGTTCGACATCCGCACCTGCGTGCGCGTGATGGGGCTGAGCCGGTCGATGGGCGTCGCCACCGGCATGGTCGCCATCGGCGGCGGCACGGCCTGCGCCGCGGTCTACGCCCTCGGCGGGCCGACCGTGGGCCTGGGCCTGATGGTCGCGGCCGTCGTCTTCACCGCCGCGCACGTCGCGGGGACCTGGCGGGCCGTCCACGGCCGGTCCATCGAGGACGCCCTGCAGGCCCTGCGGCCGCGGGCGAAGCTGGTCCCGCTGCAGATCGCGCTGGGCGGCTGGACCACCGTCGCCGCCGCGGCGTTCGTCATCGCGGGCCGGTGAGCAACCGACTTCCGGAACAGGCCGACCGTTCCGGGCAGCACAGCACCACTCCGTCCGAGAAGAAAGGCAGCACCGTGACCGCCACCATCCAGGACAGCCGCCTCAAGCGCCGATTCGAGCTGTGGGACTCCAACGGCGACGGGGCGATCGACAAGTCCGACTACGAGAACGAGGCCAAGCGCATCCTCAAGGCGTTCGGCGAGCAGGAGAGCAGCATCAAGGGCCGCGCGCTGCTGTCGGCCTACCGGGAGATGTGGGACAAGCTCGTCGACCGGGCCGACGTCAGCCGCGACGGGGCGGTGAGCTTCGACGAGTTCCAGAACGTGGGCGAGCAGGAGCTCATCCAGGGCGGCAACGCGGGCTTCGACCGCTCCCTGCGCCCGACCATCGAGGCCATCGCCAACATCTGCGACACCGACGGCGACGGCCGCATCAGCCCGCCGGAGTTCAAGCGCTGGATGAAGGCGATGAACGTCGACGAGCAGGCCGCGGACACCGCCTTCAAGAAGATCGACACCGACCGCGACGGCGCCCTGACCGTCGAGGAAATCGTCGCCGCCCTGCGCGACTACCACCAGGGCAAGAACGACATCCCCCTCCTCGGCGCCTGACCCACCAGCCGTGGTGCGGTCCACGACCCCTTCGTGGACCGCACCGCAACCCCCGAACCGAGGAGACCCGCATGTCCATCCCACCCCCCTCCACCCCCGAAGAAGACGACGACGCCGTCACCATCCCCGGCAACTCCCTGACCGACGCCACCAAAGCCCAATGGGACACCTCCGCTGACACCACCTCAATCCACTCCTCCCTCTCCCTCCAGCCAGACGAGGACGAGCCCTGACCAACCTCTTCCAGCCCAGCACCTCGGCTTGGCACGAGAAACCCGCCTGAGCAGCAGAAGCTGCCCAGGCGGGTTTCCAATTGCGCAGCTGAGGGGATGACCACCAGCGTCAGCCGAGTGGTAAGCACTGCTCGACTGGTCTTCGCCTCACCGGTCGTTCATCCTCGTGTCCGAACCGGGGTTTGCTGGGACGGTTACTTCAACGGCCGCAGCACTCCCCGTCGTTGCAGCTCCTTGACGTGCTCTGCGGAGCGGGCCGGGGCGGTGCCGCCGCGGATCAGAACGCCTGCTTCGATGTTGTGATGCGCTCCGGAGGCAGTCAGGTTCGCGCTGCTGAGGAAGAGCACCCGTCGGTCCGCCACCAGGATCTTCGCGTGCTGCCGAGCACCTCGTTCCTCCCGCTGGTCCAGTGGCCAGTGCCAGAGTCGCACGGCCGTGAACCCGACCAGTTCCGAGAAAGCCCGGGCTGGTTCGGGACCGCTCAGCAGACCGCCAGCACCCTGGATCGTCTCCACCACGATGTCCACCTCCACTCCGCGCTCCGCCGCTGCACGTAGGGCCGCCGTCAACGGCTTGTAGGCAGCAGCGGAATAGGTCATCGCCAGAACCTCCGTCGTCGCCTGACCGACAACAGAGACCAGCACCTGGGCTGTTGACCGGACCGGTACCCCGGGAGTGGGTGGTCCACTCCACACCGGCTGCACCTCTGTCAGTTCCCGCTGCTGCGTCCAAGCGGCTGCGAAGCCGCGTAGATACATCGCCGCCTCGCTAGTGGATATGCCAGCGAGGTCCAAAGCGTTCAACAGGCGATTGACGGTAGGGCCTGCGGTACGCATCCGAACCGCGTGCAGGATGTACGCACGACTGCGCCCCTCAGCCAACCGCCCCGCGAGGTCATTGACCTGGGCGGGTCCGAGCACGGTGACCGCTTCGGCGGCTGCCGCCTCGAACTCCGCGCTGCTCATCCCGTCAGCTCCTTCGGGGACAGCACGATGGACGGGTCGTCGCCGATTGGCACGAGAAAGCTCCGATCGAGGAAGCGGTTGCCCCGCTCGCACGTCGTCTCCGAGACGAAGAGGCAGACGTGGCACGCTGCGCCGTGGAGGAAATCGGCAGGGGCCTGAGGAAGCCGGTCCGCGCATAACGGGTCCGAAGAGCAGTGGAGGGCGCTGGCCAAGGCGCTTCGCACGATCCGCTCGAAGTGTTCCTCCTCGGCGAGCGTTACCAAGCCGCCGAGAGTGCCTTCAGAGTCCGGCACGGCGGTGTAGATGAGGATGCCGGTTCGGGGGTCGTCCTCGGTGCCCGCGTAGATGCGCTCCGCAAGGCTGGCCGAACCGTATCCGCAATCGAGCGCGATCGCTCTGATCAGCAAGTGCGACAAGGTGTGCAAGGCGATGTAGCGCTCGCCGGGCCAGCCGCGCTCCGGATCGAACGCGCCGGTGAGCCGATCAGAACGGCGGTTGGTTCGGAAACGCTTGTAAGCCTCCAGATGAGCGGCCATCTGCGCCGACTTCTCGACCCTGGTGACCCAGTCGGTGACCAGGCCTTCGTCGAGCCTGAGGAAGATCCCCTCACCGCGAACCTCGCTCGCCGGGATCCACTTCTGCGAAGTGCGGCTGAGTTCGACGCGGGTTACCAGGTCGGGGTCTTCCGGGTCCGGCGCGTCAAGTCTGGTGAACCCGATAAGGGCCCGGGCTTCACGCAATCTCTCGACTTGGCGGATGTGCGAGAACAGGCCGGTGAGCGAGTTGGGCACGGGGACATGCACCAGGGCGAAGTCGTCCGTGGGGCTAGGTACCTTGACTGCTGAGAGCGTTTCCCACTCTGGGGTCAACAGGTCTTCTTGGCCGACCTTCTGCGGCATGGCGGCTCCTGCTTGCGCAGCATGTCGGGCCTGTACGGCGGCGATCAAGGCGGTTGGATCATGCTCTTGGAGGTAGCTGAACATGGGGATGCTGACCAGCAGGTCATAGGCAGCCTGGCTGGTCACCCCGCGTAGTTCCTCCCATCGCGCCTCGACCAGCTTCGCCGTCCCTTCACCGCCGGTCTGCGGCAGCGCGAGAGCGCTTAGCGTGATCGGGAACCACTGGTTGGACGCGCCTGCCACCAGCAGCATCGCCGACTGGTCGCATCCTTCGGTGTCGAAGGCATCCAGGTGCGGGTGCCTGCCCCGGCATGCAGGCAGGTTCTGCTCACCCTGCGCTCCCTGGGCTTCCTGGATGTTGCGGCGCATGCCGCACGGTGTGCAACTGATCGTGACCCTGGCCGCTTGGTTTCCACCGTGGTCGAACATCTTCATCCGCGGCACGGAAACTCCCTTGGGACAGGATCCGCCGTGATGGACGAAGGCGATGTAGGGGAACTCGTCGAGGTGCCCGGCAGTGCAGGCGAGTAGGAAGCGGGCGGCCACGGCCAGCGGCTCCTTCTTCCTCGTTCCGCAGCCGACATGAGTGAACCTGGCTTCATGCGGAGCTCTCGGTATTGAGTTCGCGAAGCGGAACGTGCCCGAATCAAGCGAACCCAGTTCGTTGCACGCGGTACAGCGCAGCCATTGCGGGAACGGGATAACCGGCGCACCGATCTGCTGGGCAGCTTCGCCCTTGGGGTCTTGGTCCGCGCCCTCCATCCACGGGGCTGACCGCAGCTCGGTGATCTGGTCCGACCCATAGAGTTGTAGCGCACGGTTGACGGCGGTGCGGAGTCGCGGTTCGTCCACGTGGTAGTCGTGCACCCCGCTGTAGGACCACGACTCCAGACCTTTGACCAGAACGGAGAAGTTCGGCAGGTCGACCAGTGAGCCGATGCCACCGGTGTACATCAGGTGGCTGGGCCGTGCCGCGCCAACTCTGCGGTAGTACGAGCCGCTCATCCCTGAGCCCCCTCCACGTTGCGGTTCGCATCGTTCGGTGGCCTGAACCGCCACGCTGGGCCGCTCTGCCCGGCGAAGTCACCACCTCCAGGGAAGAGCAGATTGATCTCGTTCTCCGTCTCGCGCAGAGACTGCGGCACTGTCAACTCGTCCCACCGGCCGCCATCTGCGTTCTTCAGCAGCCCGGCGACATTCTGATCCTTGAGCCTCTTCTCCCTGTAGCCGAGGCTGGCTTCGATCTCCCGCCGGTTGCGCCAAGAGTCCTTCAGCGCCTCGATCCGCTCCTTGAAGTAGCCTCGAGCTAGCTCACCCCTGACCGCCTCCGCTCGGTCCAGCAGGCGCTTCTCCACTCGCTGGGCAATCGGTCCGTCAAGGTCGAGGGTCCCGGCGTCGAGGTTGTGCGAGTGCTCGAAGGCAGCATGTCGAATAGCGGTGATGTACGTGAGCGCGGTGCCTCGATCCAACGCCCGCCGGGTGTAGGGCGTGACGGACAAGGCTTCCACCTGGCGGTAGAAGGTCGAGTGGTAGTGCTCGAAGTCCTCGAAATGGGCCAGGTCTCGCGGCCGGGTCCAGTTGTAGAGGGTGACGACGAGACCGGGTCGCTGCGGGTCACGTCCCACGCGGGAGGATGCTTGGATGTACTCGGCGGTGTTCTTCGGCTGGCCAACCACCATCATCAGCCCGAATCGCGACACGTCGACGCCGACCTGCAGCATCGAGGTGGCCAGCACCGCGTCGACGCCCTTGTGTTCCTGGCTCGCTCCTTGACCGCGGGGTTTGCGAGGAGGTTTGCTCTTGATGGCGTCAGCCACCTCCGCAGCGAAGGCCTTGCGTCGCAGACTGGTGTCGTGCTCGGGGTCGAAGCCCGTTTCCAACCTGCGCAGAGCCGTGTTGATGTCTGCCGAGGAAACCCGTGAGGTCAGCTCCTGGATCGTGAGCATCCCGGACTTGGTGACGATGCGGTCGGCGATCCCCTTGGCGGAGCCGTTGCGGCGCACCCTGGTGGTGATGTCGTCGTCCAGGTACCGGCGCATACCCGCCAGTTCGCGAGTGGCGTTGAAGTAGCCGACCAGAGTCATGTAGGGGTCTGCGGGAGCCCCGTACTGGTCGAACAGGTCCTGCCCGGCCAGCAGCAGAATTTCCGCAAGCCTGATCTCGGCGGCCTTGATGCGGAAGCCGTGGGCGCAGACACCAAGGTAGCGTCGCCCGGGCTGGTTCTTGGTCACGGGGACTTGGAGCGAGAAGAAGGTGTTTCCCGCATCGACCACCTGGGGCGGGAAGACCGCAACCTTGCGTCCGAACACCCCGAGCACCTGTTCTGCAGCGCGCTTGGTGGTCGCGGTAGAAGCAATGATCTTAGGCCCGACCTCGTGCTCACCGCCTTCCGCGTCGGTGTAGGACCAGGTGCACAGTTGGTCGACCGCTGACTCGAACAGGCCGACCGTGGTACCCAGCGCACCGGAGATCAGATGCATCTCGTCCTGGACGATCAGATCCGGCGGGCGCAGTTGGGCGACAGGTTGTGAAACGACCTTGCCCAGGCCACCTTGAACCTTGCCGCCGCGGTTGTTCCGGTGGTGGCCGCCGCAGCCGATTTCCTGGTCCAGGTCCTCGTGTCGGTAGCCATGCCGGGGGCACAGCTGGGAGACCCGACCGAAGAGCAAGCCTGCCCACCCTCGCCAGGGCAGCTGGGCGAGCTTGTCGACCGTGGCGATCAGCAGGCTGGGGACGAGACGGTAGATCTCCTCGTCCACGGTGAGGATCGGCAGTCCCTCGTTTGGCGAGAGGCGCCGGGAGAATGGACAGGCGTCTTTACCCTCACCGCGGGGGCAATAGACGAAGACGCGACGGAGGTCGTCATCGGTGGACAGGTCGCGATGGGCGCTTAAGGCCTCCCCGCACCAAGGGCAGCTGAGCACCTGCAAGGCGCGGGCGGCCTTGCCGTGCCCTGCCTCCCGCGCTTCGGCGACCTGCTCGGCGGCTTCCTTGTACCAGTTCGGGGAAACGGTTCCACCGACCCACATGCCGATGCGGAAGGGCGTGGCCCCCCATCGGGGATCAGGAGCGGTCACCCAGGCTCCCGCCTCATCGCGAACCCCGTCGTACGCCTTGCGGCGCAGCACCTCGGCGGCGCACACCAGCGCGGCGGCTCGCTGGAACTGCTGCGCGGTGAGGAGCCGCAGGGTGTAGCGCATTAGAACGGCGACACCGGCTTCGCCGCTGCGGGCGTCCGGACCGCTGCCGAGGGTTCCCTGGAGGCGGCGCAGCGCGAAGGTGTACGCGGCCAGGCCGAGGTATGCCTCGGTCTTTCCACCACCGGTGGGGAAGAAGAGCAGGTCGACCAGTGCCTCGTGACCGGTGCCGCGGTGGGGGTGCGCGGGGTTGCTGAGGGAGGCCAGGTTCAGCAGGACGAATGCGAGCTGGAAGGGGTACCAGCTCGCAGCCGCTTCACCCCTGCTGTCGATTTCCGCCTTGGCTTGCCGGTACGTCAGCGAGCCGTCCTCGGAGGCAGCGCGCAGGTTGACCAGAGCGGTGTTGCGACGCTGAAGTGCCATCGCCTGGTTGGCGAAGCGGAAAGCCTCGAGTGCGAGGGGGTCGGAGAGCAGGGTGTCGATGCCCTCAGAGATCCGGGCACAGATGTCCTGGGCATCGTCGATGGCCACTTCGGCGCTGGTCTTCAGCTCCTCGGGAAGCCGCTGCGCGTCCATGCGCTGCTGGACGAGCCAGGTCGCGTAACCGTCCGAGAGCGGCCGAAGGGCGGTGACGAGTTGCTCGCGGTGCGCGGGAACTGCAAGGGCGGAAAGCTTGTCCATGGAGAGTTCGAGACCGGTCAGGAGGGCTTGTCGCTCGACGCCGGGCGCGGTGGTCGCGGCGACGTCGTAAACGGGTAGCCAGGTGGTGACGAGTTGGTACGCGCGGCGTTCACCCTTCCGCACCTCGGGGTGCACGGCTACGTTGCGGCCGACGGCATAACGCAAGTGGTCGCGGTAGAGGAGCCGCAAGCGGCGTTCTTCGGGATCCTCGGACGCTCGCCGGGCGTTGCCAGGGAACAGGGGGTCGTCGATCGGCAGGAAGACGGCCGAGCCCTCGGTCGAGCCGGTGACTTCGAGCTTGGTCTGGAAGAGCCAGTTGGCGTCGCGCAGGTCGCGTGCCTCGTCCAGAGCATTGACGAGAGCGATCTCCACGACGCGCAGCTCCGTGCTGCTTTCGCCGTCGGAACCTTCGCTCCGACTTCGTACCTTGACCCGAAGCTGGACCGATGGCTGGTCAACGTGCCCGCCCTCCAGGAGGTGGGGCTCTTGGTCGCCGACGGTGCTCACGGCGATCTGCCGTTTGTGGCGGACCGGTCGACGAATCCAGCGACGGGTGGATCGGGCGGAGTCGGACAGTGACTCACTCTGGGTGTAGCTGCCCCAGGATGCCACGACGCTGATCTCGCCGATCGATGCGGGAACAACAAAGGACAATCCCATGGAGGATGCCCAGATCCGGCCAGCGACCTGTGGTGTGAGCAGCTCCGGGAGCTCGGCGTCCTGACCGCCTCCTTCACCGCTGAACCTGGCTGCGTCGTCATCTTCTTGCGCCGCCCTGCGGGCTGCCGCGTTGTGGTCCTTGGCCTCAGCGGGTATGCGCTTAGGGCCCAGCATGCCGACGAGATAGCGGTCGAGGGGGCCGGCCGAGTGCGGCGGCAGCTCTTCGAACTCGCCGTCCCAGGGGCCGAGGAGATCGCGGGAGATGTACTCCCCGAGCGCGCTCCGCACGTCATGCGAGTCGCTCGCCAGGAAACTCTGCGGCACCTCGTCGATGGGATGCGGTACCGCGTAGCCCTTGGCGCCGGGCTGCTGATCGGGCATGAACGAAGTCCTCTCCCATCGACCGGTACTGGTGCTGAGAGTATCGAGCGGGTGAGCGCGAAGCGGACCTCCGCAAAATCGAATACACCTCATTATCGGGCGTTGTTCGTCCGGTCCGTCATTTGAGTAGAGCTCATTTTCGCGGCGGGATCCTGCCCTGCCGGGCTGGTCCACAAGTCGAGCAGGGCTCGGAGCCCCGCCTCTTCGGCGTCGATCGGGTTCCCTGAGGATCCGCACCCGGCAACGCATAAGCGACCACGTGCATCTGATCGTCCGCCACAGCCGCGTACCCGGCCGTTGTCGCTGGTGACGAATGCCTCATGAGGCGCTGGGTGAGCAGGAGGTCACGTCCGGATGATCGGTACACGGCTGTGCCGTAACGGTGTCGGAGCTGGTGATACCGCATCCGGATGCCAAGTCTGGAGGCCGCGGTCGCGACCGATCGAGATACCCGCTCCGGCCGCACCCCGGGCCACAGCGGACCGCTCTTCGTCAGATCCAGAGCATCGAGGACAACCGGTGGAACGGGGACGACGTCGGTGCGCCCACCCTTACCGGTCACCCTCAGGACGATTTCGCCGCCGTCCCCCGTGATCACATCGCCAGCGGAGAGTTTCGCCGTCTCATGGGCACGAAGGCCGCAGAACGCGCCGAGCAGCACCCACAATTTTCGCGGGCCCTGTTGAGCGTCCACCAGCTTCTTCAGGTCCTGCTCGGAGAGCGGGTCGGGCGTGGACCTCGGCGCAGGGGGCTTGCGGATCCCTTCGATCAGATCGACCCCCAGCCACTTGCCGAACACCTTGAGGTGGTTCAAGTAGGTTCGCCGGGACCAGGGGCGAAGGTCCCGGTCCGCGAAGTACGCCACCACGCAGTCGAGCGTGAGCTTGCTGGCAGTTGTCCCAGCGTGGCGCGCGATCGCCTTGACGCACCGCACGCGAGCTCCGATCGTGTTCCGTGAGTAACCATCGGCACGCTGCGCTTCGATGAACCCCTCGATATCCATGAGCGACATCATGGACTGGCGAGGTTGTGCACAGATACCGGCGCTCATCAAGTTCGCGCCGACCCAGTGCCACGGGCTCGAGTCGTCGGCTTGCTCTGCGGCGGAGGGCTATCGCTACTCGGCCTGCCGCCCTCTCCTGATTCACGCCAAGGACCTGCTGGCATGCGGCTACGGCGTCCACTTCGAGAGTTAGTCACCTCCTCTCCGCAGACGACGGGTGCCGTCTGGTATCCAACCGAGGGCGATCGTTCCAAGGATCGAACGTGCTCGGCAAGGGCTTCATCCTCACCCCCGACCAGGCAGACGCCCTACTCCAACGCGACCCCCGCAACCAGGACATCCTCTTCCCCTACCTCAACGGCGAAGACCTCAACACCCGCCCCGACTGCACCGCAAGCCGCTGGGTGATCAACTTCCACGACTGGCCCGAGGAACGAGCCCGCACCTACCCCGACGCCTTCGCCATCATCGAACGCGACGTCAAACCCGAACGAGCCAAGAACAACGATCAGCGCCGCCGCGAGATCTGGTGGCGGTTCACTCGTCCAGCCATGGATCTCTACAACGCTATCGCCGACCTTGACCGAATCCTGGTGGTAGCACGTGTCAGCAAGACGGCTCTCCCCGTGTTCGTACGTACGGGACAAGTGGTCAGCGAGACAGCGGTTGTCTTTGCTACCGATGATTTCGCGGACCTTGCTCTCCTCAGCAGCAACTTTCACTACAGCTGGGCTATTGCACGAGGATCCAGCCTCAAAGGCGATCTTCGATATACTCCATCTGACATTTATGAGACACTCCCGCGGCCGGTCAGCACGGCCGCAGCCAAAAATGCGGGGGTGATACTCGATAAAACTCGATCGATGATCATGAAGAGTCGAGGGATAGGGCTCACGAAGCTCTACAACATGGTCCATGACAGTTCTATCAACGATCGCGATATCGCCACTCTTAGGGATGTGCACGTAGAGCTCGACAGAGCCGTATCTGATGCGTACAAATGGGGCGACTTTCCTCTGCATCACGGGTTCCATAACACTGATCGGGGAGTTAGATTTACTGTAGCCCCCTTCGTGAGGATTGAAGTGCTGGATCGACTGCTTGCACTTAATCATGCGCAGAATTCTTCCGTCGGGAGATTAGGGGCGTCAGTCGATGGAGAGGTGGCCGATTTGCGAAAGGCCACGTCAGAACGCCTTCCATCAGGGCTGGAAGGCGCGCTCTTTTGACCTAAACGTTGAAAATGGTGTTCTCCATGGGGGTACTGACCGTCGTAGCGCGCGCAATCGGTCTCGTTGTCACGGAGGGCAGGACCTCGTTTGCGGAACGCGCGTACCGCACGTGATTGAGTTCGAGAAGTCGGTCTAATATCTCGACCCTTGTCGCAGGCTTGACGGTAAATCGGACGCCCTGCCTAGTTTCGTAAAAGCCGTGGGACAGGTCTAGGTCGGTCCAGTCGTAGCTTTCAGCCACCGACTCGTCCAGGCTTGAATGGATCTCGCGAAGTGTTTGAATGTCTGAGTCTAAGACGGAACTGTCGTGGATCATGTGGTAGAGCCGCGTCAATCCCGCTTGCCGTTCGATCATGATTGCGCGTCGCGTCGTATCCAGCGCATCTCCTGCTTCTTCCATTCGAACGGTCGACGCGGGTCGCGGAAAGGTTTCATAGATGTCGGACGGTGAATAGTTGAGATCTGCCTTCATTGTTGATGAGTATCGCCACGCCCAGGAGGTGTGGAAGGTGCTGGATAATAGAGCGAGGTCCGCGGATCGGTTGGTAGCAAAGACTGCGAGCTTATGTGCCAGGACCTGTCGAGCCAGCACTCGTGCTGGCATAACGGTTCTGCTGACGAGTGCTACCACCAGGATTCGGTCAAGGTCGGCGATGGCTCTGACCATGGCTGGTCGCTTCTCTGCGTACTGCCACCAGTAGTCGCGATAGACCTTCCGATTGTTCGCCATGCGTATGGGTTTGACGTCGCGTTCGATGATGGCGAAGGCGTCGGGGTAGGTGCGGGCTCGTTCCTCGGGCCAGTCGTGGAAGTTGATCACCCAGCGGCTTGCGGTGCAGTCGGGGCGGGTGTTGAGGTCTTCGCCGTTGAGGTAGGGGAAGAGGATGTCCTGGTTGCGGGGGTCGCGTTGGAGTAGGGCGTCTGCCTGGTCGGGGGTGAGGATGAAGCCCTTGCCGAGCACGTTCGATCCTTGGAACGATCGCCCTCGGTTGGATACCAGACGGTACGGCTTGCCCGAGACTCGTGACTTCGGATCCAGAGAAGGCGTGATACCACGCACTGCCACGTCGTCCAACACCCGCGACGCCTCTGGAGCGACCGGAGCAGCGCTGGACCACACGGCGCAGTACTCCAGGGCTGCGGACTTGGACGGCCACGGGGCGCTCTTCACCGCTCGGCGGATCTCGATGCCATCTTCCGTCAGTTGGTCGAGCCCGACTTCCCTGGTATCACCCTGGGCCAGGGTATTGGTCGCGATGAGTCCCGTCTGTCCTCGTGCGTTCAGCAACTGGTGTGCGCGCAACGCGAAGTACGCCACGAGGTCAGCGCTACCTCGTCGACCTCGTCCGATCGCTAGGACGAGGTACTCGCGGTACGCCTGGCCCAAGGTTCCCGTCAGCTTCTGTCCCCCCAGAAATGGCGGGTTACCCACTACCGCGTCGAAGCCGCCCTGGTCGAACACCTCCGGAAACACGAGTGGCCAGTGAACCGGCTCGCGGACCAAGCCGTCGTCCGGTCGGTCCTTGGCCAGCCACTCCATCGCACGAAGGCGAGCCTTGTGCACTACCTCCGCGTCATCAGCGGTGCGTGGTGAAGCGACTTCCCCTGCCAGCAAGGCGGCTTCTTCGTGCTCAGCGTCGCGCGACGTCCCGGCTGTGACCAGAGCGGCGCCAGCCGCCAAGTCGCCAACGAGCGTCAATCGCCCCATGTGCTTGCGCGCTGTGTCCAGCAGTTGGCGCTTGCGGTCCAGGCTCGCGAGGTCGGTCCCTTCGATCTTCGTGATAGCCCGCCTCTCTTCCGCGACGCTCCCGACCCGGGTGCGCACGCCGGCTGTCCAATCCCAAAGTCGATCCCTGTGCAGCCTGTGACCGACGTTTGCGTCCAAGTGGACGACCTCGACCTGGTCCAACGAGGTGACACCCAGCAGTGAGTCGCCCACCACCAACCGATCGTCGAGGAAGGTGAACGGTCGATGCGGGTCCATGGAGACCAGCCACAACGAGAGCTTGGCCATCTCCACCGCCATCGGGTTGATGTCCACCCCGTAGAGGCAGTGTTCTATGACCTGGCGCTTGGCCTTGATCACCACCGGGTCGGTGTCGTTCTCCATCCCGGATACTGTCGGGAGGGCGCCTGAGCGGAAGGCGGTAGCGGCCTCGTGACCTTCCCTCACCCAGGCGTCGATCAGCTTCTCCGCCAGGTAACGACAGGCCGCGACGAGAAACGCCGCCGACCCCATGGCGATGTCCGTCACCTTCAGTGACAGGATCTCCTGCGAGGACCGCAGGACCCAGGCCGCCTCATCGGCCGTCTCCAGGGGGCCTGGGGCGTAGACCAGCGGCTGTAGGGCGCCTTTCACCACCTTCTCCGCGAGGAATCGCGGTGTGTAGTGCGTGCCGGTGTTCTTGCGCGTGGCGGAGTCCGTGACGTACAGCGACCCCGCACCGATCACCAGGGGCAGATCGCGCAGGTCACGGCGGATGAGTGCGAAGAAGGGCAGCAACCGGGCGACGAGCGCCGTGTCCCCGGTGACCACGTGGAGCAGCCGCTCAGCTTCCACCCTGTCCGACTCGGACAGCGGGGCGAGCTTCTTCTCCAAGGCGGCTGCCGAGCCGATGCCGGAGTTCTTGTGCGCTTCGGCGAGCCGTTTCGCGAGCCCTCTGACGTCCACCGGGCCGATAGCCCCAGCTCCGATCCCGTGCGGGCGGGCGAGCTGTTCGAGGTAGGTCAGCAAGACCTCGTCCTCCAGGCCACTCCTGCCAATGAGCCCGACCACCGTGTCTTCGGCACGTCGGCCGTCGTAAGAGAGCAGACCTTCGTAGACGTAGCCGATCTGCTCGACGTCGAGGGTGCGGAAGGTGAGCGTCCGGCGCTCGGCGTTTCTGCCGGTGCCAATGGTGACGTGCTGGACGGCTTGGAGCATGTGGAGCACTGTCAGGTCATTAATGGGCAGGAGAGGCGTGTAACCGGCCGACTCCGCGTCGGTACCCGGCGCTGGCAAACCTTCGAGCCACCAGTAGGCCTTCGGGTCGAAGATCGAGCCGTCGTAAGCGTGCAGGTGGAACTCCGGGTGGTCCACGCCCCCGTACACAGCGTGGAAGAGAGCGATCAGCCGGTGCCAGGCCGCCGTGCTCTGCTCTAGCTCCGCGGTGGTGCCCAACGCCGCTCGGGCTTCGAGTTCGGCGCACAGGCCGCCCGCCGAGTACGCCTTGGCGTAGATCTCGTTGTCCGCCGGAAGCAGGCCGCGCTCCTCGGCGAAGAGCAGGAAGACGACGCGCATCATCACCGCGACCGCGCCCCGGTAGACCTGCGAGGCTTGGACGCCTTGGGCGTCGAGGCCAGGTTCCCCGCGTTCCACGGCACGGGTGTCGGCCCTGCCGATGGCATCGACGAGCAATTCGACGGCCTGGCGGACCTGAACGCCGAGGGCTTCGGTGACGTCCTCCTGCTTGCCGAGGCTCTTGCGCAGCAGTTGCGGCAGGGTCTGGTCGTCGAGGACGCTGAAGAAGCGGGATCTGCGCAGCAGGGAGATGAACGCGCGAACGACCTCGCGTTCGGCGGCTTCGTTCCAGCCCACCGCGTCGAACTGCGCTGTGGCAGTGACCCCGCCCGCAGGGGCCCAGACGAGGCACCACCAGCGACCGTCGGTGACGAGACCGAGTTCGATGCGGTGGTGGCGAAGGAGACGCGCCATGCGATCGGCGGGGGTCGCGGCCCAGCCGTCACCGTCTTTGAGACGGGAGGTGGGAGGGTTGCCTGCCGGGATGGTCATGCCGAGCAGCGGGATGCTCTTGGTGATGTCGCCGGAGTCGTTGGCCGGGTCGCTGTCCGGCTCGATGAGGATGAAGTCGGGGCGCAGCGTGGTGTCGTGTTCGAGGACGGGTAGGGCGAGGCGGTCGAGGAGCGGATCCTCGCCCCCGGTGGGTAAGTGCAGCGCGTCGTCCCACTCGAGGAGGTCATGGAGCAGGTAGGCGATCCATTCGTCGCGGCCCGCGGAGGGGTCGTCGGACCATAAGCCGTGATGGAGGCGTAAAGGCGCGCGCTGTTCCCTTTCCAGGGGGTCCAGAGTGGGCCACGTTTCGAGCAGGACAGGCAAGGTGAGGAACGGCCCGGTGATCTCGACGAGGTTGAGCCAGTCTTTGTGCTGGCGTCGGCCATCGGTGGCGCGGGAGAGCGCGGCGGCCTGTCCGGCGTTCATGCCGCGACGGGAGGCGGCGTTGCGGGGAGCAGGGCTCATCGAACAGCCTCTTTTCGTGGGATGACGAAGACAACGGCTGCGGGGAAGAGATGTGACGTGAGATCGCTGTAGCGGGCGTCGATGGCCGCGAGCTCGCGGCGGCGTTCAGCACCGAGGGCTTCCAGGCGCCGTTGCAGGTGTTCGCGGTCGAGTTGGTACTGCCGTCGTTCAGCGGGGGTCATCTGCCCCGCCTCCCAGAGGGCGAGTTGCTCGTCGCCTTCGGCGGCGTTCTCGTCGACCTTGGCGCGCAGCGCGGACTCGAAGCGGTTCAGGTTGACGTTGATCCGGTGCTCCTCCTCCTCGCGGCGCTGGTGCAGGGCCCTGTTCAAGGATTCGCGACGTTCCCTGGCCCGTGCTTCGAGTGAGGCCATGAGCCGGTCCTGGATCCTCGGCCAGCTTCTGGTGAGCCGGATGCGCAGGTGTTCAGCCGCGACGGTGCCGTGGTTGAGGGCCTTGCGGAGGATCTCGCGCTGGGTGTTGACGCTGTCCCACCGGCGGTGCCAGCCGGCTTCGTTGAGCCACCCGCCGGCGTGCAGCACCTCCTCGTGGAGGCGTACTCCGTCCGCGCCGACGAGGACATAACGGGCGTATGCGCTGACGAGGGTGGCCTCAAGATGCGGATCGTCGCTCACCACCGCACTGACGCGGTGCAGATCAATTTGCTCAGCATTCCAGGCGGCGGCACGCAACAGCCGGATGGAGAGGTCGACAAGGGGGTGCTTGAGGTGGGCGAGGACGATGTCGGCGCGTCCTAACCTGGCCACCCGCGGATCAAAGGTGACGGGTCGTCGCTCCTGCGGGCGAAGTTTGTGGGCGAGACCGCGGGTAGCTCGTTCCCAGTAGTCGCCGAGCTGGGGCACT
Source organism: Actinokineospora sp. NPDC004072 (assembly GCF_053604195.1). NCBI lineage: Bacteria > Bacillati > Actinomycetota > Actinomycetes > Pseudonocardiales > Pseudonocardiaceae > Actinokineospora > Actinokineospora sp. NPDC004072. The sequence goes on along the minus strand of NZ_JBSGHB010000024.1, from coordinate 14,483 downwards.
TCGAACAAGGAGCTGCCGAGGTCCACGTCACGGAACTCGTCACCCGTATCGCTGTGCAGGTGATGGAGGTCGCGCACAGGGCGCAGCGGTTGCTGGCGGTCGAGTTCCAGGGCGGTGGTGACCACGCGGGCGACGTTCTCCGGTGTGATGCCGAGCTCGTCAACGGTGCGCTCATGACCGGCGCTCAGTCGCCTGACCTGTTCGGTGACGTTCTGCTCAGCTTCGACCGTGCCGCCGGTGCTCCGGCCTTTGATCTTCTTGGCCTTCGCGTTCTCGATGTCGACATGGCGCTGGTCACCGGACATGCGGCGCAGGACGGCATCGGCGAGTACGGCGTTGACCTCGCCGAGGTCCTCCTCCATGAGGGCCACCTTCTTGGCGATCCTGGAGAGGAACTCGAGGTCGGCTTCGAAGGAGCCTGCTTTGGCGTTCTGCCAGTCGTCTCCGACGAAATGGCGGACCTCCGGGTCATGGCGCTGACCCCATCGGTCGATGCGGCCGATCCGTTGTTCAAGCTTGTTGGGGTTGAAAGGGATGTCGTAGTTGACTAGCCGGTGGCAGTGCTTCTGGAGGTCGATTCCTTCGCTGGCGGCGTCGGTGGCGATAAGCACACGCACCGCTCCCTCGGTTTCAGCGGGGTGCGCCTGGAATCCGAGGCGGATGCGTTCGCGCTCCTCTGCGCTCAGGCCGCCGTGGAGCAGTTCGATACGGCCTCTTTCTGCCATGCCTTCCTGACGCAGCAGCGCAAGCAGCCAATCCTGTGTATCGCGGTACTCGGTAAAGACCACTACGCGCTCGTAGGACCAGCCTTTGCCGTCTACGCGGGTTACATCCTTGAGGTAAGCGATCAGTGCAGCAGCCTTGGAGTCGGCCTGCGCCTCGTGCGTCTCAGCCCAGCGCAGCATCTCGCCGAGCAGGGCGGACTCGTCGTCGGTGGGATTCGGAGTCAGGCGCGTGGTACGGCTGAGCGCATCGTCCTCGGCCTCGGCCAGTTCGACGTCGTCGAGGTCGGCGACTTCGTCGGCGAAGTCGTCCAGCCAGTCGGGGATGTCCTCCGCAGGAGTGCGGTGCCGGGTGGTGTTGGAGGCCGTCGTGATGTTCTCCAGGTATACCTGAACAGTCCGGCCGAAGGCTGCTGGCGAGGAGAACAACCGTTTCTTGAGCAGTAGAACGACGAGGTCGGTTGCCTTGCGGCCGCCCTTTGCGTTAGGAGCCATCCGCTTGCGGCGCAAGGTGGCATATGCGGTCAGGAGTTCATGGATGCGTCGCTCCTCATCCGTGTAGCGAACGGGAATCTCGCGAGTGTCGCGACGGCGGAAATACGGCGTTCCGTCGGGATGGGTGATGCTGTTCTTCAGGCGACGCACCACGGTTTCCTTGACGGACCGTTCATCGGGGCTGACGCCACGGGCGAAGCGCTGGTTGTCGATGAGTTCGAGCAGTGCGGTGTACGACTCCCGGTATCCGTTGTGCGGTGTGGCGGACAGGAACAGTCGGTGTTCGAAGTGCGGGACCATCCTGCGGATAAGCTTTGTCTGCTGACTGTCGACGGCGTAAACCTGTTTGGGGGCGGACGGGGCCACGTGGTGGGCCTCATCGAGGATCAGCAGGTCGAAGAAGCGCTCGATCATCTGATCGCTGTCCGCAACCGCGGGCGGGATGATCTCGTCGAGCAGTCGTTGGGCTTTGGCACCGCGCAACCAGGGCAGCGAGACGATGGTGAGCGGGTGAATTCGAAAGGGGTTGGCAGTGGTGCCGTGGGTACGACGCAGTTCGGCGCAACAGGCAGAATCGACGATGGTGAAGTCCAGGCCGAACTTCTCGGCGAGTTCGTCGCGCCATTTGACCGTGAGTCCAGCCGGGGAGACCACCATGATGCGGTGGGCACGTCCGCGCAGCAGGAGTTCTTGGGCGACGAGCCCTGCTTCGATGGTTTTACCGAGGCCGACATCATCGGCGAGCAGGAGGTTGACTCGGGGGGCGCCAACGGCCCGGGACACCGGCTCCAGCTGGTAGGGCTCGACGGCGATGCCGGAGCGGAAGGGTGCCTGGAGGTTCTTGACGTCGGCGGAGGCGACTGCGGACCAGCGTATGGCATCGAGGAAGGCGGCGAGGCGCTCGGGCGGGTCGAATTTCCCGGCGGAAACATCCGGGAGGGAGCTGGCGGGCAGAATGCGTCGGCCGGGCTCGACCTCCCATGCGACGTTGAGGGTCTCACCGTAGCGCCCATCAGCGACGGACTGGAGGTGGACGATGGTGGTGGCAGGGGTGGTTGCGACGCTCTTGGCCGGTTCGCTTGTCGTAGGGGGTTCGTCAGCCTCCCAGGCGGGGGTAACATGAGAGACTATCCAATTTTGTCCCCGTACCTCGACTAAGTCGCCCTCTGTGGGAAGCCCTTCGACGGTTGGCTTCCTCCGTCTGCGCCGCACTGTCCGAGCCTCTGTCACGAGTTCCACCCCTTCGTTCGCCACAGCGTTTCTCAACGTTGCTGGTGGGCGCGCAGCAAGAACGTGCGGACGCCTCGCCGCGAGCTGCGCAAACTGCGAGGCAAGCGCCCTGCAGAGCGGACTCACGGTACCAGAAACGATCAGCAACACGGTTTCCAATATTTGCCATTTATGGAATCAGTGCTCCACGTGGACTTCAAAAGTGAGGCCGCGTCCAAGTCTGACCGTCGTCAACTCTGCGAAGGGGAGAGCTGACGCCAGGTCGAATCTACGGTCCTGACGAACCTCGTCGTAGAGCGTGGGATTCCGTCTGGATTCGGTTCTAGTTAGCAATTCGACACCTCCAATTGTCGTGCGTGCTGGCGCGACGGTATGGATGGTTCGATCGAAGGAACGTGATGGTGATTGACGCCGTGGACGAACACATCGTTCCTCAACCTAGCCATCGCAGATCGTGTTGAGGTTGCCGTGCTCGCTAGGTCGAACAGGAGAAGGCGTGGGTCGCGCCCGAGGGGGTCTTGAGGATCGCGGCCCAAGCCGCAGCGCTCGACTGCAAGAGCCGGTCTGATGGTCATCGCGGCCGCGGGGAGTGGGTGTGTTGCGGTGAGCGCGCCGGTCTCTATCGTGAGGGCGCTTCCGCAACCGTTACCACCCACACATCAGTGCCGACCATGCCAGCGCGCCTCGCGCCGTCGGTATAAAGGGCGCAACGTCCTGACGTGTCTCGTTCCGACAAGCGATCAAGCTGGAGGAACTCCTCCAGAACTCCCTCCACGAGGGCGGCGGTGGCACAGTGCGGGTTCGATCATCATCCGCATAAACAAACCCGCCTGACCGTAGCGTGCGCCGGTCAGGCGGGTTGTCTAACTTGTGGAGCTGAGGGGATTCGAACCCCTGACCCTCACACTGCCAGTGTGATGCGCTACCAACTGCGCCACAGCCCCGAGCCAGTCACGCCCGGGGTGCTCCCTGGCGTGCTGCGCATACGCTACACGACGGGGTGCGTGGGGGTGAAATCGGGGGGTCGGAGGGGTTCCCACGCAGGTCATCGGGGTGCTAGACCAAGTGACCGTGACCACACACTGCGATGAGGCGTTGATGGTGCTCCCCGAGGTCGAGGGGATGGCGGTCGAGCGGCGGAGGGTGGAGCAGGAGGGGCGGTTGCGGGGACTGGTGGACCGGCTGCTCGCGGCGGGTGGGGTGCAGGCGGGGCGGTTGCGGGATTGCGGGGTGCGGAGCGGGCGGGATGTGTCGTTGGCGGACATCCACCGGTTGCCGATGGTGCGGAAGTACGACCTGTGGGAGCACTACCCGCACGGGTTGCGGGCGGTCGATGCCGAGGACGTGGTGTGCGTGCACGGGTCTTCGGGGACGGGTGGGCGGCCCACGCTGGTGCCGTACACCGCGCGTGACCTGGAGATCTGGGGGGAGGTGATGGCGCGGGCGCTGGGGGCTGCCGGGGCGACGCGGTCCAGTGTGGTGCACAACGCCTACGGGTACGGGCTGTTCACCGGGGGCTTGGGCGTGCACCACGGGGCGATCCGGTTGGGGGCGACGGTGGTGCCGGTGTCGGGTGGGATGACCGAGCGGCAGGTGGCGTTGATCCGGGATCTGCGGCCGGACGTGCTGACCTGCACCCCCTCCTACGCCGTCCACCTGGGCGAGGCGTGCGCGGCGGCGGGGGTGGAGCCGACCAGCCTGAAGGTGGGCGTGCACGGGGCCGAGCCGTGGACGGCCGAGCTCAAGGGGCAGATCGAGCGGCTGCTGGGGATCCGGGCGTACGACATCTACGGGCTCTCGGAGATCATCGGGCCCGGCGTGGCCTGCGAGTCACCGGACTCGGTCGGGATGCTCACCATCGCCGAGGACCACTTCTACCCCGAGTGCGTCGACGCCGACGGCAACCCGGTGCCCGACGGGACGCCCGGTGAGCTGGTGTTCACGACCCTGACCAAGACCGGCATGCCCCTGCTGCGCTACCGCACCGGCGACGTCGCCACCCTCGCCGACCCGGTCCCCGGCTCACCCCGGACGCTGCGTCGGATGTCCAAGCTGCTCGGCCGCACCGACGACATGCTGATCGTCCGCGGCGTCAACGTCTACCCGACCGAGGTCGAGGCCGTCGTGCTGGGCGACGAGCGGGTGAGCCCGCACTACTTGATCATCGAAGACCGCCGGAGCGCGCGCACGGAGCTGCGGGTGGCGGTCGAGGCCCTGGTCGAGGCGGGCGACCTGCGCGCCGACCTCACCCACGCCCTGCGCGAACGGCTCGGTGTGGGGTGCGACGTGCGCGTGGTGCCCACGGGGACGGTGCCGCGCACGGAGACCGGCAAGGCCAAGCGCCTGATCCGCTGGACCGACGGCCCGGCCCCCGTGCCCGGCTTCTGACCAGACCACCCGGGCAACTCGACCCGCCGGAGGGGGTGCCGAGGCGGAGCCCGTGCGGCTCGCCGCGCCGGCTAGCTGGGGGATCTGAGGACCGATCCGGCGGCTCGCCCTGCCGAAGCCTGGAGGGGTGGGCGCCAGCTTGCGTACGCGCGGCTCGCTGCGCCGGAGGGCCGGTCGGGTAGGCGCTCGTTGCTGCTCGACGCGCCGGAAGCGCGGGTGGGGATAGGTGCTCTGGGTTTGTCGTGGGCAGCTCGCCGGGGCTGCGGGTGGGCAGGTGTCGCGCGGGCGGCTTGGCTCCCTGGTGGGCTGGGTTGGGTGGCTCGCCCCACTGACGCGGGCGGCTCGCCCCGCTGGCGCCGGTGGGCCGGGAAGCAGTTGGCTCGGCTCGACCCGGTGAAGGGCTGGACCGTGCGGGCGGGCCGGTTTAGGGCCACCCGCAACCCCTGGTGGACCGGCTAGCCGAGCAGCTTGGGTAGCCAGGCGTCGTCGGTGGTGTCGATGAGGGTGGTGCCGGTGGCGACGGTGGGGGTGGCGAAGAGGCGTTCGCCGCCGCGGTCGCGGAGGAGGGAGTCGGTGGTGCGGGCGCGGTCGAATTCGGCGGTGACGGCGTCGGCGAGGCTCGCGGAGCGGACGCCGGAAGCGAAGGCCGGGTCGGTGATGCCCAGGGCGGTGCCGAGGGCGATCAGTTGGTCGCGGTCCCAGCCGCGGGCGTCCTCGGCCGGTTGGGCGGCGAAGAGGCTCTTGTGGAAGGACGGGAACTGGCCCGCGTCGGCGGCCAGGAGGGCGGCGGTGGCGGCGTCGGTGGAGTAGCCGGGCGGGTCGGAGCGCTCGGCGAGGAGGTTGATCAGGTGGTAGCGGACGCGCAGGTCGCCTGCGGCGATGGCCTGCTCGATGGCCGCGCCGTGCTTCTCCTCGAAGGAGCGGCAGGCCGGGCAGAGGAAGTCCTCGTAGACGTCGATGGTGACGCGGGCGTCCTCCCGGCCGACGGCCACCACCGCGCCATCGCGGCTGACCGGCACGCTCAGGCTGGAGCGCTGGACGCCGATCGCCTCGCCCTCGGTCGAGTTCTTCACGCTGTTGCTGTAGATGAAGCCCGCGATGATCGCGCCGATGGCGACGACCACCGCGACGGCGATGGCGATGCGCTTGCCGTCGACCGGCGCCTTCGTGACGGCGACCGGCTGCGGCGGCGCGGCCTGCTGCGCCTGCCTGCGCTTGCGCTGGTTGCGTTCGGCTCCACCCACGTGCGTTCCCTTTCGTCCGCTTCGAGGCTACCGGTCCGCACCTGAGAGGCTGGTCAGCATGTCCGACCTGCCTGTCCGCGCCGCCCTGCCGCAGATCGCCGACGCCCTGGCCGCGCACGGCGCCGCGGTGCTCGTCGCCCCGCCCGGCACCGGCAAGACGACGCTGGTGCCGCCCGCCCTGCCCGGCCGGGTCGTGGTCGCCGAGCCCCGGCGGATCGCGGCGCGGGCGGCCGCGGCCCGGATGGCGGCGCTGGCCGGCGAGCCGGTCGGCGCGAGCGTCGGGTACGCGGTGCGCGGTGATCGGAAGGTGTCGAAGGACACCCGGATCGAGGTGGTCACCTCCGGGCTGCTGGTCCGCAGGCTCCAGTCCGACCCCGAGCTGTCCGGTGTGGACACCGTGCTGCTGGACGAGTGCCACGAGCGCCACCTCGACGCCGACCTCCTGCTCGCCCTGCTCCTCGACGCCCGCGACGGCCTGCGCCCGGACCTGCGCGTCCTGGCCACCAGCGCCACCGTCGCCGCCGACCGCCTCGCCGACCTCCTCGACGCGCCGGTGATCAGGGTCGAGGGCGCGGCGCACCCGGTGGCGGTGAAGTACGTGCCGCCCGTTCGGGGGGAGCGGCTAGCGGGGGTCGTGGCCAGGGCGGTGGAGCTCGCGCTGTCCGAAGGGGACGGTGATGTGCTGGTGTTCCTGCCGGGGGTCAAGGAGATCCGGTGGGTGGCATCGGCGTTGGATGTGGCGGCTGATGTTGTGGTGCTGCACGGGCGGTTGCCCTCGGCGGAGCAGGACGCGGCGCTGCGGCCTGGGCCCCGGCGGCGGGTGGTGCTGGCGACGGCGGTGGCCGAGTCGAGCCTGACGGTGCCCGGTGTGCGGGCGGTGGTGGACGCGGGGCAGGCGCGGGTGCCGCGGGTCGACCACGGGCGGGGGCTGTCGGGGCTGGTGACGGTGCGGGTGTCGGCGGCGGTGGCCGACCAGCGGGCCGGGCGCGCGGGGCGGGAGGGGCCGGGGCGGGTGTACCGGTGCTGGCCGGAGCACGAGCAGTCGACGCTGCCGCGCCACCCCGAACCGGAGATCCGCACGGCCGACCTCACCGGCCTCGCGCTGGAACTGGCGTGCTGGGGCACCCCGGACGGCTCGGCGCTGCGGTGGTGGGACGCGCCACCCGCGGGACCGCTCGCGGCGGCGCGGGCGACGCTGACGGCGTTGGGGGCGCTGGAGGACGGGGTGGTGACCGCGCGGGGGCGGGCGATGTCGCGGTTGGGGGTGCATCCGCGGCTGGCGCGGGCGCTGGTGGATTGCCCGGGGTCGGAGGAGGTGGTGGCGGTGTTGGACGACGACACGCTGGCAACCGGGCTGGATCTTGAGGCGTCGCTGCGGGCGTTGCGGAGGGGGTCGCCGAATACGCAGCGGTGGCGGCGGGAGGTGCGGCGGCTGCGGGCTCAGGGGATGCGTGGGGGTGGTGCGCTGTGGGAGGCGGGGGTTGAGGGGGCTGGCGCGGGTGGGCGGGTGGCGGAGGGGGAGGGAGTGGGCGCGGATTCGCTGGGAAGTGCTGGTGGGCCTGGGGAGGCGAGGGAGGGTGCTGGCGGCGGTGGGGCTGCGCGGGGGAGTGCTGGGGATGGGTGGGGAGGTGCTGGTGGCGCTGGGCGGGAGGCGGTGAGCGGTCGGGCGGGCGAGGCCCGGACGACCGGCGTTGAGGGTCGTGGGGAGCGGGCGGTGGGTGGCCGGGCGCGGGCTGGCGGGGTGGAGTCTGGCGGTGGGGGCGAGTGGGAGCGGGCTGGGCGGTTGGGGGAGCAGGCCCGGCTGGCGGGTAGTGCCGGTGAAAGGGAGCGGGCTGGTGGGGCTGGGGCAAGTGATGCTGGCGAGGACGGGCGGGAAGGTGGAGCGCTGGTTAGTGCGGGGGAAGGTAGGTGGGCCGGTGGGGATTGGTCGGAGGGTGAGCGGGAGCACCCGGGCGGCGCTGGGGCGAATGCCGGTGGCGAGCGCGGACCGGTGGGTGAGGCGTTGTTCGGTGCGGGGGAAGGAAGGCGGGCCGGTGAGGTACGGGCGGAGGGTGAACGGGAGCGGGCTGCTGGGTCCGGGGCGAGCGATGGTGGCAAGCAGGGATGGGCTGGTGGGGCGCTGGCTGGTGCGGGTGAGGGGATGCAGGGCGGTGGGGTTCGGCCTGGTGGTGAGGGGCAGGGGGAGCGGCTTGGCGGGGGCGGGGCTGAGCAGGTTTGGCGTGGGGACGAGCGGGCGCGGCGTGGGAGCGAGCGGGCTGGGGGTGGAGGCGAGCGGGTTGGGCGTGCGGACAAGAGGACTGGGGGCGGCGGCGAGCAGGTTGGGCGTGGAGACGAGTGGAGTGGGCGTGGCGGCGAGCGGGTTGGGCGTGGCGAGGAGAGGGCTGGGCGTGGGGGCGGTGTTGGTGGGGTGGGGCGGGGAGAGAAGGAGGGGGTGGATGTTGCGTTGGTTGTGGGGATGGCGTTTCCGGAGCGGTTGGCTCGGCGGCGGGGTGGGGGTGGGCGGGGGTATTTGATGGCTGGGGGGAGTGCTGTGGAGTTGCCGGAGGGGATGGGGGAGCCGGAGTGGGTGGCGGTTGCGGCGGCGGAGTGGACGGGGCGGGTGGGGGTGGTGCGGGTGGCGGCGGTGGCGGATGAAGGGGTGGCTTTGCGGGCGGGGGAGGCGTTGGTGGTGGAGGAGGATGAGGTGCGGTGGCGGGATGGGGATGTGGTGGCGCGGCGGGTGCGGCGGTTGGGGGCGATTGTGGTGAAGGAACGGGCGTTGGTGGAGCCGCCTGCTGAGCTGGTCCAGGCGGCGGTTTTGGAGGGGTTGGCGAAGGAGGGGCTGGGGCTGGTTCGCATGGGGGAGGCGGCCGGGCTCCGGGAGCGGTTGGCCTTGGTGCGCAGGGTGCTGGGGGAGCCGTGGCCTGCGGTGGACGACGATGCGCTGCTTGCGGCTGCGCCCGTGTGGGCTGCGGGGGTGCGCAATGCCGCTGAGCTGCGGGCGCTGGACATGAAGGCCGTGCTGCGGGGGTTGGTGCCGTGGCCGGAGGCGGGGCGGATCGAGGAGTTGGCGCCGGAGCGGATCGAGGTGCCGTCGGGGTCGCGGATCAAGGTGGATTACGGGGCTGATCCGCCTGCGCTGCCGGTGAAGATCCAGGAGGTCTTCGGGTGGACCGCCAGCCCTACGGTCGTCGGCGGGCGGGTGCCGGTCGTGCTGCACCTGCTCTCCCCGGCGGGCAGGCCCGCGGCGGTGACCGGCGATCTGGCGGGCTTCTGGCGGGAGGGGTACCACCGGGTGCGCGCCGAGCTGCGCGGCCGCTACCCCCGCCACCGCTGGCCCGAGGACCCCACCACCGCCGAGCCCACCCGGCACACCACCCAGCGCCGCCGCTGACTCAGCGCGCCGCCAGCCAGGCCCGCGCCCTGGCCTGCGACGCCTGGGACAGCCAGGCGTCCTGGATGACCTCGGTCAGCTCCTCGACCGCCAGCTCGCCGATGCGGCTGGCGCGCAGCAGGACCGAGCGGTGGCCGTCGAAGTGCGGTGTGGTGAAGAACGGCGTCGACCCGTCCTGCACCAGGGCCTGCTTCTCGTGCTCGGAGGCGACCCAGAACACGATCACGTCGTCGTACCGCTCGCCGGTCTCCGGGTCCACCGCGTCCGGCCGCGGGTTGCGGAAGAACACGAACGACTTGCGCCCCACCTGGTACACGGCCTTCCCGTGGGCGGCCTGCGTGACGGTGACGTGCGGCATGCCGGACGCGATGCGGTGCACGTCCTCCACCCGGGCTCGGCGCATGCGGGGCAGGCTAACCCGTCGGGCCGGCGTTCGCGGTGAACCAGTCGGCGGCCAGCGCGGCCACCTGGTCCAGCGCCCCCGGCTCCTCGAACAGATGGCTCGCCCCGGCCACGACCTCGATCCGCGCCGTCCCGCCCAACCGCTCGGCCGCCTGCCGGTTGAGGTCGATGACCGGCAGGTCGAGGCTGCCCACCACCAGCAGCGTCGGCGCCTGCACCCGGCCGAGCGCGTCCCCGGCCAGGTCCGGCCGCCCGCCGCGGGAGACCACCGCCCGCACGAGCGGCCGCTCCGCGGCGACGACCAGCGCGGCGGCCGCCCCCGTGCTGGCGCCGAAGAGGCCGACCGGGGCCTGCGGCAGCCGCTCGACCAGCGCGTCGACCACCCCGGCCAGCCGCTCGGCGAGCAGCGGGATGTCGAAGCGCAGGTCCTCCTCGGCCGCCGTCAGCAGGTCGGTCAGGACCGTGCCGTGGCCTGCCCGGCGCAGCGCGGCGGCGACGTGCTGGTTGCGCGGGCTGTGCCTGCTGCTGCCGCTGCCGTGCGCGAACACCACGACGCAGCTGTCGGGCCGGGGCACGGCGACGTGGGCGGGCAGCCCGCCCGGCAGCCGCACCTCCTCGTCGAGGAACACCTCAGCCCGCCCAGTTCAGCAGCGGCGTCTCGGGGTCGCGCAGCTTGGCCAGCGCCGCCTTCTCCAGCTGCCGGATGCGCTCCCTGGTCAGCCCCAGCCGGTCGGCGACCTGCTGCAGGGTGCACGGCTCGCCGCCGTTGAGCCCGAAGCGCAGGGTGATGATCAGCGCCTCCCGCGGCGGCAGCGCGTCGACCAGGCCGCGCAGTTCCCTCGCCAGACCCTCGTAGGCCACGACGTCGGCGGCGTCGACCACCTCGGTGTCCTCGATCAGCTCGCCCAAGGTCGTGTCGGTGTCGGCGGCGACGGGGGTGTCGAGGCTGATCGCGGCGCGGTCGATCCGCCGCAGCTCGATGACGCGCTCGGGTGTGGTGCCCGCCTCAGCGGCCACCTCGGCCTCCGTGGGCGGCCTGCCGAGGTTGAGCCCGAGCTTGCGCTCGGCGCGGCCGAGCCTGGCCAGCTCCTCGACCACGTGCACGGGCAGCCGCACGGTGCGGCTGTGCATCGTGATCCCGCGCTCCACCGCCTGCCTGATCCACCAGGTGGCGTAGGTGGAGAACTTGAAGCCCTTGGCGTAGTCGAACTTCTCCACCGCGTGGATGAGCCCGAGGTTGCCCTCCTGGATGAGGTCGAGCAGCGCCAGGCCGCGGTGCAGGTGCTTCTTGGCGATCGAGACGACCAGCCGCAGGTTCGCGCGCACCATGTGGTCCTTGGCCCGCTGCCCGTCCCGGGCGATCGCCTTGAGCTCCGCGCGCGGGACCTGCGGGTCCTCGGCCAGCAGGCGCTCGGCGTAGACGCCCGCCTCGATCCGCTTGGCGATGTCCACCTCCTCCTCCGCGGTCAGCAGCGGGGTGGCCGCGATCTGCTTGAGGTACTGGTTGACGAGGGTGTGCTCGCCGTCGCGTTCCGGTGGTTCGGCACGTGGGGTCACGATGGTGGGTAACCCGTCTGCGGGCCCGCGACACGCGGGTTTTCCGCCCGGGCGGCCCGGGTAGCCGATCAGGCATGGCGGAGCGACTCTTCCGGGACCGCGCGGACGCGGGCCGCGCGCTGGCGGGCCTGCTCGCCCACTACCGCGGCCGCGACGCCGTGGTCCTCGGCCTGCCCCGCGGCGGCGTCCCCGTCGCCCACGAGGTGGCAACCGCGCTGGGCCTGCCGCTGGACGTGTTCATCGTCCGCAAGCTGGGCCTGCCCGGGCACCCGGAGCTGGCGATGGGCGCGCTGGCCAGCGGCGGGGCGATGGTGCTCAACGACGACGTGGTGCGCGGCCACCGTGTGACCCCGGATGTGGTGCGCTCGGTCGCCGACGAGGAGACCCGCGAGCTGCGCCGCCGCGAACGGCTCTACCGCGGCGACAAGCCGCCCCTGCAGGTCGAGGGCCGCGCGGTCATCCTGGTCGACGACGGCCTGGCCACCGGGGCGAGCATGCGCGCGGCCGTGCAGGCCCTGCGGGAGCTGCGCCCGGGCAGGCTGGTCGTGGCCGTGCCCACGGCGTCGGCGTCGACCTGCGAGGAGTTCGGCCGCGAGGTGGACGAGGTGATCTGCGCGACCACCCCGGCGTCGTTCTACGCCGTCGGCCAGTCCTATCGGGACTTCTCCCAGACCTCCGACGACGAGGTGGTCGAGCTGCTGCGCGCCGCACCGGACGGCGAGGCCGCCGCCATCCGCGCCGAGGCCATCCCGGTCCGCGCAGGCGTCCCGGCCGACGACGCCCTCTTCGACCTGGTGGGCGACGCCCGGTTCGTCCTGATCGGCGAGGCGTCCCACGGCACGCACGAGTTCTACGCGGCGCGGGCGGCGATGACCCGGCGGCTGATCGAGGAGCGCGGCTTCCACGCCGTCGCCGTGGAGGCCGACTGGCCCGACGCCTACCGGGTCAACCAGTGGGTGCGCGGCGAGGGCGACGACCGCGACGCCGTGCACGCGCTCGGCGGGTTCGAGCGGTTCCCGGCGTGGATGTGGCGCAACACCGAGGTGGTGGAGTTCCTCACCTGGATGCGCGGCCGCGGCGGCTTCTACGGCTTGGACCTCTACAGCCTGCACCGCTCCGCCGAGCACGTCATCGCCTACCTCGCCGAGGTCGACCCCGCGGCCGCCGACCGCGCCCGCGAGCGCTACTCCTGCCTCGACCACAACGACGACGGCCAGGGCTACGGCCTGGCCGCGGCCTTCGGCGCGGGCGAGGAGTGCGAGCGCCGCATCCTCGCCCAGCTGGTCGACCTGCGGCGCGCCCCGGACCGCTCGGCCGACGAGCACTTCGACGCCGAGCGAAACGCCCAGCTCGTCCAGGCCGCCGAGCGCTACTACCGCACGATGTTCGGCGGCCGGGTGTCGTCGTGGAACCTGCGCGACGAGCACATGGCCGACACCCTCGACGCCCTCGCCGAGCACATCACCGCCCGGGCCGGCGCCCCGGCGAAGATCGTCGTCTGGGCGCACAACTCCCACGTCGGCGACGCCCGCGCGACGGAGCTGGCCTCCCGCGGCGAGCTCAACCTCGGCCAGCTGGCCCGCGAACGGCACCCGGGCCAGGTGAAGATCATCGGCTTCACGACCTACACCGGGACGGCCACCGCCGCCGACAACTGGGGCGGCCCGGCCGACCGCAAGCAGGTGCGGCCCGCGCCGGACGGCAGCGTCGAGAAGCTGTTCCACGACACCGGCATGGCCGAGTTCCTGCTGGACGTCGCCAAGGCCCCGCGCGCCGCGGGCATCCTGGGCTCAGCCCGCCTGGAGCGCGCCATCGGCGTCGTCTACCGGCCGGGCACCGAGCGCCAGAGCCACTACTTCCGCGCCCGCCTGTCCCGCCAGTTCGACGGCATCATCCACATCGACCGTACGCACGCCCTGCAACCGCTCGAACGCACCGCGCGCTGGGACTCCGGCGAGCCCCCGGAGAGCTACCCGCACGCGGTCTGAGGCGAGCCGAGCGCCCACCTGGCCAGCCGCGGCTGCACGGCGGCGAAGAACTCCGGGTCCAGCGCCATCCCGGTGTGCGTGCTCGACACCTCGACGCACTCCGCGCACGGGTCCATGCACAACTCCCACGGCACGATGGCGTCCTGGCGGGAGTAGACCGCCACCGCGGGCACCGGCAGGGCCGCCTTCAACGCCTCCCGGTGCCTGCGCATGCAGTCCCCGGTCAGGCAGGCGGCGTTCAGCAGCCCGGGCACGCCCAGCGCCGACAAGCGGGCGAGGAACCGGGCCACGCGCACGACCTTGCCGTGCGCGCCGAGCGGGTCCAGCACGGGCGCACCGAGCATCACCAGGCCCCGCACCAGCTCGGGCCTGCGCACCGCGATCAACCTGCCCAACCAGCCGCCGCGGCTCTGGCCCATGAGGATGACCTGGTCGCCGGTCTGGTCGGCGATCTGGTCCAGCCGGGTCTCCAAGCGCTTGACGAGTTCGGTGGTGCAGCCGATGTTGAACCCGATGCGCGCGCGGGCGGGGCGATAACCGCGGGCGGCGAGCCAGGTGTGGACGAGGGCGAGGCTGCTGTCGCCGACGCCGAAGCCGGGGATGAGGAGGACGCCCTTGCCGCGGCCCTGGGTGGGGTCGGGGCGGTGCCAGACGGGGTGGCGGAGGAGGGTGGGGATCGTGAGCATCGCGGTGAGCAACCGCTCCCGGGAGAGGGCTCGCTCGGCGGCTTCGGGCATGGCTCGCGCTCCCTTCGTCCTGGGGAGCTTGGGGGTACCCGGTGGCTGCTCGGAATCACCTGCTTGGTGGTGGGGTGCGTCACGAGGGTGTGGTTGGGGGGTGTCGTCCGGAGTTGTCCACAGGGGTGTGGGCAACGGGTATTGACAAGATCGGCGGCCGGGTATTCTGGAAAGAAGAGGGCGGTTTGTCCCCCGGTTGGGGAGGGGTCTCGGATCCGGTGTTGGGGCGGGGTCTTGGGGCGGGGTGGGTTGCGCGGCTTGGCGGGTGGGTCCGATGGGGTGAACTCGCATTCGCGGGGACCCCTAAGCGAAACGCCGCTTGGGCGTGAAGGCGGTGAAGGCGGGCG